>DASXDD010000063.1:0-10959 GCA_036490775.1 Solirubrobacteraceae bacterium | reverse complement strand
CAGCCCGTTGCCCGGCGGTATTCTCGTTTGAACAATGCCGTTCCCGCAGACCCGCCTTCGCCGGCTGCGCGCCACGCGCGCGCTCCGGGGACTCGTTCGCGAGACCCATCTGTCGGCCTCCGACTTCGTCTATCCGATGTTCGTGGCGCACGGGATCGACCGGCGCGAGCCGATCGACGCGATGCCGGGCGTCGACCGGCTGTCGATCGCGCACGCCGTCGCCGAGGCCGGCGAAGCCGCCGCGCTCGGCATCCCGGCGGTGCTCCTGTTCGGGCTGCCGGCCGCCAAGGACGAGGAGGGCTCGGGCGCCTGGGACGACGAAGGGATCGTTCAACTCGCCACGCGCGCGATCAAAGAGGCGCACCCAGAGGTGCTTGTGATCGCCGATCTGTGCCTGTGTGAGTACACGAGCCACGGACACTGCGGCGTGGTCGCACCCGACGGTGCGATCGACAACGACGCGACGCTCGAGCTGCTCGCACGCGCGGCCACCTCGCAGGCGCGCGCCGGCGCCGACATCATCGCCCCCAGCGACATGATGGACGGGCGCGTCGGCGCGATCCGCGCCGCGCTCGACGAGGATGGGCTCACCGACACGCCGATCCTCGCCTACTCGGCGAAGTTCGCCTCCGCCTTCTACGGGCCGTTTCGCGAGGCCGCCGACTCGGCGCCCGCGTTCGGCGACCGCCGCAGCTATCAGATGGATCCGGCCAACGGCGACGAAGCCCTCCGCGAGGCGCGCCTCGACGTCGAGGAGGGCGCCGACATCGTTATGGTCAAGCCGGCGCTGCCCTACCTCGACCTGATCCGGCGCATCAAGGACGACACGTCGATGCCCGTGGCCGCCTACAACGTCAGCGGCGAGTACTCGATGGTCAAGGCGGCCGCCGCGGCCGGGTACCTGGACGAGCGCTCGACGGTGCTCGAGACACTCACCAGCATCCGTCGCGCCGGGGCCGACATCGTCATCACCTACCACGCAAAGGATGCCGCCCGATGGCTTCAATGAGCTCCGCGCACGGTCCCAAGCTGCGAAGCCGCAAGCACGGCGCCGCGATCCCCCTCGACGAACTCGACAAGCGCCTGCTGAACCTCATGCAGGGCTCGTTCCCAATCGCCACCCGGCCCTACCAGCACGTCGCTGCCGAGGCGGGGATCGCCGAGGAGGACGTGATCGACCGAGTGCAGCGACTGCTCGAGCAGCGGATCATCCGCCAGGTCACGCCGATCTTCGACACGCGCGCGCTTGGCTACTCGTCGATGCTGGTCGCGGCGAAGGTCGACCCCGACAACCCGTGGCGCGCGGCGAAGGTGATCAACGAGCACCCGGGTGTTTCGCACAACTACCTGCGTAACCACGACTTCAACATCTGGTTCACGATCGCGACCGAGCCCGACTCGCCGCTCGGGCTCGAACGGACGCTCGAGGTGCTGGCCGAGATCGCGGGCGCCGATTCGATCCGCCAGCTGCCGACGCTGAAGCTGTTCAAGATCCGGATGGACCTCGAGATGGAGGGCGGGACCGACGCGCTCGCCAAGGCGGTCGAGGTCGCGCCTCCCGCCGAGACCGAGCGCCAGCCCTACGACGAGCAGGACATTGCCGTGATTCGCGCGCTCCAAGGCGACCTGCCCGTCATCCCCGAGCCGTTCGCGCCGGCCGCCGAGCAGCTCGGGATGGCCCAGGACGAGCTGCTCGACCACCTCGAGCGCATGCAGGAGCGCCGGCTGCTGCGTCGCGTCGCGGCGATTCTGTTCCACCGCCGCGCCGGATTTAGCGCCAACGGCATGGGCGTCTGGAAGGTGCCCGACGAACGGATCATGGAGCTGGGCCCGCAGATGGCGGCTTACCGCGGAATCTCGCACTGCTACCAGCGCCCGACGTACAAGGACTGGCCGTACTCGATCTTCACGATGGCGCACGGGCGGTCCAAGGACGAGTGCGACGCGATCCTCGACTCAATCGCTGACTCGACCGGGATCGACGAGCGCTCGACCCTGTACTCCTCGACTGAGTTCAAGAAGATCCGGCTGCTGTACTTCACCGAGGACTACCGGGACTGGGAACGCAAACACGCCGGCGTGTGAGCCGCTCCGCAGATCTCTACCGACGAGCCCTGCCGCTGCTGCCGGGCGGGGTCAACTCCCCGGTCCGTGCGATGCGGTCGATCGGGCGCGACCCCGTCTTCGTTGAGTCGGGGCGCGGCGCGCTGATCTACGACGTCGACGACAACGAGTACGTCGACTGGGTCTGTTCGTGGGGACCGCTGATCCTGGGACACGCTGACCCGGCGGTGGTCAGTGCGGTCACAGCTGCGGCCGCCCGTGGGACGAGCTTCGGGGCGCCGACCGCAGGCGAAGTCGAGCTCGCAGCTGAGGTCGCCGAGCGGATCCCGTCGGTCGAGATGCTGCGAATGACGTCGTCGGGAACCGAGGCGACGATGAGCGCGATTCGACTGGCTCGTGCCGTCACCGGGCGCGAGCTGGTTCTCAAGTTCTCCGGCGCCTATCACGGCCACGTCGATGGCTTGCTCGCCGACGCTGGCTCGGGGCTGGCGACCCAGGGAATCCCGGCGAGCGCAGGGGTGACGAACGCGGCCGCCGCGGCGACCGTGATCGTTGCGTGGAACGACCCCGAGACGCTTGTCGCCGCGACCGAGCGCCACGAGCTGGCGGCGATCATCGCCGAGCCGGTCCCCGCCAACATGGGCGTCGTGCCGCCTGCTCCGGGGTTTCTCGAGTTGCTCCGCGAGCGGGCGTCGCAGACCGGCGCGATGCTCGTGTTCGACGAGGTGATCAGTGGGTTTCGCGTGGCCCGCGGTGGAGCGCAGGAGCGCTACGGGGTCACACCTGACCTGTCGATCCTCGGCAAGGTCGTCGGTGGCGGCCTGCCGGCTGCGGCCTACGGCGGTCCGCGCGCACTGATGGAGCGGATCGCGCCGGCCGGCGACGTCTACCAAGCCGGCACGCTGTCGGGCAATCCGCTCGCCGTCGCCGCTGCCCTGGCGACGCTCGCGCGACTCGATGCTTCGGCCTACGACCAGCTTGAGCGCACGACCGAGCTCGCGGCCGGCGGTATGCGCGAGGCGGCCGCGGCCGCCGGCGTGCCGGTGCAGGTACAGAGCGTGCCGGGCCTCGTGACCGTGTTCTTCAGCGAGCAGCCCGTAGCCAGCTATGCCGACGCGGCGGCCTGCGACCTCGACGCATACGGCGCCTGGTGCCGGGAGCTGCTCGAGCGTGGCGTATACCCGCCGGCCTCGCAGTTCGAGGCGTGGTTTCCGTCGCTCGCGCACACCGATGACCTCGTCGCTCGCACGGTGCGGGCGGCGGCCGCGGCGTTTGAGGCGATCGCATGAGCACAGCGTTCGTCGCCGAGCTCCGTCGCCAGGGTGGCGCGCTCGCCGAGCTCGCCCAAGCATCCGACCACCCGGCGGGCCCGCCTCAGCTCGCTGCAAGCGGCCCGCGCGCCGCCGGGCGCGAGCAGGAGTACGAGCTGCTGCTCGAGATGATCTACGAGGGGTCGCAGCTTCACTACGGCGAGCCGCGGGTGATCCGCCCCGCGGACCCCGACCTCGCGCTGTTGCTCGGCGATCAGCTCTACGCGCTCGGGCTGTCGCGCCTTGCCGAGCTCGGAGACCTCGAGGCGGTGGCCGAGCTCGCCGACGTGATCTCGCTCGTCGCTCAGGCCCAGGCGGCCGGCGACGGCGACCTCTCCGAGGCCGTTTGGGAGGCCGGCGCCGTCGCCGTCGGCTGGGGGTCGAGCGACGCGCTGACGGCGGCGAAGGGGTCCGCGCGCGCACATGACTCGCGCGCCGCCGAGGCGCTGCGCGAAGCGGCCGCCGCCCGCCGCCGGGCGACCTTGTAACACCCGCCTCAAACCCCGATACGAACGGGGGATCACCCGACGCATGACGCGCACCAGGCGGTACGCTGTCAGAGGCCGAATCCCTCCGCCCGCCGTACCATCAAAGCGCTCGTGGCAGACCGACACAAAACCCCGAAGCCCAAGTACACGCTCGACCGCAACATGCCGGGAGCGTTCGAGGGCGAGACAGTCACGCGGCGCAGGTTCATGAACCTCACGGTCCAGGGTGCGGGCGCGATCGGGGTCGCGGCGTTTGCGCTGCCGGCGCTCGGCTTCGCGCTGGCGCCGGTGTTTCACCAGACCGCGTTTGAGTGGCAGGCGATCGGCAAGCCCACTGACTTCCCGGCCAGCACGTACACGACCAAGGTGATCGTGCTCGTCCCGGGCATGGGCGAGGCAGGCAAGTCAATCGCGTACGTGCGGGCACGCGACCCCTCGATCGACACCGAGCCCGTGGATCAGTACAACCACTTCATTGCGCTCTCGTCGCGCTGCATGCACCTCGGCTGCCCGGTGCGGTTCGTATCCGCTGCCGAGCGCTTCATCTGCCCGTGTCACGGTGGCGTTTACGACTTCCGCGGGATGGTCGCCGGTGGCCCGCCGGTGCGCCCGCTCGACCGCTTCTACACGCGGCTGAACCGAGCGACCGGCCTAGTCGAGCTCGGCCCGCGCTACTCGGTCAACTCTGAGCTCCATCGGTTCTCGCCGCGTGATCCGGGTCAGCCGCTGGACGGTATCGGCCAGTACCTGTACCCGGCCCGGTTCTCGACCCCGGCGCGCCCCACCGGATAACGAATGCCCAAGCTTCCCGCACCACCACTTCCCAAGGCCCTGCAGCCGCGCCCGAAGCGACCCGGCGAGGAGAACGGAGGGCCCTCGGCGCCGATCGAGGCCGGGATCACGGTCGTCGACTGGCTCGATGAGCGCACGTCGCTGTCGCCCGGGATCAGGTGGATGCTGTTCCGCAAGGTCCCGCGCGGGATCAACTGGGCATACACGCTCGGATCGGCGACGCTGTTTGCGTTCCTCAACCAGGCCGTCACCGGCGTGTTCCTGGCGATGTATTACCGGCCCGAGGCCTCGGGCGGCGCCTACGAGTCGGTCCGCTACCTGACCGACGACGTGTTCCTCGGCGGATTCGTGCGTGGCATGCACAAGTGGGGCGCCTCGGTGATGATCATCCTGATCTTCCTGCACATGGGGCGCGTGTTCTTCTACGGCGCCTACAAGTACCCGCGGGAGCTGACCTGGATCATCGGCGTCGTGCTGTTGATCCTGACGCTGGCGATGGGCTTCACCGGTTACCTGCTGCCGTTCGACCAGCGCTCCTATTGGGCGACGATCGTCGGCGTCAACATCAACGGCACCGGCCCGCTCATCGGTCCGTTCCTCTCGGACTTCCTGCGTGGTGGGCCGGAGTTCAACGCGTCGACACTGTCGCGGTTCTATGCGATTCACATGCTGTTGATCCCCGGCCTGATCGCGGCGTTGATCGGCGCACACCTGTACCTGGTCACCAAGCTCGGGATCAGCGCACCGCCGTGGTTGAAGGTCGACCACGAGGCCGAGGTCGTCGACCAGGCCGAAGTGTGAGCGCGGGAGTCAATTCGTGAATCAGGCCGACAAAGAGGCATACCTCCGCGAATACTCGATCCTGAAGAACGAGGGCAAGCCGTTCTTCCCATACGCGGTCGCCAAGGACTCGCTGATGGCGATGATCGTGATCCTCGTGATCGTGTTCCTGTCGCTGATGTTCGGCGCCGAACTCGGCCCCAAGGCCGACCCTACGACGACCACCTATGTTCCGCGCCCGGACTGGTACTTCTTCTTCCTGTTCGAGGTCCTGCGCGTGATGAAGAACGTGCCGAAGTTCACGCCGATGGCCACGATCGGCGTGCCGACGATCTGCATGATCCTGCTGTTCCTGCTGCCGTTCTACGACCGCAGCCCCGAGCGGCGGATCGAGCGGCGTCCGGTGGCGCTCGCGGCCGGGATCGCGACGATCGTGGCGATGGGCTACCTGACCTTCACCGGTGCGAACACCGGCTCGCCGAACTCCGTCGACATGAAGCCGCCCGCGGGCCTGAGCCCCAGCCAAATCGCCACGTTCAACGCCGGCAAGGAGGTCGTCGGCCAGTCCGGCTGCCTGGCCTGCCACGTGATCGGCGACAACGGCAACAACGGCCCTGGGCCGCCGCTCACGCACATCGGCTCCAAGCTCCCGCCGGGCGCGATCGCGTCGACGCTGCGTAACCCGACCGCGCCGATGCCGTCGTTCAAGTCTTTGGCGACCACCAGCCCGCAGAAGTTCCAGAACCTGGTCGGCTTCCTGTCCGAGCTGCAGTAGGCCGCGATCGGGGGCCCGTGACCGGAAGCGCATCTACTGCGCCGGGTAGCGCACCCGGCACCCTCGAAGAGGCGCAGGTGCGCGCGATGTTCGACCGGATCTCGGGCCTGTATGACCGGATGAACACGGTCATGACCGCGGGCCTGCACCATCAGTGGCGCCGGCGCGCGGCGGACCTCGCCCAGCTGCGCCCTGGCGAGCGCGCGCTCGACGTCGCCACCGGCACCGGCGATCTGGCGCTGGAGCTTGCACAGCGGGTGAGTCCGGGGGGCGAGGTGGTCGCGACTGACTTCTCCGAGCGGATGCTTGAGCTAGCGCGGGCCAAGGCCGATTCGCGCTCGCTGGGGCCAGGCACACGTTTTGTGGTGCGCTCCGCCAACGCACTCGAGCTGCCGTTCGCCGACGGTGAGTTCGACGCTGCGACGGTCGGATTCGGCGCGCGCAACTTCTCCGACCTGGAGCAGGGGCTGCGCGAGATGGCCCGCGTCGTCCGGCCTGGCGGTCACGTCGTCGTGCTCGAGATCACGACGCCGCAGCGCCCGCCGCTGTCGCGGTTCTTTGAGCTGTGGTTCGACCACGCTGTGCCGGCGCTCGGCCGACTGGCCGGCGACCCACAGGCCTACAGCTACCTGCCGAACTCGGTCAAGCGCTTTCCGGGCCCCGCGGAGCTGGCGGCCAAGATGGCGCGCTGCGGTCTCGGGCAGATTCGCTACGTGCTGACGGCGGGCGGGATCATCGCCCTTCACCAGGGGGTGGCGAGGTGACGACCGCGGCGGTTCAGGCGGTGGTCGACGTCGGCGGCGAGGCTGTCGCGCGGCTGATGGACCGCGTCGAGGCGCGGATGGCCGAGCTGGCCGTCGGACACGGCCCGGTGCTCGCGCGCCACGCGGGCGAGACGATCGCGGCGGGAGGCAAGCGTTTGCGGCCACTGCTCGTGTGCGTAGCAGCGGGTGTCCCTCCACCGGAGACCGAGGGCCTCGTACGCGCGGCGGTTGCGGTCGAGCTGGTCCACGGAGCGACACTCGTTCACGACGACGTGCTCGACGGCTCGCCGTTGCGCCGCGGCCGCCCGACGGTGGTGGCGGCCGGAGGCCGCGGCCTCGCGACGGCAACCGGAGACCTGTTGTTCTCCAGGGCGTTCGCACAACTCGCCGCCGGAAGGTCGCTGGCCGCGGTGCGGGTGCTGTCGCGCGCGAGCTCCGAGCTGGCACAGGGCGAGCTGATGCAACGAGCCGACGCCTGGGACGCCGACGTCAGCGTCGAGCGCTACCTGGCGCGCTGTCGCCTGAAGACCGCCGTGCTGTTTCGCGCGGCATGCGAGCTCGGCGCGTTGGAGGGCGACGAGTCGCCCGCGACGCTGGCGGCATTCGGCGAGCAGATCGGGCTCGCGTTCCAGATCCTCGACGATGTGCTCGACGTCTCGGGGCCGCCGGAGCGCACCGGCAAACCGCGTGGCGCCGATCTTCTCGACGGAACCGTGACGTTGCCGCTGATCGTTGCGCGCTCGCGGGATCGCGAGCTCGAGGAGCTCGACGTGCGAACGGTCCGGACTCCGGTCGACGCGGCTGCGGTGTGCGACCGGATCGCGGCCACGGGCGCGCTCGAGATCTCCAGAGCGCGCGCAATGGAGCTCGTCGAGGCCGCCAAGGGCGAGCTGCCGGCACTGCCGCAGCGCCAGCAAACGGCGCTGGAGCTGGTCGCCGACGGCGTCGTCGAGCGCTATTCCTAATCAGCGGCCGCAGCGCTGCCGCGCGGCCGTCGGGCGTAGGGCCTAGAAGTCCTCGGGGAGGATGTGGTCGCCTTGGAGCGCCGTGATGAAGCGGTCGATCTGGTCGGCCATGTTGGCCTGGGCGAGACGCTGAAGGTCGTCGAGCATGTCGGCGAGGCCGTCGTCGAGGTGCTCCTCGAGCGCCTCGACCTGCTCCTGGGTGTAGATGCCCTCGGCCTCCCACCAACAGTTCGGGCAGCTCAGCACGAGCTCCCAGCATTCCTCGGCGGCTTCGGACCAAGCGACCGGCTGAATCAGATCAGAGTCGCAATCGGGGCAGATGTGCAGGCCGCGTGACGGGGGAGCGTCGGTGTCGTTGAAACGGACGACCTCGATGCTCTTCCCGCTGGGGAGCACGATCTTGCGGACGGAGTGATGTTTGGGATCGTTGTGCATGGGGACCTCAGATGGCCCGTTAATCGGCTGCAACCGGAGCGACCTTGAGCGAGTTCGGACGCTTTTAGTGAATCCTTCGACAGCAGCCCCGGACGGAGCGGGCATTTGACGATTCTGTGAGGCTCTGGTGCGCCCTGGGATCGACCGCTAACCTTGCAATCCCGATCCGGAGGACGCCCGAATGTTCCGTAATCCAACAGCCGATCTGATCGTCGTCCTGCTGATCGTGCTGCTCATCTTCGGACCGAAGCGCCTGCCGGGCCTCGGCAAGTCAATCGGCCACGGAATCCGTGAATTCAAGGACGGCATCACCGGTAGCTCCAAGCTCGACGACGACGAGGACCGGCCTGAGCTGACGGCCGCGTCGGCGACGCCTGCCGCTACGACCGAGCGCGATGCGGCCTCTGCCGCGTCGTCAGACCGCCGCTCCTAGCGGCGATCGGAGGAACGCTCCTTGTCGAAGGTGCTGCGGCCCATTGGGCACGAAGATCGCCTGAGCATCATCGACCACCTCGACGAGCTGCGCTCGCGGCTGATCGTCTGCGGAATCTTCCTCGTGATCGCGTTCGCGGTCTGCTTCTGGCAGAACCATGCGCTGCTGCATGCACTCAACCGGTCGCTTCCCGCCACCCCGGCGACGAGCACGAACCACATCTCGGGATCGACCGGCGACCTCGTCAACGAGCGGCGAGGGCTGCTGAAGACGGCAAAGGCATACACGGCACTCGCCGCGACCTCGCGGGACCCCGCCGCAAAGCAGGCGTACGCGCAGGCCGCGGCCGGTATGGCGGAGGCCGCGAAGGCACTCCCGCAGGAGACCGCCAAACGGCTGCCGATCACGATCGGCGTCGGTGAGCCATTCACGACGACGCTGACGGTCGCGGCGTACTTCGCGTTGCTGTTCGCGCTGCCGGTGCTGATCTACGAGGCGTACGCGTTCGTGATCCCGGCGCTGGATCCGCGGGAGAAACGGTTCGCGCTACCGCTGATGGGCGTCGCGCCGGCGTTGTTCCTGGTCGGCGTCGCGTTCGCGTACTTCATCGTGCTGCCACCTGCCGTGAGATTCCTCCAGGGCTACAACAGCGAGAACTTCGACATCCTCGTACAGGCGAAGACGTTCTACACGTTCCAGATCTGGACGATGCTCGGCATCGGTCTGGTGTTCCAGTTGCCGCTCGCGCTGCTCGGACTGCAGCGTCTCGGCGTGATCAACGGACGCACCCTGACCAAAAACTGGCGCTACGCTACGGTCATAATGGCCGTGATCGCGGCCGCCATGCCCGGAGCGGATCCTGTGACCACGGGCCTGGAGATGCTTCCTCTAGTCCTCTTATATCTCGCAAGTATCGTGATGCTCAGATTCGCCGATCGCCGTGCAGCAGCTCGCGCAGCAGCGGAGTCGTCGCAGTTCGGTGACGGGCTCGATCCAACCTAGTTGACATGCTTTTCGATCTTCGTAGTCGCGGCCGCAGGCGCACCGTGCAGGCCGTATATCTGTTTCTCGCCATCATCCTCGGTGGCGGTCTCGTGCTGTTCGGCGTCGGTGCCGGCAACGGCGTCGGCGGCATCCTCAACGCGTTCACCGGCAACGGCTCGGGCAGCGCTCAGGGCCAGGCAGTGAGCGCCGCGGAGAAGACCGCGTTGAAGGCCACCAAGCAGCGGCCCACCGACCCGACCGCATGGGCGCAGCTCGTCCAGGCCCGCTGGACCTCGGCGACCACGAACAGCGCGAACTTCAACAGCACCACGAGCGCCTTCACCGCCTCGGGCAAGAACGAGCTCACCGAACTCGGTCAGGCCTATCAGCGCTACCTCGCGCTGTCCAAGACGCCCGACCCCAACACCGCGATCCTTGCCGCCCGCGCCTACGCCAGGCTCGGCAACTACAGAAACGAGGCCGCCGCCTGGGAGACAGTCGCCGCGGCCAATCCGAAGGAGGCGACGGCATTCGAGTGCCTTGCGGTCAGCTCGTACGCCGCCAGCGACACGCGTAAGGGCGACCTTGCCGCCCAGAAGGCCGAGAGCCTGCTGCCCAAGGCCAACAGCACGACGATCAAGCAGACCTTCACCCAGGCCAAGGCCCAGCCCTCTGCAGCGCAGCAGATCGCCCAGCAGTGCTGAGCCCATTGGCCTAAGTAACATCGTCCGCCGAGGGCCGTTAGCTCAATTGGCAGAGCAGGGGACTCTTAATCCCAAGGTTGGAGGTTCGATTCCTCCACGGCCCACTAGAAAAGCCCCGCAAAAGCGGGCTTTTTCATTTTAGGTAAAGGGGCGCCTAACGAAGTATGTCCCCAATATGTCCCCAGATCGGCGTACGATTTGCACTCCATGAGCGATTTGTTTCGACCTCCGACGGGGCATGTCTTCAGGGTTGAGCGCGCTCGTGGGGCGTCGTGGTACGCGAAATACCGGCTTCCCGACGGCCGGCAGGTGCAGAAGAAGCTCGGGCCGGCATGGACTCAGCGCGGCCGGCCGCCAGCTGGCTACTTCACCAAGCGCAGGGCCGAGGCGTGGCTGCGAGAAGTGCTCGACCAAGCGAGACGCGGCACGTTGCCGGGAATGGTCAGGACCGGCGCGACGTTCGCC
>DASXDD010000062.1:0-3534 GCA_036490775.1 Solirubrobacteraceae bacterium | reverse complement strand
CTGCCGAAGCTGGGCATGTCGGTCCTCGAAGGGACCGTCCTCGAGTGGCTGGTCGCGGAGGGTGAGGACGTCTCGGAGGGTCAGCCGATGCTGACCGTCGAGATGGACAAGGCCGAAGCTGAGCTGCCGGCGCCGGTCGCGGGCACGGTCGTCCAGGTCGCCGTGCCTGAGGGCGACACGATCGATGTGGGTGTGCTCCTGGCGGTCATTCGAACCGCCGACGCAACATGAGCGAGTCGGCGCTGGACGCAGTCGCCGCGGACTCGAACCAGGTAAAGCTGACCGCAACCGGTCGCACGATCGCGCGGCGTATGGAGGAGGCCTGGAAGGCTCCGGTCTTTCACCTCACCGTCGAAGCCGACGCCGAGGCGTGGAACGCACTGCGTGACGGTCACGACGGTGTGACGATCACCGACGTGTTGCTGATGCGCTGCGCCCATGCGCTGACGCTGCATCCGAAGGTCAACGCGCACTACGACGCCGACGCCTTCGCCGTCAACCAGTTCGAGCGCGCCGACATCGGCCTCGCGGTCGCTACGGAGCGCGGCCTGCTCGTGCCGGTCCTGCGCGGTGTCGAGTCGCTGTCGCTCGATGAGATCGCGTCCGAGCGCCGCGCGCTTGTGGAGCGGACACGCGACGGTCGGCTCTCGATGGCCGAGATGCAAGGCGCGACGTTCACCGTGTCGAACCTCGGCATGTTCTCGGTCGTCCAGTTTGAGGCGATCGTCAACGTCCCGCAGGTCGCGATCCTCGCGGTTGGCGCCACACAGCCACGCGTAGCCCTCGTCGACGGACAGCTCGCCGAGAAAGGCGTGATCGCGATGACCCTCACCTGCGACCACCGAGCGGTGGACGGTGCGACCGGGGCGATGTTCCTGCGTGACCTCGTGTCTACGCGACCTTAAACCTCAATCAATGGAGGCACGACAGTCGTGAGAACGTGGACTGGAGACCTCGTCGAAGAATTTGACGTCGTTGTCGTCGGCTCGGGAGGCGCTGCCCTGACGGCAGCCCTCTACGCGAGCAACACCGGCGCCAGCGTGGTCGTGCTCGAGAAGAGCGACTACTTGGGTGGCACCACGGCCATGTCCGGCGGGATGATCTGGATTCCCGACAACCAACACATGCGAGAACTCGGCATTCCCGATGATCGCGAGACGGCGCTGCGCTATCTCCGGTTGGTCACTCAAGGCAAGACCGATGAGAGCGCGCTCGAGTCGTTTGTCGATCATGGCCCTGAGATGCTTGCGTTCATTGAAGCCGAGAGCGGCGTCCGTTATGTGTCGTTGCCCAACTTCCCCGACTACCACCGCGAATGGGACGGTGGGTGCGCCGGCGGACGCGGTCTCGAGCCGGAGCCCTACGCCGTGGAGCCGCTCGGAGCGCTTGCGGAAAGTATCCGCGAGCTTGCGGTGCCGGCGATAACGCAGGCTGAGATCGAGGAATGGCGTTCGACGCACGTCGCGATCGAGCCAGACTCGGGTCGCTTCGCTCGTGGCAACGCGCTCGTCGCGCCGCTCGTTGAGGCCTGCGCCGAGCAAGGCGTTACGTTGGTCACGGGGTGCGCCGTCGAGCGCCTGCACGTCGATGGCGGCAGGGTGGACGGAGTGCAAACGGCCGACGCTGGGCTCATCCTTGGCACCGCCGCTGTGATCCTCGCGTGCGGAGGCTACGAGTGGTCGCCGGATATGGTCGCGCGCTTCCTGCCGGGGCCGATCGACGGCAGTTGCTCGGCGCGGCACAACACCGGCGACGGTATCCGCATGGCGATGGCCGTCGGTGCCGGCTTGGGCAACATGACGGAGGCTTGGTGGCAGCCACAGGCCAAGCTGCCCGGCGAGGAGGAAAACCGCGGCCTCGAGGTAGAGCGGATCTGGCCCGGCACGATCATCGTCAACCGCGCCGGGCGGCGGTTCTCCAACGAAGCCGGCAACTACCACGACGTTGTCAAGGCGTACCACGCCCACGACCCTGCGACGGGTGGTTTCGCGAACCTGCCTGCCTATCTGATCGTCGACTTCGAGCACGTCTCGCGCTATGGGTTCCTCGACTACAAGGCGGGCGAGCCCGGACCGGCGTGGCTGAAGACTGGCCGGACGCTTAAGGAGATGGCTGCCGAGCTCGACATCGATGGCGATCAGCTGACGAAGACCGTGCAGCGCTTCAACGAGTACGCGCGCGAGGGTCGCGACCCTGATTTCCACCGGGGTGAGACGGTCTATGAGCGGTACCTAGGCGACCAGCAGGCGCCTCACCCAGCATTGGGTCCCGTCGAGCGCGCGCCGTTCTTCGCGGTCGAGGTCGTGTCGGGCGTCATCGGAACCAAGGGCGGCATCACGACGACGCCTGACGGCGTCGTTCTGAACAGCTTCGGCGAGCCGATCCCGGGGTTGTACGCAGCCGGGAATACGACCGCGCACCCGATGGGGCCCGGCTATCCCGGACCCGGTGGCACCCTTGGCCCGGGCATGACAATGGCCTTCCTCGCGGCGCGACACTGCCTAAGCGTTGGTGTTCCGAGTTAGCCGCGATTCTGGTTGCACAGAGCATTCAATATCATTATTATGCGTGAGGAGTGACCGACGCTTCCCCTGAGTTCGATCTCCTCGTTCTGGGCACCGGCGCCGCCGGGCTGACTGCCGCGGTCACCGCCGCCGCATGCGGCGCGCGCGTCGGCGTGTTCGAGAAGCACGAGCGCGTCGGCGGCACTAGCGCCTACTCGGGCGGGATGATCTGGATTCCGGCGAACGCGTACCGCCCGCCGCATCGTCACGACAGCCGAGAAGCTGCGCTGACCTACCTGAAGGCGCTGTCGAACGGGATCCTCTCCGACGAGCTGATCGAGGCTTACGTCGATGGCGGCCCTGAGATGACGGAGTTCCTCGAGGAGCACACGCCGATCGAGTGGACGTGCGTTTCTGACTTCCCCGACTTCCATCCCGAGCAGCCGGGGGCTGCGTCGAAGGGCGGCCGCACGCTCGAGTGCCCGCCGTATCCGTGGGGCGAGCTCGGGGAATGGCAGGAGCGCGTGCAGGAGTCGCCATATTTCCCCGACACGCACATCGCCGTCGGCGAGACCACGCTTGGACAGCCGGTGGCGCTCGAGATCGGACCGGAGGTGAGGCAACGGCGGATCGACAACGACGAGCGCGGACTCGGACTGTCGCTGATCGGACGCCTGCTGAGGGGCTGTCTTGATCGCGACGTATCGATCGAGACGCAGTACCGAGGCGTCGACCTGGTGATCGAGGGTGGTCGCGTGGCCGGCGTCGTGTTCGAGACACCGGCAGGCACCGAAGTGGTGCGCGCGCCCAACGTCGTACTGGCGACCGGTGGCTTTGAATGGGACGAGCAGCTCAGGCGCGCTTTCCTGCGCGGGCCTCTGACACACCCGGTGTCAGTCCCCACGAATACCGGAGACGGCCTGCGGATGGTGATGCGGGTGGGAGCGATGCTCGGCAACATGCGCGAAGCCTGGTGGATGCCGGTGATCGAGGTGCCCGAGAGCGTCATCTCGACCGGCAGGCAGCTCCT
>DASXDD010000061.1:0-2800 GCA_036490775.1 Solirubrobacteraceae bacterium | reverse complement strand
GGGCTCGGCCTCGGCAACGCGATCGGCGCCTCGATCGCGCGCCCCGACGTCGTCACGGTTGCGGCGCTCGGCGACGGCGGCACGTTCCTCGCGCTGCCCGAGCTCGAGACCGCCGCGCGGCTGAAGCTGACGCTGCTCGTGCTGATCTACGACGACTCGGCGTACGGCGCGGAGGTCCACCACTTCGAGCCGATGGGGCACGACGTCTCACTCGTGCGCTTCCCCGACGCAGACCTCGCGGCGATCGCCGCGGCGGCCGGCGCCAAGTCGGCGACGATTCGCAACACCGATGACCTTGCAGTCGTCGAGGAGTGGCTCGTCAACCCGCACGGACCGCTCGTACTCGACGCAAAAGTGAATCCCACGATCTGCGCTGAATGGCTTGAAGAGGCCTTCCGCGCGGGCTAACCATTCCGCACACCGAAGGAGCCGCCATGTCCAGCACCCAGACCCAAGTCTCCGCCCTGGTCGACGCACTGGCGGGCGGCAATGTTGAGATCGTCGACCTGACCCAGCCGCTCACCGAATCGACGCCGGTGATCAAGCTGCCGCCGCCGTTCGCCAACACGCCCGGCCTCACGCGCGAGGAGATCTCCAAGTACGACGACCGCGGCCCCGCCTGGGCCTGGTACACGTTGACGATCGGCGAGCACGTCGGCACGCACCTCGACGCGCCGATCCACTGGGTCACCGGCAAGGACGGGAACGATGTGGCCTCGGTCCCGCCGAAGAGCCTCGTCGGCCCGGCGTGCGTGATCGACAAGAGCTACGAGACAGACCGCGACAACGGCTACCTGCTCACCGTGGCCGACCTAGAGGCCTGGGAAGCCGAGAACGGCCGGATCCCCGAGAACGCCTGGGTCCTGTTCAGGACGGGCTGGGGCAGCCGCGCGCAGGACGAGGCGGCCTTCCTGAACGTTGGCGAGAACGGCCCCGAGACGCCCGGACCGGACGTCGAGGCGTCTCGCTGGCTCGCATCGGAGCGCCCGATCTCCGGCTTCGGCGTCGAGACGGTCGGGATCGACGCGGGCGCGGCCGGCGGTTTCGATCCGCCGTTCCCGCTGCACAACTTGCTGCTCGGCGCCGGCCGCCTCGGGCTCACCCAGCTCGCCAACCTCGACAAGCTGCCGATCGCCGGCGCGCTGATCGTGGTCTCGCCGCTGAAGCTGGTCGGCGGCACCGGAAGTCCCAGCCGGGTGTTCGCGCTCGTGCCGAAGGGCTAAGCAGCGCCCGCCTCGACCACCCCGACAACCGCCTCAAAGTGCCGCTGCGAGGGCTCCGCCAGGCCCTCGTACAGCGCGTGGAAGATCTCCACCGCGCGCGCCCGCGCGCGCCCGAGCGGCGCGAGCTCCTCAGGGAGCTCGGGATCCATCACCGGGAACTCGCGGAACAGGTGCACGAGCCGCGTCCGCACGATGAACGCCTCGAGGTCCCCCAGCCGCTGGACGCGCCCACGCCGAATGAACGCCCCGAACTCAGAACAGAAGCCGTCGTAGCGCTCGGCAAGCCCGCTCATGTTCCACGCGCGCGAGACGAACGGGCCGAGGCCGGCAGCGGCGTCGACGGGCGCGCGGAACAGCGTCGCGAACTCATCGACCTCGAGTTCCTCGAGCAGCTCGACGACCTCGAGGAAGTGGTCGTGGGGCGAGACCCAGACGCTGTCCTGCACCGACCCAAACCCGAGGAAGCGCAGGCGACGCGCGAGGCGACTGCGTTGCAGCCGCCGGTCCTCGGGGATCTGGTGCCATAGGAGCGTCCAGGTCCGGCCGTCGTCGTGCGGGTCGCCGAGCGAGAAGATCCGGCCGTCGCCCTCGAGCAGCACCCGCTCGCAGCGCGGCGTGATCCGGTAGTGCACGAGCCGCCCCGAGCGCACGCGCGTGATCAGGCCGCGGCGCACGAGCCGCGTCAGCGCGACGCGGGCGGCGCCGTGCGAGAACCCGAACTCAGCTAACAACACCACCAGGCCGCCCGACCAGACGGTGCTCGAGTACGGGCGCACGTACGTGCCCAGCAGCGTGACGACCAGATCCTGAGGCTGAAACGGCTCGCCGGCGGCGAGCGGTCCGGCCGCGACGATCGCGCTCATGAGCCTGAATCTGTCACCAGCGGGGCGGCTTCAAACGTCCGCGCAAGCTCCTTGACGAGCTCGTCGCGACCGGTCGGCGGCCGCCGCGAGCCAGCCTGGTACTGAACCGGCCAGGCGACCCCGGCGTAGTCCTGCTCTGCCGCGGCGTGCAGCGTCCAGTGCGGGTCATAGAGGTGGGGGCGCGCGAGCGCGCACATGTCGGCGCGCCCGGCGACGATGATCGTGTTGAGGTCGTCGTAGCTCGAGATCGCGCCGACGGCGATCGTCGGCAGCCCGACCTCGTTGCGAATCCGATCCGCAAACGGCGTCTGAAAGCTGCGCCCGTACGCCGGGCGCTCAAGCGGCGACACCTGACCCGAGGACACGTCGACGATGTCGCACCCGTGCTCCTGGAGCATCCGCGCGAACGCCACGGCCTCGTCGGCGTCAAAGCCGCCAGGCACCCAGTCGGTCGCCGAGATCCGCACGCTCATCGGCTTGTCCTCCGGCCAGATCGCGCGGCACGCGTCGAACACCTCGAGCGGGAACCGGGCCCGTCCCGCCAACGACCCCCCGTATGAATCGTCGCGCTCGTTGGTCAGCGGCGACAGGAACGACGACAGCAGGTACCCGTGCGCACAGTGCAGCTCTAACAAATCGAACCCGGCCTCGAGGGCACCACCAACAGCGCGCTCGAACTCGAACCGCACGACGTCCATGTCGTCGCGCGTCATC
>DASXDD010000060.1:0-9371 GCA_036490775.1 Solirubrobacteraceae bacterium | reverse complement strand
TTCGACTTCACCAACGGCTTTCACGACACGGCCAACGCGATGGCGACGTCGATCGCGACCGGCGCACTGAAGCCGAAGGTCGCCGTGCTGATCTCCGCCGTGCTCAACTTCGTCGGCGCGTTCATCTCGATCAGCGTCGCGGCCACGATCGCCAAGGGGATCGTGAACCCGGCGGTGACGGGCGGCGCGGACGGACTCGCGGTCGTCGAGGCGGCGTTGATCGGCGCCATGATCTGGAATCTGATCACGTGGTATTTCACGATTCCGTCAAGTTCGAGCCACGCCTTGATCGGCGGCCTGATTGGGGCGGCGATCGCAGACGTCGGCTCCTCGGCGGTGAGCGCGCGCGGCATAGTTGAGAAAGTCGTCGCTCCGGGCGTGCTCGCGATCTTCATCTGCGGCGGGGTCGCCTTCCTCTCTACGACTGCTGCCTACCTGCTGATCCGCCGGCTCGGTCAGAAGGAGGCAAGACGCGGCTACCGATATGGCCAGATCGGCTCGGCGTCGCTTGTTTCGCTGGCCCACGGGACGAATGACGCGCAGAAGACGATGGGCGTGATCTCCCTCGCTTTGATCGCGACCGGCCACCTCAGCGCTGCCCACTTCAGCGTGCCGATTTGGGTCAAGCTGCTATGCGCGACCGCGATGGCGCTCGGCACCCTCAGCGGTGGCTGGCGCATCATCAACACGATGGGCAACCGGATCACGACCGTGGAGTCGCCTCAGGGCTTCGCGGCCGAGTCGTCCAGCGCCGCGACCATCCTCGCATCGTCCTACTACGGCTATCCCCTCTCGACGACGCAGATCGTCTCAGGCGGCGTCATGGGTGCGGGCCTCGGGAAGCGGGGCGGCATCGTGCACTGGCCTGTCGTCGGGCAGATGGGGATCGCGTGGGTGATCACGCTGCCCTCGGCAGCGCTAGTCGCGTTTGCGATGTGGCACATCTCCGACCTGTTCGGTACGAACACCAACGCGGGCGCGATCGTGATCACGCTGCTCGCGGCGGCGATCGCATTCGGGCTCTACGTCCTCTCGAAGCGCAACGCAATCACGGCGCGAGATCTCGACCGCACCAACGTGACGCCGGAGCTCGAGGCGCAGCGGGCAGGCGAGGCGACGCCCGCATTCGCCTGACAATCATGTTCGTCCTCGCAACGCCAATCGTCGACTGGAGCGCCATCTGGAAGATCTGCCTGGTGACGCTGGCCGCCGGCGCCGGCACGGTGGTCATATTCGGATTCCTGTTGCTCGGCCTCAAGCTCGCCGATACCGCTACCACCGCTGACGGCACCCAGAGCTCCGGAGCGCGTCTCGGTGGCCTTTCGATGGCGTTCGTGTGTGGAGTGGTCTGCATCGGGATCATCGTGATCGGGATTTACGCGATGACGCAGAAATGACGCGATCGTGATGCCCGATCCGACCGGACGCTGGCTCAACAGAGCGCAATGGCAGTGCCCCAAGTGTCATTGGGTCAACGGCTACCTGGAAGCGCGCTGCCAGAAGTGCGGTGAGAGCGTCCGTCCTCCTGAGGACGAGCCGGTCAGACCTCCCGACCCGCTCGATTTGATCGGCCGCAAGCCGAGCCGGGTCGAGGACGAGCCCCGACCCGGCAAGTAAAGACCCTGACTAGGATCCGCTAAGCGGTCGTCTTCAACGGCTGCTCGGCCCGCCGCGGGAGCAGCGTCTCGCGCGCGATCACGAGCCGCTGGATCTGCGCAGTGCCCTCGTAGAGCTGGAGGATCTTTGCGTCGCGCATCAGCTTCTCGACCTTGTACTCCTTGATGAAGCCGTAGCCGCCGTAGACCTGCACGGCGTCGGTCGTGACCTCCATCGCGGTGTCGGCTGCGAACCGCTTGGCGTGCGAGGACTCGAGCGTGTTGCGCTTGCCCTGGTCGAGCAGCACCGCCGAGTTCCAGGTCGCAAGCCGCGCGAGGTGGATCTTGGTCGCCATGTCGGCGATCAGGAACTGGATCGCCTGGTGCATCGCGATCGGGACGCCGAACTGGACGCGCTCCTTGGAGTAGTCGATCGCGAACTCCATCGCCGCGCGTGCGACTCCGGTCGCCATCGCAGCCACGCCCGGGCGGGTCCGGTCGAGCGTCATCATCGCGATCTTGAATCCCTTGTTCTCCTCGCCCACGAGGTGATTGAGCGGGATCTCGATCTCGGGGAACGTGATCGTCGCGGTGTTCGACGCACGCTGGCCCATCTTGTCCTCGTGCTTGTCGACGACCACCCCGGCCTCGCGCGGGACGATGAAGCACGAGATGCCGCGGTGCCCGGCCTCCTTGTCGGTCTTGGCGTAGACCGTGTACCAGTCGGCGTACTCGCCGTTGGTGATGAAGCACTTGGAGCCGTTGATGACCCACTTGTCGCCCTTGCGGACGGCGGTCGTCTTCATTCCCGAGACGTCGGACCCGGCGTCGGGCTCGGTCAGGCAGAACGATGCGAGCAGCGGCGCCTCGCTCATCGGGGCCAGATACTGCTTCTTGAGCTCGTCCGAGGCTGCGAGCACGACCGGCGCCGTCGCCAGCCCGTTGCACGTGACCGACGTGCTGATGCCCGAGCAGCCCCAAGCGATCTCCTCTTCGATGATCGCGCCGTCGAGAAAGCCGAGGCCCGGCCCGCCGTACTCCTCGGGCAGGTGCCCGTTCATCAGGCCCAGCTCCCAGGCCTTCTCGATGATGTCGCCCGGCCAGGTGCCGTCCTTGTCGTACTCCCAGGCGACGGGGCGGATCTCCTTCTCGGCGAAATCATGCGCCATCTCGCGCATGTTCCGTTGCTCGTCGGTGAGCGTGAAATCAACCACTTTGGGTTTCTCCTTGTGAAAGGCCCTGCAAAACGTAGATTGACTAGTCAGTCAACGCTATTAAGAGTACCCCATACAGCGGCACTCGCAACCACACAAACGTCCGCTGGTTCCGGTCGGTTGTGCCTCTGGCGCGCCGAGGTGCCGTGCGCAACACTTAGTTGGTGCAACACGCGTTCGGAACCGTTCTGTGGGTCGTCTGCATCCTCGGCGCGATTGGCGCGTTTGCGGCTCTTTTCTCAGGTGCAAAGACTTGGAAGGAGTACGGCAAGGACCACCTGCTGATGGAATCGGACGTGTCGCGCGGCCCGGCGCCGGGATCGGCCGCCGCGATCGCCGAGCGCGACACCGAGATCCGCGACCTGCTCGAGGCCCGCAACGCCCGCCGCCTGCGCCGCGGCGAGGCTCCAATCGACATCGAGGAAGAATTCGCGCGGCTGACGGCGCCGATGATCGATCCGGCGCTGCGCGAGGAGATCCGCGACCTCGTGATCGCGCGCAATCACAGGCGCGCGCGCCAGGGCAAGCCCCCGCTCGAGGTCGAGGCCGAGATCGAGCGCGAGATCGCCTCGCTGGCAGACCTCTGACCCCACGATCTCCGGCGATCCAGGTACTCTGCGCGCGATGGCAGACCGTCATTTCGAGCTTGACGACCTGGTCAACCGCCCGGGTACGTATTTCAACCCGCAGACCGAGGTCGTGGTCACGGTTGACGACTCACCTCACCTCGACACCGAGATCTTCAACATGGAGGACTTCGAGGGCGCCGACTGGGTGCTGATCTCAGACGAGACGGCGATCGACGAGCACCGCCGCGACGAGCTGCTCGAGAGCTTCCAGGCGCGGCACCACCCCGGCTCGACGCTCGACGATGGCGATGACGTCGACGAGGTCGACGAGATCGAGCCCGACGAGGACGACTACGAGTCCGAGTAGCTTCGGCTAGCCGCCGTTGAGCAGCGATGCGCAGCGCTGCAGCTTCGCGACGTCAGTCCCGGCAGCCGTCACGCACTTGCTGTACTTCTGAATCTTGCTCGAGCCGGCGGCGCCGGTCGATCCCGAGCCGGAGCTGGACCCCGAGCCCGAGCTCGAGCCGGAGCTGCCGCTGGTCGTGCCGGGCAGTGAGCCACCGAACGAACCCGACACCGACTGCAGGAACGACTGCACCTTGGCGGTGAACTCGCTGTAGGGCCGCACGTTCGTGGGCGCGGTGATCGTCTGCGGCTGGTTGACGTCGGCGTACTGCATCGTCAGGCCGATGCCGGCCGAGCTGATCCCGCCGAGCTGCGTCGAGGTCGTGCCGGTGACCGGGACGCTCATCGCGACCGTCACCTTGCGCAGCGTCTTGTCGCTGTTGCCCGTCCAGACGTCGAACGTGGGGTTCTGGACCTCGCTCGCGATCTTGGTTCGGGTCGCGGGCGGGATCCCATTCGCCGCGGCGCTTGCGGCCGTGCCACCGAGCTTGGACGCCTTGGAGATCAGCGTGCTGAAGTCGTTCAGGAACGCGGCGACGTTGACGCTTGCGGTGATGTGGGTCGTGTCGGTCCCGTTTACGTTCTCGGTGCCGACCACCTTCGGGTCCTGGAGCCAGTCGAGCGGCTTGATGCCCAGCGACGAGAGCGCCCCGGAGTTGCTCGTCGAGCTCGACGAACCGACCTGCGAGAGGCTTGATTCGAGCTTCTGGAAGGTCGCCTTCGGTAGCTGGTAGCTCGTCCCCGAGAGCGTCACGTAGCCGCTCGAGCCGGTCGATATGAGCCCCAGCGAGCCCGACTTGCCCAGCGCGCTGACGCTGATCGTGAAGTCCGACTGCGGCAGCTTGCCGGTGCCGTTGTTCTGGAACGGACCGCCGAAGCTGAGCTTGATCGGGCCGCTCAGCGTGGCCGACCCCGACGGGTTGATCGTCACGCTGACGTTGAGATTGCCGCTGTTGATCTTGTGCGGGCCGGTGAACGTCTGCTTGAGCAGACCGGCCGCGTCAGCGCTCGATGACGAGCTGCTGCTCCCGCAGGCAGCGACCGCGAGCGAGGCCAAAAACGTCAACAGCAGCGCAGCTACGGCGCGCCGCCCCCGAATCCGATGATCCATGAAACTTTCTCCTCAGCAAGGCGCCCGAACTGCATCGAATGTAGCATCGGGCTCGTGCGTAGGCGCCTATTTGGCCTGCTCATATTGATGTTGTTCCCGTCCACCGCAGGGGCCGCACCGGTGGTCGTGCTCACCCCTGCCGGTCACGCCTTGCATCGCAACGACCCGTATCTGACGATGCCGGCGACCACCCCAGCCCCCGTCGTCGTCGCCTCGGCAGCGAAGGCAAAGCCCAAGCGCAACGAGCGCACGGTTCGAACCGAGCTCGTGCGGCTGCGCAACACGCACGCGATCACGCCCGCTCAGTACGGCCAGTACAACCGAGGCTTCTCGGCCGCGATCGCGAGCGAGAAGCGGCTGCGCGGGACGCGCAAGACCGAACTCGAGGCGGTCGTCAGCAACCTGCACGCGATCGCGGCATCCGGGCAGCTGACGCCATCGCGGCTGCCGGTCCTGTTTCAGACGCTCGCCCGCAATCGTCAGTGGTGGACCACCGGGCCGCTGCTCGGCTCCGGTCAGCGGGTCGAGTTCAGCGGCTCGAACCTGGTCTGGCAGTACTACCCGGGTCAGGGGATCGAGCTCCAGGTGCTCGGCACGTTCGGCAAGGCCGATGGCCTCTACACGGCCGGCAGCGCCGCGTACCCGCAGCTGATCGCGCTGCTGAACGAGATGATCCCGCTGGCGGCGCAGCGCGGCGGCGGGCTGACCTGGGAGTACTACTTCAAGTTCGACGGCGGCAGCCCGCCGTGGACGAGCGCGATGGCGCAGGGCACCGCGCTCGAGGCACTGACCCGCGGCTATCAGGCCAGCGGCGACGGCAACTACCTCCAGATCGCCCAGCAAGCGCTGCCGATCTTCTCGGTCGCCCCGAAGACCGGCGTCGCCGAGCGCACACCGTTCGGCGCCCGCTACCTGCAGTACTCGTTCGCGCCGGGCACCGACATCATCAACGCGTTCCTGCAGTCGCTGATCGGCCTCTACGACTACGGTCAGGTGAGCGGCAGTGTGATCGCCCAGCGGCTGTTTGCGGCCGGCAACGCGCAGGCCCAGTCGGAGCTGCCGCGGTTCGACACCGGCGCATGGTCGCTGTACCAACCCGGAAGCGAGGACACGCTCAGCTACCACGAACTCGTGACCGGCTTCCTGCAGCAGCTCTGCCAGCGAACCGACGCCCCGGTCTACTGCACGACTGCCGACCACTTCGAGACCTACCTGACGACGCTGCCGGTGCTTCAGCTCGTCACGCAGCGGCTCAAGTTCAAGCACCAGGCATCGATCGCCTTCAGGCTCTCGAAGGTCTCGCACGTCGGGATCGTGCTCCTCCGCGGCACCCAGACGGTGTTTCAGACGAGCGCCGGCTTCTCGCACGGCAGCCACTCGTTCGCGATCCCAGCGCTCAAGCGCCGCGGCACGTACACGGTTCGGCTTGCCGCCACCGACCTGGCCGGCAACTTCGCCCGGATCATCGGGACCGTTCAGGTCTCGTAGCCACGCGCAAGCCCATAGACTCGCCTCGGTGACGAGGCCGCGAACGATCCTCTACACCGGCAAGGGCGGGGTCGGGAAGACGTCGGTTGCGGCGTGCACAGCCCGGGCCTGCGCCGCATCGGGCAAGCGCACGCTGGTGATCTCGACCGACCCCGCGCACAGCCTGTCGGACTCGCTCGGCGTCGAGCTGTCGTCGGAGCCGGAGCCGGCGGGCGACCAGCTGTGGGGCCAGGAGGTCAAGGCCCAGGAGGAGATGGAGCGCCACTGGGCCGGCGTCCAGGAGTGGCTCGGCGACCTGTTCCTCGAGCGCGGCGTCGACCGAATCTCGGCCGAGGAACTGACCGTTCCGCCGGGAATGGACGAGCTCTTCTCGCTGCTGCGGCTCCAGGGTCACCACGGCACCGGCGAGTGGGACGTGATCGTGGTCGATTGCGCGCCCACCGGCGAGACGCTGCGGTTGCTGTCGTTTCCCGACGTCGCGCGCTGGTGGCTTGACAAGGTGTTCCCGGTCGAGCGCCAGCTGCTCGCGGCCGCGCGGCCGATCGCGCGCTCGCTGTTGGACATTTCGCTGCCCAGCCAGGCGGTGTTCGAGGACATCCAGCGGCTGTCGCGCAACCTGATCGAGATGAACGAGATCCTTCGCGACCGCGAGCACTCGACGATCAGGCTCGTGATGAACCCCGACAAGATGGTGATCGGGGAGGCGATGCGGACGTTCACCTACCTCAACCTCTACGGGTACCTGACCGACGCCGTGATCGTCAACCGGATCTTCCCCTCCGACGTCGGCGACTACTTCGCCGGCTGGCGTCGGGTGCAGGAGGAACACCTTGAGCTGGTCGAGTCGGCGTTTGCGCCGGTGCCGGTGCTGCGCGCCCCGTACTTCGAGCAGGAGGTGGTCGGCGCAGAGATGCTCGACCGGCTCGCCGGCGAGCTGTTCTCCGGCGATATGGATCCGGCGGCGGTGCTGCACGACGCACTGACCCAGGAGCTCGAGGTCTCAGACGATGGCGCCCGCGTCCGGCTCGCGATCCCGTTCGCGCGTAAGGGCGACATCTCGCTGAAGAAGATCGGCCTCGAGCTGATCGTCGGCGTCGACGGGCAGAAGCGAACGATGATGCTGCCGCCGTCGATGGCGGGGTTCAGCCCGACTGCAGCTCGGTTTGAGGACGGGGCGCTCGAGGTCACGTTCGCCGGCGCCATGAGGAGCGACCGATGACGGCTGGATCGCCCGAGGATGCGCTGCGCAGGCTTGAGCAGCGGCTTGACCGAGCGTCGGCCGCCGCCGAGCGTCTCGTAGCGGAGGCCGCGCGCACCGCGGCGAAGGCGGTGCCCCCGGCCGCCGGCTGGCAGGCCGCGCGCGACGACGCCGATGGCGCTCCCGATCGCAGCGAGCGCGACCTTGAAGCGATCGTCGCGATCGTGCGATCACTGCGTGATCTGATCCCGTCCGAGCTACAGCAGCGGCTCGCGGCGGCGCTGCGCGAGCTGTTGCAGGCGATCCGCGCGCTGCTCGATTGGTACATCGAACGGCTCGACCACCAGCGCGCCGAGCCGACCGAGGTGCAGGACATCCCGATCCTCTAGGCGTCCCCCGGTGAGGCTCCGGGGCCCGAGCCCGGGCCTACAATCGGCCGCGTGGCGCGCACCTGGATCCTGACCGGCTCGCCCGAGAACTACGAGGCGACCAGCGAGCACGGCTTCAGCGTGATCGGGCTCAAGCAGCGAAACCGAAACCGGGCGCTCGAGATCGAACCCGGCGACCGGATCGTGCTGTACCTGACGCAGGTCAAGGCGTTCGCCGCGAGCATCCGGGTTGAGGCCGAGATGTACGAGGACCGATCGAAGCTCTGGCCCGGCAAACCGGGCAAGCCCGACCCGTATCCGTGGCGCTTTCCGACCTCGGCCGAGGTCGTGCTCGACGAGCCCGAGTGGATCCCGGCGGAGTCGATGGTCGGGGTTCTCGACCACATCGCCAAGTGGCCACCCGAGCACTGGACGCTCGCGTTTCAGGGACAGATCCGACCCGTGTCGGATCATGACGCCCAGATGCTGATGGATCGGCTCACTGCAGCGGCAGGCACACGGGCATGAGCGACGAGCGCCCAACCGCCAACGCCGCCTGGCGGGCCGGTGCGGCCGGAGCACGGGTGGCGCGGGCGTGGCGGCGGCTTCCGCCGGAGCGGCGGCTTGCGGCGATCGCGGCGATGCTGCTGTTCCTGTCGCTGTTTCTGCCCTGGTATCAGCGCCAGTTCTTCGTGATCATCAGCGGCAAGCCGGTGCCGGCATCGGACTCGCAGACCGGCTGGGCCGCGTTCTCGTTCGTCGAAGCGGCGGTGCTGCTGGTCGCCGTCGGCGTGCTCGTCCTGCTCTATCAGCGCGCCGAGGGCCGGGCGTTCCACATTCCGGGCGGCGACGGCGGCGTGATCATGGGCGCCGGCCTGTGGGCGTGCGTGCTGATCATCTGGCGAATGTTCGACAAGCAGGGCGCCAGCAGCCACGGCGCCGACATCACCAGCTACGGGATCGAGTGGGGCATCTTCGTCGCGCTCGCGATCGCCGGCCTGCTCGCCTACTCGGGCTCCCGGATCCGATTGGCCCACGTGCCCGAGCCGCCCCTCCCGGGCGAGCGCCGCGTGCCGGC
The DNA here is from genome assembly GCA_036490775.1 of Solirubrobacteraceae bacterium. GTDB lineage: Bacteria > Actinomycetota > Thermoleophilia > Solirubrobacterales > Solirubrobacteraceae > Palsa-465. Next base: position 345 of record DASXDD010000060.1, on the reverse strand, counting down.
GCGTCAGCACGACGACCAGCTGACGATGCCGTTCGAGGACTAATCCGCTTTCTTTAGCGCCGTTGCGATTTGGATTGCGATGGCCTCGGGTTGGCCGGTGAGTTGCCGGCCGGTGAGGCGGATGACGGTGAACCCGTGGTGTTGGTGGTGGGCGTCGCGTTGGTGGTTTTGCTCGAACGCGCGGCGGGTGTGGTGGTATTGGTAGCCGTCGAGTTCGACGATCAGTTTTTGTTGGCGCCAGAGGAAGTCGGCGATGTAGTCCCCGACGCGGGCGTTGACTTCGGGGGCGGGCAGGTTGGCTCTGCGTATTAGTGCGAGCAATGCTTCTTCGCCGGTCGAGCGGGT
>DASXDD010000059.1:0-17409 GCA_036490775.1 Solirubrobacteraceae bacterium | reverse complement strand
GCCGTTCAAGCGCGGCTCAGACCTTGACCAGTCCGAAGCTGACGCGCTGCGAGCGGCGACCGTGCAACGGCTCGGTGACGCGATCGCGCACTACGAGCGGACGCTGACGGTGCCGATCCCCGACAAGCTGCCGATGCCGCTAACCGTGCACCGCCGCAACGGCGAGCCGTGCCCACGCTGCGGCGACCAGCTCGAGGCCGTGTTCTATGAGGACTACGTGATGTGTTACTGCCCGACCTGCCAGACCGACGGCAAGCTGCTTAAGGACCGGCGGCTGTCGCGGCTGCTCAAGTAGGATCCGGCGTCGCGATGGCACCGCAAGTCGGCGATCAGGCCCCGGACTTCACGCTCCAAGACCAGCACGGCAACCCCGTGTCGCTGTCGGGACTCCGCGGCCAGACAGTCGTCCTTTACTTCTATCCCAAGGCCGACACACCGGGATGCACGACGCAGGCATGCGGCGTGCGCGACCACCGGGCCGACTACCAGCAGGCCAATGCGGTCGTGCTCGGCGTCTCGCCCGACCCGGTTGCCCCGATTGCGAAGTTCGACGAGAAGTACAGCCTCGGGTTCCCGCTGCTGTCAGACGAGGATCACGCGGTGGCCGAGGCCTACGGTGTGTGGGTGGAGAAGAACCGCTACGGCCGCACGTACATGGGCAACGAGCGATCGACGTTCGTGATCGGCCCCGATGGGGTCGTGACGAACATCCTGCGGAGCGTCAAGCCAGCCGGGCACGACGAGCTCGTGCTCGGAGCGCTCTAGCCCACGGGGTCGATTACTGCAGGCCCTCGCGCGCTTCGCGCACGAGCGTGACCGCTTCCGGGAACACGACCGCCATCACCGAGCGCAGCTGCTCGGCCTGCTGCTCGGTCGTGCCCTGGATGTTGACGCGGTTGATAGACGCGACCGTGAGGTCGACCGCAAGCTTTATCGCGTTGTCTGCCCAAGCGAGCCGCTGGGCCCCCTGCATCTGCTCCGCGAACTCGCCGAGCTTGCGCTGAAGGTCATCCGGGTCGCCGAACAGATTGCCGAATCCACTTCCTTCCATACGGGCAATGGTAGCCGCCCCGCGCCGCCCGCCCAGAGCGCCCGTCCGCGCGCCTTTAGAACCGCCAATACACTGGCGGGCGATCGCCTGATGTCAGCCGACGAACAGTTGCTCTACGAGGCGCGGGTACGCCCGCGCCAGGCCGTGATCGCCGGCGTCGCCGCGTTCGCGCTGATCGCTGCGGCGGCGCTGCAGATCACGGGTCCGCACACCAAGGTCTCAGAGATCACGATCGGTCTGATCACCGAGCACAAGCGCGCGGCTACCGACGTGATCGGCTCGGTGATCCAGATGGTGGGGTGGCTGACGCTGACCAGCACGCTCGTGTTCCTGTTACGCGCATCGAAAGCGCGCAACCCAAGGACGCCCGGCTTCATCAGGATCCTCGCGATCGTCGGCGGGATCGGGGCTGCGTTTTCCGGGGTGATCTCGGCCGTCGTGATCGCGATCAAGGCCAACGACTTCGTCAGCCACGGCAATCAGACCTACGAGCAGGCCCACGCGGTGACCACCTCGGCGGTGCTGGTCGTGCCGCAGATCTTGGTGCAGGCGTCAGCGCTGCTGATCGCAATCTCGGTCGTGATGGTCTGCGTGCACGCGATGCGCGTCGGGTTGCTGACGCGATTCCTCGGCTACCTCGGGATGTTCGCGGGCGCGCTCATCATCATCCCGATCGTGCAGCTGCCGGTCGTACAGGCGTACTGGCTTGCGGCGGTCGCTTACCTGTTGTACGGCCGGTGGCCGAGCGGCATGCCAAAGGCGTGGGAGACCGGACGCGCCGAAGCGTGGCCATCGTCTCAGCAGTTGCGTGAGCAGCGCAACGCGACGATGGGCAAGCAGGCACGATCCAAGCCGGGCCGCGGCAAACCCGCGCCCGAGCCGGAGCCCGTGGCCGAACCGGTGGCGGCCCGGACGACTCGCTCGACCACGCCCAAGCGCAAGCGCAAGCGCCGACACTGAGTTCGGCGCGCCGGCGGCCCGCCCGGGCCGTAGGACATCTGTCCGCCGCGCCTCTCGCCGCGGGCGCCGTTTGCCGATGTCTCGGGTGCGGAGCCTGCGCTTCGTGATCGTTACTTCGCCGCTCGCAGCGCCTCCTCGATTGGCGCAGCCCGAACAGGGCAGCATGGCGCGGCGGCGATCGACGGCCCCGGCCGAGACTGTCCCGGCCCCCTAACCACGCAGGGGGCCGGGACTGCGGGGCCTCTCCGAGCGGATTCCGTTCGTCCTCCTCCTACCGCCGCTCGTCGCACCGGACCGACCGTTCGGCGATCTGTCGTTGCCCGCGATTGCAAACGAATGCAACTTAACGCGCGTCATTCCTATCCAAGTAGGAGGAGATATATGGAAGCGTCAAACGTTGGCGGGCGCGAAGCAGACGTAGCCCCCGCGGATCCGTACGCAGGCCGTAGTGCAGGTTGGGTGCCGGCGAATCCGGCCCCGCTCGGGCTTGCCGGATTTGCCGCGACGACGTTCATGCTCAGCATGATCAACGCCAACTTGGTCGACCACAATTCGCTAACCGGCGTTCTCGGCTTGGCGCTCGCTTACGGCGGCATCGCCCAGCTGATCGCCGGCATCTGGGAGTTCCGCACCGGCAACACGTTCGGAGCTGTCGCGTTCTGCTCCTACGGTGCGTTCTGGATCTCGTTCTACTTCCTCGTCACAGTCGGCCTGAAGGGCGTTCCGCCAAAGGACATCACCAGCGTGATCGGGCTGTACCTGTGGACGTGGGGGATCTTCACGACCCTGATGTTCTTCGCTTCGCTGCGGACCACGGGCGCCGTCGCGATCGTGTTCCTGCTGCTCGCGATCACGTTCATCGTGTTGGGCATCGGCAACTCCGCGCTGACCGGGACCCTGCAGAGCACCAACGGCACGATCAAGCTCGGCGGATACATCGGCCTCCTGACCGCGATCGCGGCTTGGTACACGTCGATCGCGATTGTGCTCGAGTCAACCTTCGGGCGAACGATCTTGCCCGTTTACCCGCTCACCCGCTAAAGGACGCCAACCCTACGGAGAGGGTTAACAGGTAAGGCACGGGAGCCCCACACCTGTGGCGCAGCTTGGGCGCCGACTGAGTAAGTCGGCGCCCAAGTGCTGTGAGGAGTAGAAATAGGGAGCTATCCGTCTCGAAACGCCCGAGCGCCTACGAAGGAGGAGCCCATAGATGGCAGACACGGCAACAAGCTCTGAGGACAAGACGCTCGAGGCCAAGCTCGAGGAGATGCTCGAGATCGAGCGGTTCGACCCGCCCGAGGAGTTCGTCAAGAACGCCGTTCTGAGCGACCCGAAGGTCTACGAGGAGGCCGAGAAGGACTGGAAGGGCTGGTGGCTCAAGCAGGCGAAGGAACTTCACTGGTTCAAAGAGCCGAGTGAGACTCTCGACGACTCCAACCCGCCGTTCTACAAGTGGTTCACCGACGGCAAGATCAACGCTTCGTACAACTGCCTGGACCGGCACGTCGAGGCCGGGATCGGCGATCGTGTCGCGTTCCACTGGCGCGGTGAGGAGGGCGAGGAGCGCGACCTCACGTACGCCGACCTCCACGCCGACGTGCAGCGGTTCGCCAACGCGCTGAAGGATCTCGGCGTAGAGAAGGGCGACGTCGTCGGGATCTACCTGCCGATGATCCCCGAGGTGATCATCTCGATGCTCGCCTGCGCGCGGATCGGGGCCGTGCACAACGTCGTCTTCGGCGGCTTCTCGGCTGACTCGGTCAAGGAGCGGATGGAGTTCTCCGAAGCCAAGGCGCTCGTCACCGTCGACGGCGCGCGGCGCAAGGGCAAGACCGCGCCGATCAAGCAGCAGGTCGACAAGGTGATGAAGGGCCTGGACTCGCTCGAGCACATCATTGTGGTCAAGCACACCGACGCTGAGTGCGAGATGGACTCAAAGCGCGACGTCTGGTTCCACGAGGTCATGGAGAACGCCGACGCCGAGTGCGCGGCCGAGGAGCTCGACGCCGAGCACCCGCTCTACGTCCTCTACACCAGCGGCTCGACCGCGAAGCCCAAGGGCGTGCTGCACACGACCGGCGGCTACCTGACCGGCGTCTCGGCCACCCACCGCTATATCTTCGACCTCAAGCCTGAGAAAGACGTCTACTGGTGCGCTGCCGACGTGGGCTGGGTCACCGGCCACTCCTACATCGTCTACGGACCGCTGGCCAACGGCGCCACGAGCGTCATGTGGGAGGGCGCGCCGGACTACCCGCACAAGGGCATCTGGTGGGAGATCGCCGAGCGCTACGGCGTGACGATCTTCTACACCGCGCCGACCGCGATCCGCGCGTGCATCAAGTGGGGCGTCGAGAACGTCGAGAAGTTCGACCTCTCGAAGCTGCGCCTGCTCGGCTCGGTCGGCGAGCCGATCAACCCGAAGGCGTGGCTCTGGTACCACACGGTCGTCGGCGGCGAGCGCTGCCCGATCGTCGACACCTGGTGGCAGACCGAGACCGGCGCGATCTTGATCTCGCCGCTTCCCGGGATCGTCTCGACCAAGCCGGGATCGGCGACCCGGCCGTTCCCGGGGATCACCGCCGAGGTCGTCGACGAGAACGAGGGCAAGCCTGTCGACGAAGGGCAGGGTCTGCTGATCATCAGGCGCCCGTGGCCGTCGATGCTGCGCACGCTCTACAAAGAGGACGACCGGTTCGAAGAGGTCTACTTCTCGAAGTTCGGCAAGGAGACCTACCTCGTCGGCGACGCCGCGCGCAAGGACAAGGACGGCTACTTCTGGATCATCGGCCGGATCGACGACGTCGTCAATGTCTCGGGCCACCGGCTGTCGACCGCCGAGGTCGAGTCGGCGATCGTCTCGCACCAGAAGGTCGCCGAGGCGGCCGTGATCGGTCAGTCAGACGAGGACACCGGCCAGTCGATCTGCGCGTTCGTGACGCTCGGCGGCACGCTCGAGGGCACCGACGAGCTCGTCTCTGAGATCCGCGAGCACGTCGGCAACAAGATCGGGAAGTTCGCCCGGCCCAAGCGGATCATCTGGGCCGACGACCTCCCCAAGACGCGCTCGGGCAAGATCATGCGCCGGCTGCTGCGCGACATCGCCGAGGGCCGGGCGCTCGGCGACGTCACGACGCTGCGCGACCCCGACGTGATGTCTCAGCTCGAGGGCAAGATCAAGGAAGAGCAGGCCAAGGAGAACTGACGCTGATCTCAGCCTCCTGCATCGTGTGAGGCGGCGGGCCGGGCGTGACCGCGCTTACACCCCGAGTCGCCTGCCGAGCCCGTTGACCTGCCGGCGGGCGATTGGGATCGTCTGACCGTCGCCGAACGCGAGCTCGGCCGTGCCCCGTAGCTGCGGCCGCAGCTCGACTGCGCGGTGCAGGTTGGCGACGTACTGGCGGTGCACACGTACGAACCCGAACGGCTCCCAGCGGCGCTCGATCTCGCTCAGCGTCGCGCGCAGCAGGTAGCGCCCGTCGGCGGTCACGACGCGGACGAAGTCACCGTGGGACTGGACGTAGAGCACGGTGTCGCGGCCGATCAGGCGGGTGGCGCCGCCGCTGGCGGCAGCGACCGCGATCGTCTCGCCGTCGCCGCCCGATTGCTGCTGGGGAGGCCGAGTGTGGCCGTTGCCCGGGCTGACGCTCGCGCCGGCGGCGTCGACCGCGGCCGCGACCCGGTCGAGCGCCTCCTCCACGCGGCGACGGCTGACGGGCTTTCTCAGATAGTCGAGCGCCCGCAGCTCGAACGCGTCGGCGGCGGCGCTGTCGTAGGCGCTGACGAACACGAGCTGCGGCGGCGCGGCGAATCGCCGCAGCACACGGCCGAGTTCGAGTCCGTCGATGTCGGGCATCTTCACGTCGAGGAAGATCGCGTCGTAGCGCTCCGATGACGCCTTGCGGAGCGCGTCGTGCGCGTCGGACGCGCACTCGACGTCCTCGACCGAAGGGAAGCTTCGCAGCAGCCGCGCGAGGTCCGCGAGCTGCGTCCGCTCGTCGTCGACGGCGAGAATCGTCAGCCGGTCGGCGCTCACCGGCTCACACCAGCCACGCCCACGGCGGCAACGTCTGGGTTGGGGATCTCTCCCCGCAGGTGCGGGACGGTCATCACGGTCGTCGTCCCCGCGCCGAGCTGTGACTCTAGCCGCAGCGCGTAGCGTTCGCCAAACGTCGCGCGCAGCCGGGCGTCGACGTTCGAGACGCCGATCCCACCGCCCGCGCCGGCGAGCACCTGCGAGACCCGCTCGGGCTCGATCCCTACGCCGTCGTCGGTCACGCGCAGCTCGATGTCACCGTCGACGATCGCAGCGGTGATCGCGACGCGGCCGGTTCCCGCACGGCGCTCGACGCCGTGGCGCACGGCGTTCTCGACCAGCGGCTGCACCGACATTGCCGGGACGATCGTGCTGCGCGCCTCCTCGGGCACCTCGACGGACACGTGCAGGCTGTCGCGAAAGCGCGCCTGCTCGAGTCGCAGGTAGCGCTCGACGTGCTCGAGCTCCTCACCGAGCGTCACATAGGAGCGCCCGTCGCGGAACAGGTAGCGGGTGAACTCGGCGAAGTCGGTGAGCAGCTCGCGCGCCTCGTCGGGACGGTCGTGGATGTCGCCGGCGACGGCGGCGAGTGCGTTGTAGATGAAGTGTGGCGAGATCTGCGCACGTAGCGCCCGCAACTCGGCCATCGCCAGGCGCTCCTCCTGCTCGGAGACGATCGACAGCTCGACCTGCGCGGCGACGAGGCTTGCGGCTTCCTGCACAACGCGCAGCTCGGCGTGGCCGGGGCGCCCGACGGACTTGTAGAACATGATCAGCGTTCCCGTTCGCTTGCCTTGGACGATCAACGGCGCAAGCACCGCCGAGCGCAACGGGCACGACGGATCCGACGAGACGAGCTGCGGTACGACGTGCACGCGGTGATCGGGCGTGCGCTCGAGCAGCCGCGACAGCAGGTCGCCGGGGCGCACCTGCTCGCGCCCCTCGCCGTCGATCGCGAGCACGGCGCGGTTGTCGGCCAGCGCGATTGCTGCCGCGCCGGTGAGCGCCCGCAGGTGCGGAAGCGCGCGCTCGGCGGTCCGCGGCGTCAGCCCGCTTCGCAGGTGCGGCAGCGTCGAGGTCGCCGCGTGCAGCGCGGACTGCATCCCGGCCTCAGGCGTCGCCGCCCGGCGAGAGCGGACGCCAAGCCATGCCGCAACCGAAATGGCGGCAAACCCGGCCCCGAGCAGCAAGCCCAGCTCGAAAGTCATTCTCCTCGCAACTAGAGTACAGGCGGCTTGAGTCGGAACGCCGGGGGCGGCATGATGCTTCGATGAGCTCCACTCCGACGATCTCCTCCTATGACGAGGCCCGCGCGAGCCACAGCTGGGACGTGCCCGCGCGCTACAACATCGCTGCTGACGTGTGCGACCGTCACCCGCGCGACAAGCTCGCGATGGTCCACGAGCATTTCGACGGCACGGTGCGCGAGGTCAACTGGGGCGAGCTGCAGGACACCTCCAATCGCTTTGCCAACGTCCTCGTCGCCCACGGAGTGGAGCCGGGCGACCGCGTGGCGATGCTGCTGCCGGCCACGCCCGAGACCGCGGCGGCGTTCTTCGGTACCTGGAAGGCCGGGGCGATCCTGCTGTCGATGTCGGTCCTGTACGGCAACGACGGGATCCGCCATCGGTTGACCGATTCCCAGGCGAAGGTGCTCGTAACCGACAAGGCCAATGCCGACCGGATGGAGCGCTCGCTGGTCGAGCACCTGCTGATCCTCGACGACGAGCTGCTCGGCCACGGCTCGACGACGTTCGACTGCCACGACAGCGCTGCCGACGATCCGGCGCAGCTGTACTACTCGTCGGGGACGACCGGGCTGGCCAAGGGGATCCTGCACGCCCACCGCTACATCCTCGCCCACGAGGAGTTCATCTACTGCCACGACGTCCGGGACGGCGAGCTGTTCCACGGCATGGGCGAGTGGGCGTGGGCGGCCGGCATCTGCCCGCTGATCGGGCCGTGGCGCCACGGCGCGGTGCAGGCGGTGTACCAGCGCGACGGCGGCTTTAACCCCACCAAGCAGCTCGAGTTCCTCTCGCGCCACGGCGTCTCCAACGTGTTCGGGACGCCGACCGCGATCCGCTCGATGATGTCGATCACCGACGCCGGCACGCGCTACCCACAGAAGTTCCGGATCGTCTGCTCGGCGGGCGAGCCCCTGAACCCGGAGGCGATCCGCTGGTTTCGCGAGCAGTACGGGATCACGGTGCTCGACTACTACGGTCTCACGGAGTCCTATCCGCTGTGCGCGAACTACCCGTTCATGGACGTCCGCGAGGGCTCGATGGGCAAGCCGATGCCCGGCTGGGAGGTCGCGATCCTCGACGAGGACGAGCGGCCGGTCGCACGGGGCGAGCGCGGCGAGATCTGCCTGAAGGCGCGGACCAACCCGCACTACCCGCTCGGCTACTGGAACCGGCCGCCGGAGGACAGCCAGGAGGTGTTCGGCGGCGACTGGTTTCACACCAAGGACGCCGCCAAGGAGGACGAGGACGGCTACTACTGGTACGAGGGGCGCGCCGACGACGTGATCATCTCCGCCGGTTACCGGATCGGGCCGTTCGAGGTCGAGTCGGCGTGCCTCGAGCACCCCGCGGTCGCCGAGGCGGCAGTGGTCGCCTCGCCCGACGAGCGGCGCGGCAACGTCGTCAAGGCGTTTGTCGTGCTCGCGGCCGGCCACGATCCGTCCGACGAGCTCGCCGAGGAGCTGAAGGCGTTCGTGCGCGACAACCTGTCGGCATACGCGTACCCGCGCAAGGTCGAGTTCGTCACCGATCTCCCCAAGACGCTGACGGGCAAGATCAGGCGCATCGAGCTGCGCCAGCAGGAGTTCGAGAAGACCAGCTAACGCGCCGCGCCGCGGGCGTGCGAGCGCAACTCTGAGAGGATCCGCTCCAGGCGCGGCTCGGTCTCACGGTCGACGTGGACCATCGCCGCCGCCACGGCCGGATGGACGGCGGCGATCTGTGCGTGCATCTCGTGCGCGACCGCGCGGTAGCTGGGGTGGCCCTCACGGCCGGAGCGCAGCTCGATCAGCTGCATCGCCTCGCGCGCGTTGAGGTCGAGCACGTAGCGGATCCGGTAGCCGAGGCACAGGGCGTACGGCGCCGCGGTCGTCAGGCCGGCGGTAACCAGCCGGTCGTACTCGCGGTGAGAGACCTCGAGCGCGCGCCGGTAGTCGTCGCCGCAGCCGGCGAGCTCGACCTGCTCGGGGACGCCGGCGCCGAGGTCGGGAGTCAGCGCCTGCCATTGCGGGGTGAGCATCCGGTGGCGCTGGAGGTCACGGAACGCGCCGTAGTCCGAGACGATCTCAAACCGGTAGCGCAACGCCTCGAACCCACGCCCGGGCCGGTACCGGCGGTTGGCGCGGTCGCCGACGAGGTCGCCCAGCAGGTCGGCGCGCTCGTCTGAGTGCAGCGCCGCGACCGCATCGCGGACGGTGTCCTCCGAGGCTGTGGTTGCCTCGAACAGCAGCGCCGCGAGCAGGTCGTCCTCGTCGCCGTGCACCTGCGTCAGCGCGACCGACGGGCCAAGATCGTCATCGCCGCCGTGCTCGCGCAGCCCTAGGCGCCGCGCCCAGCGCTCGCCGGCGCGAGCACGCGACTCGAGGTAGCCGACCCATTCGCCGCCGCGGTCGGGACGATCGATCCGCGAGACGAAGCTCGGCATCACAGCCTTGACCTCGTCGAGGATCATCCGCCCATAGCTGCGCGCCTCGGGCAGCGGGTGCGCGAGCAGGTGGAGGATCAGCTGCTCGTAGGTCTGGCCGGTCGCGAAGATCCCCATGTGCGACAGCGAGCTGGCCGGCAGCAGCCCGCGCAGCAGATCCAGCGCCTTGGCCTTGATCGCGCGCTCGTGCGCCGCTGCCGGCTCCCCATCGGCACGCGGAAACTCGTCGTTGGCCCAGGCCGCGACTCGAGGCAGCGCTTGGGAGTAGATCGAGAACAACTCGTCCATCGCCTGGGCGTAGCGCAGCCCGAGCTCGGTGTCGTAGTAGTAGCGGTAGCCGCCGGGCGGGTCCGGCATCGGCGCGTCATAGGCGATGTAGCGCGTTGACTGCTCCAGATAGGCGCCGAGGCGGGGGCGCTGGAGGACCTTGGTCAGGACGTTTGAGACCCACTCGCAGGCGATATGGGCGCCACCGAGCTGCGCAACCGAGTCATCCCCGTAGCCGAGGAAGATCCGCTCGTAGAGCTTTGCCGCGCGTTCGCCCTCGGCGCCGTCCCAGGCCTCGCGGGCCTCCGGCACGTCGGCCGCGAACTCGTCGAGGAACAGCCGTCGCAGCGTCCCCTGGTAGCGCGAGTAGCGCGCGAACAGCGCGCCCTTGACGGTCTCGGGCAGGTCGACGAGCGCGAACACCGGCCTGTCGGTGTTCGTGAAGTGGGGTGCCAGCCGCTCGCGCTCGGCTTCTGTGAAGCTCTCAGTCGGATACTGCAAGGGCCGCTGATCGTACCCATCCGGTCGGCGGTCCTCGCCGTTCCGTCCGGACCGCCCATCACGATGCACATGCCCGCTCTGACTACACATCGGGGCGGGCTTTTGTCTGCCCGGGCGCGGTCGGGCAGAGGCGGGCAAAACACAGCTCGCGCGGCTCGCGACACCGAGGTGTGCTGAATCGTCACCGAACAGCGGACACGATCCAGCTCACCTCGCGGCCCGCTGCGGCGTGCGCGCACATTTGCACGGCGACCAGCCCGGTTCCACCTCGCTCGCCGCCGCTCGCCTCGCTCGCCCGAGCCCGAGCCCGAGCCCCCGACCGCCTACAGCAGCGAGCCGAATCCCTGCGCCGCGTGCGCCGCGAGGTTGAACAGCGGCGAGGGGAAGATCCCGAAGAAGATGATCGCGGCCGCGAACACGACCGCGACAGCGGTCACCTCGCGATGGGCGAACAGGGCGAGCGCCGTCGAGGGCCCTTGGTCCTCGACGTCAGCCTCAGGCGAGCCGCCGGCGATCGGCGCCAGACCGGTCGCACCCGCGCCGACCCCGGCGGTGAGCGGTGTCGTGGCGGCCGAGCGCATCCAGATCGTCGCGACCACGCGCAGGTAGTAGCCGAGCGAGATCATCGAGCCGATCACGAGGACGATCGCAAGCCACGTGTAGTCGCCGTCGACGAGCGCGTGGATCAGCTGGAACTTGCCGATGAACCCGACCGTGCCAGGGATCCCGGCGAGCGCCAGCATCGCGATCGTGATCGACCACGCAAGCAGCGGGTTGCGGGTGCCAAGGCCGGCCAGCGACGACATGTCGTCGGCGCCGACACCGCCGACGTCGTCGCCGGCGAAGTCCCGCTCCTGGGCGACGATCACCGCAAACGCCGCAAAGTTCATCGCCAGGTAGAACATCAGGTACAGGACGGTGGCCTGGATCCCGAGCCGCGTGCCGACGACCACGCCGCCGAGCATGTAGCCGGCCTGGGCGACGCCGGAGTAGCCGAGCATCCGCTTCAGCGACGACTGGCCGAGCGCGCCGACGTTGCCGACGATCATCGTGATCGCCGCGACCGTCGCCAGCAGCGGCGCCCACTTGTCGTGCACGCCGAACGCGGCCACGTCGAAGAAGCGGATGAACACGCCGAGCGCGGCCGCCTTCGTGGCGGTCGCCATGAACGCCGTGATCGGGGTCGGCGCACCCTCGTAGACATCGGGGGTCCACTGATGAAACGGCGCCACCGACGCCTTGAACGCAAACCCCACGATCGACAGCCCGAGCCCCGTCAGCAGCATCGGGTCGCCCGCGATCCCGACGCCGAGCTTGCCGTGGGCGATCGCGGAGGCGATCCCCGAGAAGTCCGTCGAGCCGGTTGAGCCGTAGATCAGCGCGAGGCCGTAGGCGAGCGTGGCCGAGCCGACCGAGCCGATCACGAGGTACTTGAGCCCGGACTCGAGCGAGTGCTCGCGCCGCGATTCCGACGCGCACAGGATGTACAGCGGGATCGACAACAGCTCGATCCCGACGAACAGCGTCACGAGGTTCTGCGCCGAGACGAACACGGCCATGCCCATCGCGCTGAACAGCAGCAGCGCGTGGTACTCGCCGTGACCCGCCTCGCGCGGGGCGCGGCTGCCCCACGACAGCAGCACGGTCGCGATCCCCGCGACCGCGAACAGCATGTCCAGCGTCAGCGCCAGCGGATCGATCCGCAGCGCGGAGGAGACGATCTCGGCCGGATGGTCAAAGCGCCAGATCGCGCATCCGAGCATCGCGGCGAACGTGACGATCGCCAGCACAGGGACCGCGCGCTCGCGGATCACGGCGCTGCGCAGCAGGCCGAGCAGCAGGAGTACGAGGCCGCCGACCGCGGGGACGAGGATCGGCGACAGCGCCGCCCAGTCGATGTGCGGGCCCTTCATCTGAGCGGTTGCGGCTGCGAGCGCGATCATCGTGAGGCCACCGTGGTCACCAGCGGCGTCTGCGAGCTGACCGTCGGCTCAGAGCGCTTGAGCAGGAACTGGGGATAGAACGCGAGCACGAGGATCACCGCGACGAACGGGACGATCGCGGCGGCGTCGGCGATCCCGATCTCTCGCGACTCGTCGTGGGGGCCGAGCCGGTTGTGCATCGAGGTGATGAACAGCCGCAAGGCATACACGGCAGCGCCGACCACCCCCGCGAATGCGATCACCGAGATCGCGAGCTTGGCGCGGAAGACGCCGAGCAGGATCATGAACTCACCGACGAAGTTCGAGGACCCCGGCATCGCGAGCGTCGCAAGCGCGACGATCAAGAACAGCGTCGCCAGCACCGGTGCGCGGAACGCGAGCCCGCCCATGTCGCGCAACTGCTCCGAGCCGCCGGCGCGCGCCGCGAGCGCGGCCACGATGAAGAACGCGGGCGCGGTCACGAGCGCATGGTTGACCATCTGCAGCAGCGCTCCCTGGGTGCCCTCGGGACGCAGCGAGAAGATCCCGAGCGTTATGAACGCGAGCTGCGCGACGCTCGAGTAGGCGACGACGAGCCGCGCGTCGGGGGTCGTGAACGCAAGCGCGGTCGCCCACAGGATCGAGATCAGCGCGATCAGCAGCATCAGCGTCTGGTAATGCACCGAGGCATACGGGAACAGCGGCAGCACGATCCGCAGGAACCCGTACGCGGCGACCTTGGAGAGGATTGCGGAGAACACCGCGACCGCCGGAATCGGCATCGACTTGTAGCCCTCGACCAGCCACCCGTGGAACGGGACCAGCGGCATCTTCACCAGGAACGCGACCGCGAAGCACAGGAAGATCCACTCCTGCGAGGCGTGCGAGAGCGGCAGCTGCTGAAGCGCCGACAGCGCGAAGTCGAGGTTCGTCCCGTGCTGGGATGCCGCCAGCGCGCCGGTCGCGATCGCCGCGGCAAGCATGAAGAACGAGCCCACGAGCGTGTAGATCACGAGCTTGGTCGTCGCCCGAACGCGGTCGCCCGTACCCCACATCCCGACCAGGAAGTAGAACGGGATCAGCATCAGGTCAAAGAACGCGACGAACAGCGCCAGGTCCTGGGCGCAGAACGCGCCGAGCACGGCGCTCTGGGCCAGCCCGAAGTGGAAGTAGAAGGCCCGCGGGCGGTCCCACTCGCGAAACGCGCTGTAGATCAGCGAGGCCGAGAACAGCACGGTCGTGAGCACGACCAGCGACACGTTGAGGCCATCAAGCCCGAGCTTGTAGTGGATCCCGAGCGCCGAGATCCAGACCTTGTCGGTGACGAACTGAAGGCCGGAGTGACCGAGCTTGAAGCGGGCCAAAAACGAGATCGCGACGCCGAGCGTGACCAGGCTCGCGATCGATACGAAGCGGCCGATCCACGGGCGCGGCACGACGGTCGCGATCAGCGCGATCACGAGCGGCAGCCAGATCAGGATCGAGAGTGTCACGTCGAAGAGATCAGGAAGTAGAGGGCGACGGCGGCGATGCAGATCAGCATCAAGGCCGCGTAGTACCGGATGAAGCCGGTCTGGGCGCGCCGTACGGCCGCCGAGCCGGCGCGGACGATGCCGGTCGTCCCGTCGGTGACGACGCCACCGATCACGACGCGCTCGAGCACCGATTGGGTGAAGCGCCCGGCCCACAGCGTCGGGCGCACGACCAAGAAGTCGATCAGCTCATCGAAGTACCACTTGTGTGAGAGGAACTGGTAGACGGCGGGCACGCGCTCGCGCACCCGCTTCGACGTGCCGGGCGCGACGACCCAGATCCGGTAGGCGATCGCGATTCCGGCGACCGCGATCGCGGCGCCGACGATCAGGCCAAGCCAGGCGGGACCGGCGGCGACCTCGACGTGGGCGTACTTCGAGTCGGCGAACGTCGGCGCGAGGAACTTCGTGACGACGTCGTCGACGCCCGGGATCTGGAGCACGCCGGCGACGACCGCGAGCGCCGCGAGCGCTCCCATCGCGATCTTCATCGGCACCTCGCGCTCGGCGATGTGGTGCTCGGGCCCGGGGAAGCCGACGTCGGTGTCCTCCTGCTCCCCCGTAAGCGGGTTGGTCGGCACCTCGGCGTGCGCGAGGTGCCCGTGCTCGAGCTCCACGGCTTCGGGAACCGGATCGCCGAAGAACGCGCGGAAGATCATCCTGAACGTGTAGATCGCCGTGAGCAGCGCGCCGACGTAGCCGGCGATCCCGAGGATCACAAAGCCGCCGCCGCGGTGGTCGAGGAACGCGATGATGTCGTCCTTCGACAGCCAGCCCGAGAACGGCGGCAGACCCGACAGCGCGAGGCCGCCGATGATGAAGCAGGCAAACGTGAACGGCATCGCCTTGCGGAAGCCGCCCATCCGGTCAAGCGACTGCTCGCCGGCCATCGCGCCGATGATCGAGCCGGCGCCCATGAACAGCAGCGCTTTGAAGAACGCGTGCGTCATCAGGTGAAACAGCCCGGCCGAGTA
Source organism: Solirubrobacteraceae bacterium (assembly GCA_036490775.1). Taxonomy (GTDB): domain Bacteria; phylum Actinomycetota; class Thermoleophilia; order Solirubrobacterales; family Solirubrobacteraceae; genus Palsa-465. Next base: position 2,494 of record DASXDD010000059.1, on the reverse strand, counting down.
GGCGCCCACCGAGACGGCCATGATCATGTAGCCGATCTGGGACATCGTCGAGTAGGCGATCACGCGCTTGAGGTCGCTGACCACGAGCCCGACGGTGGCGGCGAGCAGCAGCGTCAGGCAGCCGCCGATCGCGCCGACGTCGGCGGCCGTCGACGACTGCTCGAACAGCGGGTGCATGCGCGCGATCAGGTAGACGCCGGCGGTGACCATTGTCGCGGCGTGGATCAGCGCCGAGACCGGGGTCGGGCCCTCCATCGCGTCCGGGAGCCATGTGTGCAGCGGCACCTGGGCGGACTTTGCGAACGCGCCGACGAGCAGCAGCAGGCACGCGACGGTCAGATCGGTGTCGTTGTGGGTGAAGACCTGGGGGACCTCGTGGAAGGTCTTGACGAAGTCGACCGTGCCCGTGTGCTTGAACAAGAAGAACGTGCCGAGCACGAGGCCGACGTCGCCGACGACGTTGATCACGAACGCCTTCAGGCCCGCCCGCGTGGCCGTCGTGCGGCGGTACCAGAACGAGATCAGCAGATACGAGGCCGCGCCGACGAACGCCCAGCCGACGATCAGCAGCAAGAAGTTGCCGGCGAGCAGCAGCAACAGCATCGAGAAGACGAAGTAGTTGAGGTAGGCGAAGTAGCGCGAGTCGCCGCGATCGGAGGTCATGTACGAGACCGAGTACACGTGGATCAGCATCGAGACGCCCGACACGACCAGCGCCATGAACACCGATAGCGGGTCGACGAGGATCGACAGCTTCGCGTCGACGCCGACCGTGGAGGCGTAGTTCCACAGCGTCGAGGTCAGCTCGCGGTGGTCGGGGCTGTGGCCCAGCAGTGACAGCAGCGCGGCGATCGCGAACGCGAACGACAGCCCGATCGCCGTCGTCGCGATCCAGCCGGCTGTGCGACCGGGCAAGCGCTTGAAGTTCACGGAGATCACGGTCATCCCGACGAGCGGGCACAGCAGGATCAACCAGCCGAAGGTTGTGGTCGCCACGCGCGCTTACCCCTGCAGTTCGTTGAGCTCGTCGACGTCGATCGGCAGCTGGCGGCGGTAGATCGCGACGATCAGGCCGAGGCCGACCGTCACCTCGCATGCGGCGACGACCATCACGATCAGGGCGAACACCTGGCCGTCGTTGGTGCCCCACATCCGTGAGAACGCGACCAGTGCGAGGTTGGCGGCGTTGAGCATCAGCTCCAGGCACAGCAGGATCACGAGCGGGTTGCGGTGCGTGAGCACGCCGGCGGCACCGATGCAGAAGATCAGCGCCGAGACGACCAGGTACCAGCCGATCGCCATTAGCCGTGCCTCCCCGCCATCACCAGCCGCCCTCGTGGTCGCTCGTGCTCCCAACCTCGGCAGGCGCAGCCGGCTCGACGATCCGGGTGCCCGCCGCCTCGGCCATCGTCCCGGTGTAGGCCGGACGCGGCTCGTGCAGTCGCAGCTCGAATTGCTCGTCGGGTCCCTCGAGGCCGCGTCGCCTGCGGGCGAGCGCGACTGCGCCGACCGCCGCCACGAGCAGCAGGATCGAGGCAACCTCGAACGGGAACAGATACTTGGTCAAGAACAGCGTGCCGATCTCCTTGGGCGTGCCGAACCCGGCGACGTAGGGCGCGCCCTTGCTCGAGACCCCCTTCAGCGCCGAGCCCAGCATCGCGATGCAGAGCTCGATCGCAACCGCGAGCGCGAACAGCGGCCCGAGCACGCGCAGCACCGCGCCGCCGAGCATCTGCTCGCCGCCGCCGACGTAGGCGACGACGAACACGTAGAGCACCATCACCGCGCCGGCGTAGACGACGACCTGGGTCGCGGCGACGAACTCGGCTCGCAGCAGCAGGAACAGCGCCGCCAGCGAGATCAGGTGCGCGACCAGCGCGAGCACGGCGTAGAACGGGTTACGTACCATCACCACGCCGATCGCGCCGGCGAGCGCGCCGATCGCCGCGATGAAGAACAAGACGGCGCTCACTCGCCCTCCTGGCGCAGCGGCGTGCGCTCGATCGGCTCGGCGAGCAGCATCTCCTTGGTGAAGATCAGGTCAGAGCGCGTGTAGTCAGACAACTCGTAGTCGTGACCCATCGTGATCGCGTCGAACGGGCACGCGACCTCGCAGTAGCCGCAGAAGATGCAGCGACTCATGTTGATCTCGTACACGGCGGCGTAGCGCTCGCCAGCCGACACGCGGTTCTCCGGCGTGTTCTCGGCGGCGACGACACGGATGCAGTCCGCGGGGCAGGCGGCCGCGCACAGCGAGCAGCCGACGCATTTCTCCAGGCCCGTGTCCTCAAACCGGTGCAGCTTGTGACGGCCGCGGAAGCGCGGGTAGACCGGCGTCTTCTCCTCCGGGTATTGGATCGTGCTCGGGCCCTCGACGATCCGTGCGAACGTCGTCTTGAGCCCGCGCAGGGTCTCTCCGAACGTGCGGTAGGCGCCCGCCACCGGTCCCGGTGCGGGAACTCTCATGACTTCGATTACGTCTGCGCTTGGGTCA
>DASXDD010000058.1:0-10203 GCA_036490775.1 Solirubrobacteraceae bacterium | reverse complement strand
CTGGCACTGGCCGACGTCGTGGATCTTGTCGTAGCGGATGATCGTGTTGTCGGCGTTGCCCCAGAAGCCGATCCCGATGCCGTTGCCGCGCAGGCTCGCGACCGATTGGGAGTAGTCGTCGTACTCGAGCACGTCGTCGTGGCCGCCGATCGTCAGCGACTCCGACGTCGGGCTGGGGCAGTTGACCCCCGCCGGGTGCTGCGTGTAGAAGGTGTTGGAGCCGTCGATGCTGAGGTGCGAAACCGTCGTGTAGGACCCTTCGATGTCGACGTAGCCGCGGACCGTGGCTGTCTCGCCGGGGTAGGACGCGATCGTGATCCGGCCCGACGAGGTGCCGCTGGAGTTGATCTGGATCCAAGTGGTCGTCGACCCGTAGGTGCCGGCGCGCAGGCAACCGGTCTGACCCGGGCGCAGCGCGGCGTCGAGCTTGTTGACCGTCGCGTACGGAGCGGCAAGACTGCCGTTACCCGAGGAGTCCGAGCCCGACGGTGACGCGTACAGGTTGCAGGTGATCGCAGGGGCCACGGGTGCGGTCGGCCCGGTCGGGATCGGGGTGGTGGTCGGGTTGGTCGACGTCGGCGCGGGCGTAGTGGTCGTCGGTGGCGGGGTCGAAACCTTGGTGACGCTGGAGGTCGGGGCCGAGACGGGCGCCGTCGGGGCGACCACGAAGTGCGGCGGCGTGACGGGCTTTGGCTTCGGAGCGGCCTTGTGCACAACGCGCTTGTGGCGCGCGGACTTGGCCCTGGCCGTCGATCGCCGAGTGGAGCGGTGGCGGTGGTGCTTGGGCTTGGCAGGCGCGTGGTGATGCGCGGCGGCACTCGCGAGCGCCGACGGAACCGTGCCAATCAAGAGCGCCGTCATGCAGGCGGCCAGAGCGGCCCAGAGTCTCATGCTCGACTTTTCGGTAGCGAGGCGTCCGCGCGCAACTGAGCACGGCGGCGCCTGGACGAACGTCGCGTCCGCATAACTTCCCGGTCCCTTATGCCCTGCGGTTGACTGCTTGGGTGGCTAGGGCGCCCTGAGGTAGTTGCGCCGCCAGAGGTGCTGCCGGATCAGACGGCTTGGGCGGCGCAGTTCGTAGTTGTGCCCGGCCGCATCGACGTACTCGGGGTTCATCGACGTGCTGTTGCCGTAGACCTTGACGGCGGAGACGTGGCCGAGGCCGCCCGGGTTATGGAACAGATCGTTGTTGTGGAAGCTGTTGCCGGTCCCGGGGCGCCCGCCGTACATGTCGTGGATCGCCTCGCCGGGGATGTGCTCCCAGGGCAGCCCGGTCGAGTTCGAGACGATGTTGTTGAAGATCTGGTTGCCCGAGACGGTCTCGCCGCTTTCATCGCCGATCGCGAACCCCTCGCCGACGTGGTCGATCACGTTGTTGAAGATCTTCGAGTTGGTCGGAGCGGGGTAGAGCTGGACGGCGCGACCGTGGGGGTCGTTCCAGAGCCAGTTGCCGTAGATCTGGGTGTTGTTGCCGTGCGACAGGTAGATCAGGTGGTCATAGGCCTGGCACTGGCCGACGTCGTGGATCTTGTTGAAGCGGATGACCGTGTTGCTAACGGGGCCCCAGAAGCCGATCCCGATCCCGTTTCCGCGCAGACTCGGCACCGACTGGTAGTAGTCGTCGTGCTGGAGGGTGTCGTTGTCGCCCGCGATCGTCAGCGGCTCGGACGTCGGCGTCGGGCAGTTGACCCCAGACGGATGCTGGGTGTAGAAGGCGTTGGAGCCGTCGATCTTCAGACGCGACAGCGTCACGTAGGAGCCGATGATCATCACGTAGCCGCGGAGCGTCGCTGTCTGGCCCGGGACCGAACGGATCGTGATCCGCTGGTCGCGACTGCCGCTCTTCATGAAGCGAAAGCGGGTGTGGATCGAGCCGTAGGTGCCGCCGCCCAGGCAGCCCGTCTGGCCGGGGCGCAGCGAGCGATCGAGGCGCCCGACGGTCCTGAACGGTCGCCTGCGTGTGCCCTGGCCGGTGCGGTCAGAGCCCGACGTCGAAGCGAACCGCTGGCAGAGCCGCTTGGCATGTGCGTGCGCCGTGTGGCGCGTCCCTGCAGCCAGCGCCGTCGCCCCGGTTCCGGACGCGAGCACCATCATCGAGATCGCGAGCTTACGCAGCAGCACGCCACTCCCCTGTTTGCCTGTTGAATGCCTAAGGGCCAAGCCCTGCGCCCGCCCTAGAGGCAGTTGTGTCCGAAAGGGCAGAAGTACGATGAGCGGGTGAAGCTCGTCGCATTCACCGACTACGTCTATTCCCGAAAGGGCGACGTCCTGTATGGGGAGCGCGCATTTGCGCTGTTTCTGGTCGCATTAGCTGCGCATGTTGAGCAACTGACGATTGTGGGGCGCCTTAACCGGGAACCGGAAAGCTTCCACTACCCCTTGCCAGCATCGGTGAGGTTTGTAGAGCTTCCGCACTACTCGAGCCTCACAAAGCCGCTCTCGGTCGCTGCATCACTTCTCCGGTCCCTGCAACGTTTCTGGCACGCGCTCGACGATGCTGATCGCGTCTGGCTGCTCGGACCCTACCCGCACGCTGTCGCTTTCAGTCTGCTCGCGCTGATCCGTCGCAAGCAACTCGTTCTCGGCGTCCGCCAGGACTTCCCGGCGTATGTCCGCAACCGCCGTCCGACCCGTCGATGGATGCATTTCGCGGCCGATCTGCTCGAGCTCTCGTGGCGGCTGCTCGCGCGCCGGGCGCCGGTCGTCGTCGTCGGTCCTGAGCTCGAGCGTCACTATCGCCACGCGCCGGAGGTGCTCGAGATCGCTGTGTCGCTGGTCAACGCTTCAGACGTCCAGGCCGGCGAGCAGCAGGCAGCCGCCCGCTCCTACGACGGTGACCTGCAGGTGCTCAGTGTCGGGCGGATCGACCGCGAGAAGAATCCGCTGCTGCTCGCCGACATCCTCGCCCAGTTGCGCGACGGCGATCCGCGCTGGCGGCTGGTCGTCTGTGGCGAGGGGCCGATGGCGGCCGAGCTCGAGCAGCGGCTGCAGACGCTGGGGTTGGCCGAACACTCCGAGGTGCGGGGCTACGTTCCGATCGACGGCGGGCTGCTCGACCTCTACCGCTCCTCGCACGCGTTCCTGCACGTGTCGCTGACCGAAGGGGTGCCGCAGGTGCTGATCGAGGCGTTCGCGTCCGGCGTCCCGGTCGTCGCGACGGCGGTCGGAGGAGTCGCCGAGGCGGCGGGCGAAGCTGCGCTGCTGATCCCACCGCGCGATGCGACGGCGGCGGTGACGGCGCTTTCGCGAATCGCGGACTCACCGGACGTACGCGGCGATCTGATCGAGAGCGGCCTCGCGCTGGCCCGGCGTCGGACGCTCGACGCGGAGACCGCGCGCGTCGCCGCGTTTATCCTCGAGCCGACCGCGGCGACCGCGCCCAGCGGCGCCTGAGCGTCTCGTACGCCTTCGGGCTGACGCGCTTGGGCGCGCTCTTGGCCTGCCACGCGAGCCAGAGGCTCATCAGCGCGAGCCGGTCGCCACGCGCGTAGGCAGCTGCGCGCGACGGGACCGTGGCGTTCCAGATCGTGAACCTCCCCTGCACGCGCATTCCCCGGTGGGTGTCGGGCTTGACCGTCGGTTGTGAGGTCGCGAGCAGTCCGTAGCCGGCCTTCGCTGCCTCGTCGATCACGGCGGCCGACAGAAAGCCGCCCGGGACCGCCGCGCTGTCGGGCTCGCCGCCTAGGATCTCGGCCAGCGCCGCGCGGCTCGATCGCCACTCGTCGGCGAGCTCGGCGGCGCTCAGCTCGCCCATGTACGTCGGGTGGCTGACCGAGTGGCTACCAACGCGGTGGCCGCGGTCTGCGAGCTCGCGGACCTGCGCCGCAGACAGGAACCCGGACGTCCCGATCCGGCCGGTGGTGATGAAGAAGTGGCCCCGCCAGCCCCGCCGTTCGAGCGCCTCAGCCGCGTCCAGCGCCGAGGCGCCGCCGTCGTCGAACGTCAGCGCGGCGCGCGAGCCGTCGCCGACCTGACCGACCGACACCCCGGTCGCGGCGATCGCATCGAGGTGCTCGGCGAACCGCTCGGGCTCGAGCTTGTAGCGCGCGGCGATCGGTCCAGGGAAGCCGCACTGGTCCTGCTGTGCTTGCGGCGCGATGTCGTGGTAGATCAGCGCGACGGTCATCGCGACGTGGCGCTGCGCCAGAACCGCGATGCGCGCAGTCGGCGCGTGCCGCGACTGATCTTCAGCCGAAATCGCCACATCTGGTCGCCGTTGTAGATGCCAACGCGCGGCCATCGCTGCGGACCACGGGCGCGCAGCCCGCTGGCGAGCGCCGCGCCGGCGAGGTAGCCGGCGCTCTGCGCCGCGTCGGCGACGCGTTCGTCGACGTCGCCGTAGGGATAGGCGACCGTCTCGCACGGCGCCGACAGGTTCGCGGCGATCTCGCGCCGGGACTCGGCGAGCTCATCGCGCATCTCCTTGTCGTCGAGGCTCGTCAGCCGCGGGTGCGTCCGCGTGTGCGAGCCAACCTCCCAGCCGGCCTCATGCAGGCGGCCGAGGTCCTCCCATGACATCCCGCGCAGCTCCGGCGCCGACTGGGTCTGCAGCCAGTGGTCGATTCCGTTCCAGTGCAGGGGCTGGCGCTCGGCCATGAACGAAGTCGGCGCGAACACCGTCGCCGGCACGCCGAGCGAGCTGAGGATCGGAAACGCGTGCTCGTACACCGATGCGAACGCGTCGTCGAACGTCACCGCGAGCGTCTTGTCGGCGGGCGGCGCCTGGACGGCGTCGCGGAACGTGGTCCCGCGCCATCCGCGGCGGACGAGCAGTGAGACCTGGCGCTCGAACAGGTCCGGCGACAGCGACAGTGGTGCCTCCCAGCTGTCGCTGAGCGCGTGGTAGCAGAGCACGAGCACCTCAGCCATGCGCCACTTCGGTTTCGGTCGCGGGCGAGGCGTCGCCGAGCAACTGCTCATACAGCGTGGCCCAGCGCCCGGCGATTGTGTCGATGTCATAGGCGCTCAGCTCGGCGGTCGCAGCGGTCGCGAGGCGCTCACGGCGGGCCGGGTCGCGGATCAGCTCGGTGATCGCGCCGGCGAGCAGGTCGGGGCGACGGGGTGGCACGAGCAGCCCCGTGCGCCCGTCGTCGACGATCTCGGTGAGGCCACCGACGGCGGTCGCGACCAGCGGCGTGCCGTTGGCGAAGCACTCGAGCGCGAACAGCGGCATCCCTTCGAAATCGGACGACATCGCCGCGACATCGAGGCAGCGGATCATCGAGTCGACATCTGACCGAACCCCGAGAAAGTGCGCACTGTCCTCGATCGACAGTTCCCTGGCGTGTTGCTGGAGTGCCGGCAGCGCCGGTCCGCCACCAGCGAGCACGAGGTGCGCGTCGGGGATTTGCTCCCGTATCAGCACGTGGGCGTCGAGCATCACCTCGAGCGCCTTCTGCGGGCGCATGTTCGACGCTGAGCCGTACAGCGGCGCGCCGGCTGGGAGGCCGAGCTCGGTCCGCAGGTCGTGCGGGAGCCCGTCGCCAGCCTGCCGGAGGTACGCAGTCGGGATGTAGGTGACCTTGCGCGTCGGGATCTTCTCGATCTCGACCATCTGCTCGGCGTCGTTACGCGAGACCGCGACGAACCTGGTCGCCAGACGCCCGATCACGTGACGATCGAGCCACACGCGCCACCGGGATCCCTCGTAGGACCACGTGTGCTCCTGGGCGATCACGACCGGGACCCGGCAGGTCGCGGCGGTCAGCGTGCCCCACAGGTTGGAGCCGAACATGTGCGTGTGCACCACGTCGAAGCGGTGGCGGCGGACGACTCCGAACAGCCCGGCGAGCCGGTAGACATCCCATTTGGCCTTGCGCCCGAGATCGATGAACGGAATCCCGGCCTCGGCGAGCGCTTCGAGCGCCAGCGGCTCGGCACCGCGTGGCGCGCAGACCCACGGCTCGAACCGGTCGCGTGGCAGATGCGTGGCCAGTCCCAGCGCGAACCGCTCGGCCCCGCCGTTGTCAGACAGGAAGCCGATCATGTACAGCACGCGGATTCGCCTGGCCATAATGCCCAGCCTAGTGTCTCGATTCAGAAACTCGCGTGCATTCGAGGCGACCTGCGTGAACGCTGGTCGGTGTCCTCGTCGCCTCGCGCAGCGCTGCTGCGCGTCGGCTCCTGCGTCCTTGACCACCGCCCCCGCAGGCGCCTCTCGGTGCCCACGAACTTCTGAACCGAGACACTAGATGGAGGCGGCGACCGGCAGAGAAGACAAGCCCGAATGCTCGGTACTGATGCCGGTGCTCAACGAGGCGCGGCACATCGAGGCGAGCGTATCGGCAATGCGCCAGCAGTCCTTCGAGGGCGAGATGGAGTTCCTCGTGATCGACGGCGGGTCGAGCGACAGGACGCCGGAGATCCTGCGCGAGCTCGCCGGCCGCGACCCGCGGATCAAGGTGCTCTCAAACCCGCGGCGTACGACTCCGAGCGGGCTCAACGTCGGGCTCGCGCACGCTCGCGGCCGATGGGTCGTGCGGATGGACGCGCACACGACCTATCCGGCCGACTACGTGGCGCTCGGCGTCGAGCGGCTGCACCGCGGCGACACGCGGTGGGTCAGCGGTCCGCCGATCGCGACCGGCAACGGTCCGGTGTCGCGAGCGGTAGCACTGGCGCTGCGGACGCGCCTGGGCCGTGGCGGCTCGCGCAAGTGGGCCAACGACCGCAGCACGACCGCGCGCGAGTACGAGCTCGATTCGGGCGTGTTCGCCGGCGTATGGGCGCGCGAGACGCTGATCGCCTACGGCGGCTGGGACGAGCGATGGGCGCGCAACCAGGACTCAGAGATGGCGGGCAGGTTCCTCGAACACGACGAGAAACTGATCTGCCTGCCGGCGATGGCATCGGAGTACACGCCACGCAACTCGATCCCGTCGCTGTGGCGCCAGTACCTCGATTACGGCGATTATCGCGAGCGGACCGCGGCGCGCCACCCGCAGACGATGCGCCGCTCGCACCTGCTGGCGCCCAGCCTTGTCATTACGGCGGCAGCGAGCGTCGCGGCGCCGCGGCCGCTGCGGTGGCTCGCCCGCGGCGGCATCGGGGTCTATGGCCTCGCGCTCGCCGCAGCCGGGGCCGGTGCACTGCGCGACGCCGACGATCAGCAGGCCGCAGCGCTCGTCCCGGTCGTGCTCGCGGTCATGCACTTCGGCCACGGGACCGGGATGTTGCGCGGCGCGGTGCGGCGCGGGCCGCCGCTCGCTGCGCTCGCGCGGGCCCTCGGCCGTGACCGGCTTGCAGCATCGCTGGCGCCGCCACCGACGCCGGTGTACGCGCCGTCGCTAACGCCGGGCGACGGCGACCGGGTGTGACCGCCGCGGCTCAGCCGCGGAAGTGCAGGACCTCGAGCAGCGTCAGCGCGATGATCCGCAGGTCCAGGCGCAGCGACCAGTTGCGGATGTAGTAGTTGTCCCATTCGACGCGGTCGGCGATCGAAGTCTGACCGCGCAGCCCGTTGACCTGGGCCCAACCTGTGATCCCCGACTTGACCCGGTGGCGCTCCTGGTAACGGTCGACCTCGGCGGAGAACAGCTCGACGAATTCCGGGCGCTCGGGGCGCGGGCCGATCAGGCTCATCTCGCCGCGCAGCACGTTGAGCAGCTGCGGCAGCTCGTCGAGGCTGGAGCTGCGCAGCGCCTTGCCGAGCTTTGTCCGGCGGTCCTCGCCCTCGATCCCGCCGGGCGCGCTGCCGTGGACGGGGCGGAACTCGGAGTCGGCGCCGGCCTGGCGCATCGTGCGGAACTTGAGCAGGTCGAACGTGCGCCCGTCGCGGCCGACGCGGCGCTGGCGGAAGAGCACCGAACCGGGCGAATCGAGCCTCACGGCGAGCGCCAGCGCGATCATGATCGGCGCGAGCGCGACCAGCGCGACGAACGCGAACACGCGGTCGATCGTGTGCTTGAGCGCGAACTGCCAGCCGCGCGGGTCGGTTGGACGCAGCGACACGACCGGCATGCCGCCGACGTGGTCGAGCGTCGAGCGGTCGTTGACCGCTTCGAACATCCGCGGCACGAGCGAGACCTCGACGCCGAGAGCGTGGCACTGCTTGACGGTCTCGAGCAACTGGTGGTCGGGCTCGGCGGCGAACGCGAGGATCACGTGGCGCGCATCGGTGTCGGCGACGGCCTCGGCGAGGTCGCGCGTGCCGCCGAGCAGCGGCGCGACCGGGGTCCGCGAGAGGTCAGAGGAGGGGGGAGGGTCGGAGTCGAGGAATCCGACCGGGCGCAGCCCGTAGCGCGTGTCAGAGGCCAGGCGCCGGACGAGGTGCTCGCCGACTGCGCCGGCGCCGACGACTAGCGTCGGGGTCGCGAGCGCGGGATTGCGGATCGCCTGGCGGCGGACGGATAGCAGCATCACTCGCGAGACGCCGAGGTACACGGCGCCGAACAGCCATAGCCTCAGCGGCAGGTCGATCGGGTTCGAGGTGCCGAGGATCGCGGCGGTCGCGATCGTCAGGACCGCCGCCAGCGAGACCATGCCCAGCACGTTTGTGGAGCTGTCGAGCACCGAGCCGTGCAGGCGGTCGTCGGGGCCCGGGCGGGCGTGCAGCAGGCCGAGGCACAAGAGTGGGAAGGCCGCCGCCAGCCACCGCGACGCCGAGCCGGCCGAAGCGGGAGAGGCGAACAGCGCTGCGCTCGAAGCGAGGTAGAGGACGATGACGTCGACCAGCAGCCGCAGCCGCGACCATGAGCGGCCCGTGAGGGCGCGCGAAAACTGGCGCGTCAGCGCGGCCTCGGATCCCGGTGTGACCGAGAATCCCTTCAGGCGCGCGGAATGGCCTACGGCGTATGGAGGCGTCATAACGGTGTGTCCTATTTAGTCCTGCGGTGCCGGTGGCACCCCTACCTTCGGCCGGCGCACGCGCGCACTGAAATCCCCGGTCCTCCGGAGAGCCCCCCTATTGGGCTCCCCACGCGTGTCCGCCAGTACTGCCCCTGTGAAAACCATCATATCGAACCAACGCTTCAAACTCGACAGTTTGCGCGCATTCTTTGATGGTGTTCATCAGAAAATTAGAAACTCGTCCAAGCGTTGCATCAAAGCTACTCATCACTACCCATTTCGGAGCGTGGGCAGTCGCGGCAAGCGAGCGTAGGATGGATCGGGCACACGCTCGTCAGGAGGCTCAACGAATGTCTCAGCTGATCAGGATGGATCGGACCGGTCACACGACCCTTGCCGAGTGGACCAAGGACGACCCGCAGAGCGTCGAAGCTGCGGCTGCGGCGTTGCGAGGACAGCTTGAGCTCGGCTACTTCGCGGTCGTCTCGCAGGGCGAGGGCAGCGCCGAGCAGGTCCGCGAGCTGCCCGTCGACGCACCGCTGGTGATCCTCCGCCGGCCGATCGCCGGAGGCTGATCCGATCTCGGCGGTGAGCTCACCGCAGGTCGCGGCCGGCCTGCCGACCGAGGGGGCGCTGCCCGAGCTCGCGAGCGTCTATTGGCGCCAGCGCGTCAGTGACGGCTCGCTGCGCCGAACCGGCCGGATCTGGACGGCGATCACCGTCGCGCACACGCTGCCGTTCATCGCCGTGGCCGGATTGCTGCTCGCGCTCAACCCGGCGACTGCGGCGGTCGCGCTGATGGCGCTCGCTCAGGCCTGGATCATCCCCGAGCTGTACGCGGCGCGGGGTGCCAACGTCGTGCGCCCGCGGCCCCGCAGCGACGAGCAGGCCGAGCGCGTGTCGGTCGGCCTGCTCGGCGACCTGCTCGATCACGACGCGCGTGAGTTGCATCGAGCCACCGGTCTGGTGCTCGAGCGCGCGTCGCTCGGCGTCTGGCTCGTCGGCGAAGCTGGGGCGGTGCTGGTACGCCCGGGCGGCCGGCGGGTGCATTGCTACTGCGTCAAGGCGGCGGCCACCGAGCTGCCCTCCGGCGACCGGATCGCGCACCTGCTGCTCGCGCTGCGCACCGACGAGACCGGCTTTGCGACGGTCGCAAACCTCGCGTTCTCGGGCGCGCGCTGGCGGTTGAACCGCCGCGTGAAGGGCGCCGCGCGCGATGCACTCACCGCCGCACGGCGGGCCGCGAGGCCCAGCCGCTAGCTGGAACTTTGTACGCAGGGCCAATGCCGTTAGACGGCCGGCAGCCGATCATGCTGTCCATGACCCCCACAGCAACATCATCGAAGGTCCTGCTCGTCAAAGACCGGCGCGCAGAGCAGTCCGAGCCGGGAGCCGCGGTCGTCCGTCGCTACCGCC
>DASXDD010000057.1:0-2517 GCA_036490775.1 Solirubrobacteraceae bacterium | reverse complement strand
CGAGGTGCTGGCCGTCGGCGACGCCGCCTTCGCGCAGAAATGCACCGACGTGTTCCGCGAGAAACGCGACGCCGGCAAGACCCTCGTGCTCGTCACCCACGACATGGCCACCGTCCAAGCCTTCTGCGACCGCGCGATGCTGATCCACGACGGAGAGCAACGCTTCCTCGGCGAACCCGAAGAAGCCGCGATGCGCTACTACCGCTTGAATTTCGGGGGCGCGAGTGCGTCGCAGAACGGTGAGGCCGCGATCGACGTGCCCGACGTCAACGTCCGGCTCGAGGACGTGTGGCTCGAGGACGACGCGGGCCAGCGCGTCGACAACGTCGGGCAGGAGAAGCTCTTCCGCTTCAACCTGCTGGCGCGCGCGCGGCAGGAGCTGGTGAACCCCGTGTTCAACTTCCACTGCCTCAATCGCGAGGGCGACTGGGTATTCGCGTTCAGCAAGGAACTGGATGGCCAGGGGCATGAGCCCGTGCGGATCGCCGAGGGTGAGCTCGTGCGGATCGTGGCGGAGATCGAGAACCCGCTGCTGCCCGGCCGGTACTCGTTGGAGTGCTGGATCTCGCGCAGCGGCGAGGGGGGTGGCATGGCGATCCACATGCTCCGGTTGCTCGACTTCTATGTCTACGGGACCAAACCGGCCGCCGGAAACGTCGTTGCCGACGCTGATGTGCAGGTCGTGCTCGATCCCGAGCGGGTGTGATGCTCGAAGTCCGGCTTGACCGGGCGCTGCCCGGTTCTCTGCCCGCGGGCAGCGCGACGACGATCTTCTTCGTGGGGAGCTGCTTTCACCCTGAGCAGCGGATCACACAGCTGGAGGTCGTCGTCGACGGCGTCGCGCACCGCACGGACGCTCACGGGCTTCCGCGTCCGGACATCGCCGTCGCGAATGCGTCGGCGGCGGCTCGCGCCTACTTCAGCGGGTTCTGGGCCACCGTGCCGATCACGGTGCCCGACCGGTCGCAACCGATCGAGGTGGCGCTCGCCGCCGACCTCGCCGACGGGCAGCGCCTGGAGCAACGGCTCGGAGAGATCACGGTGAGCCGGAGGCCGGCGGTCGCACCGGTGGACGCGCCGCCGGTCGCCGGAACCATCGCCATCTGCATGGCGACGTTCGATCCCGACGAAGCCCTGTTCCGCGCACAGGTGGAGTCCTTACGCAGCCAGACCGACGAGGACTGGATCTGCCTGATCAGCGATGACTGCTCCGCGCCGGAGCGCTTCGAACGCCTCGTGCATGTCGTCGCAGGCGATCGGAGATTCACGATCTCGCGCTCGGAGCAGCGGCTCGGCTTCTACCGGAACTTCGAGCGTGCGCTGGAGCTCGTACCCGCGGGGATCGAGTTGGTCGCGCTATGCGATCAGGACGACCGCTGGCATCCTGACAAGCTGGCTGTGCTGCGCGGCGCCATTGGGGATGCGGTTCTCGTCTACTCCGATCTGCGGCTGGTCGAGGCCGACGGCCGCGTCCGCCGCACGACGTTCTGGCAGGACCGGCGCAACAACTACGACAACCTGGCGTCGATGGTCATCGCGAACACGATCACCGGCGCGGCGGCGATGTTCCGCCGGGAGCTGATCGACCTCGCAGTCCCTTTTCCGGACACGCCCGGCTTTCAGTTCCACGATCACTGGCTGGCCGTGGTCGCGCTGACGGCTGGACCAGTGGCATACGTCGATCGCCCACTCTATGACTACGTCCAGCATCCGGGGGCGGTGTTCGGCGACGTCACCCATGGCGCCAGGGATCGAGCGGGACCCCGGACTCGACGCGGGCTGGTCCGCGGGATCTCAGACCGGCGGTCGATCCCGCGCTGGCGGGCCGGCTACTTCTTTGGCTACCTGTCGCGCCGGGCCCAGGCCCAAACCGCCTTGATCCGCTGTGAGTCGCGCCTGGAGGCCGGGAAGCGCAGGGCGCTCGAGCGGTTCATCGCCGCCGATTCCTCCCTGGTCGCGCTGGCATGGCTGCTGTGCCGAGCGGTGCGCGTACTGTTCGGCCAGACAGAAACTCTCGGCACCGAGATCGAGCTGGCACAAGGGATCGTGTGGAAGCACCTGATCGCAGTCCGCAGCCGCTATTGGCACCACCGGCGGGGACCTCTGTCGGATGCCAGCGTTCCGCCACCACAGGCGTTCGTCCAAAAACGGCTGCGGCGCTGGCGCGCCACCATCTGAAGCCCGGACGAAGCCCTAGGATCTCCCTGCTCTGATGCTGAATCTGCAGCACTCACTTCAGCGCGCCGCGTTCGGACTGGACGACGACGGCGAGCTGGCCAGACGATCGTCGGCCCGTGCGAAGGTCCTCGCGGGACCGGTGGTGATCGAAGCGCACGGCGTCGAGAAGGCGTTCAGAGTCCCGACCAGTCGCAACTTCACGCTCAAGGAGCGGGTGGTGCATCCGTTGCGTCGGGTGCAGTACCGGGAGTTGCGGGCGTTGCGGGGGATCTCCTTTGAGGTTCATCGCGGCGAGTTCTTCGGGATCGTGGGACGCAACGGATCGGGCAAGAGCACCCT
>DASXDD010000056.1:0-1808 GCA_036490775.1 Solirubrobacteraceae bacterium | reverse complement strand
TTCGCCAGGTTGATGTTGCCGCCCGAGACGATGCAGACGACCTTGCCCGGGCCCGCTCGGCCGGCGAGCGCGGCCGCGGGCGCAAGCGCACCGGCGCCCTCGGGGAGGACTCGCACGCGCTCAGCGATCGCTCGGATCGCCGACGCTGCGTCTTTGATCGGCACGGCGAACGCGTCGTCGACGAGCGGGCGCACGCGCGGCCACATCGTGTCGAGCACGCGCCGGCTGCCCGAGCCGTCGACGAACGACGGCTGGTACTCGACGTCGGTCGGTTCGCCGGCCGCGACGGCCGCGGCGAGCGCGGCGCCGGTCTCGGGCTCGGCGGTGTAGATCCGCGTCTGCGGGCGCAGCGCCTTGATCGCGCTCGCGATCCCGACGGTCAGCCCACCGCCCCCGTAAGGGATCACGACCGCGTCGGGGTCGGGCAGGTCCTCGAGGATCTCGAGTCCGATCGTGCCGTTGCCCGCCATCACGCCCACGTCCTGGACCGGGTGCACGAACAGGCCGTCGACGCCCTCGACGCGGCTGGTGATGATCACGTTCCACCAGTCCTCGTAGGGCAGCTTCAGCACTTTGCCGCCGAGCCGGTCGATCGCGGCGAGCTTGGCCTCGGGCGCGTGCTCGGGGACCGCGATCGTCGCCGTGACGCCGAGGTCGCGCGCGGCCCACGCGACGCCCTGGGCCATGTTGCCGGCGCTCGCCGTCACGAGCCCCTTCGCGCGCTCTGACTCCGGAGCCATCAGGACCGCGTTGGTCGCACCGCGGATCTTGAACGAGTTGATGGGCTGGAGCAGCTCGAGCTTGAGGTAGATCTCGGTGTCGGGCGGCGTGTCCTCGTGGTAGAGGCGCACGAGCGGCGTGCGCACGGCGACGCCGGCGATGCGCTCACGCGCGCGTTCGATCTCGGCCAGCTCGATCACAGCTCGACCTCTGTTCCGAGGTCTTGATTGCGGGCGTTAGCGACCGCAAGCTCGGCAGCGGCGAGATCCTCGACCGCAAGCCCGAGCGACCTGAACAGCGTCAGCTCGGTGTCATCCTTGCGGCCCGGCTTGAGCCCGGCGAGCACCTCGCCGAGCTCCGCGCGGACGTGCGCCTCGCCCTCGATCACGCCCTCCTGGATCGCTAGCTCGAACTCACCGGCCTCGTTCAGCAGCGACTCGCGGCTGTCGGCGAACAGCGCGCTCGCCGCGACCGTCTCGACGTCGATCTCCCAGTTGGCGGGAGTGCTCGCGCCGACCGCGTTGACGTGCGCACCGATGCTCAGCCACTCGCGCTTGAGCACCGGTCGGCTGGCGCTGGTGGCGGTGACTACGACATCTGCGCCGCGCACGGCGAGCTCGGCGCTCGGGGCGACGCTCAGCTCGGCGTCGGTCTCGGGCGCCTGGTCGATCACGGCCTGCGCATGCTCCTCGGTCGGCGCGTAGATGCGGACGTGGTCGAACTTCCCGATTCTGAGCAGCGCGTCGAGGTGCGAGCGACACTGGACGCCGGCGCCGAGGATCGCGAGCACGCGCGAGTCCTCGCGCGCGAGTTGCTTTGTGGCGACGGCGGTCACCGCGGCGGTGCGGATCTCGGTGACGGCGGACGCATCGAGGATCGCCGTCGGCACCCCGATCTCGCCGTCGAACAGGGTCACGATTCCCTGGTGGGCGTCGAGCCCGCGAGCGGGGTTGCCGCGCATCAGGCAGATCGCCTTGAGCGCGAACACCGGCTTGTCGGGCGGCGGCGGCTCGGGGAGCGCCGCGGCTTCCGGCGACTCGTGCTCGGTTGGCTCGCGCGGGCCGCGCCAGCCGGGCATCAAGCCCATA
>DASXDD010000055.1:0-30211 GCA_036490775.1 Solirubrobacteraceae bacterium | reverse complement strand
AGCGCGAAGTACTGCGCCTCGGCCGACAGCAGCGCGTAGTCGGCCGCGACGAGCGCGTTGACCGTCAGCAGGCCGAGTGCCGGCGGACAGTCGATCATGATCAGGTCGTAGTCGTTGCGCACCTCGCGCAGCGCCTTCTTGAGGCTCAGCTCGCGGCCCATCTTGCCGCCGAGCAT
Source organism: Solirubrobacteraceae bacterium (assembly GCA_036490775.1). Lineage (GTDB taxonomy): Bacteria > Actinomycetota > Thermoleophilia > Solirubrobacterales > Solirubrobacteraceae > Palsa-465. Next base: position 30,035 of record DASXDD010000055.1, on the reverse strand, counting down.
CAGCTCGGCCTCTGCCAGGCTGATGTTCGCGGGGATGATCCCGTCGTGGACGGCGTCACGTGCCTTCGCCTGGCCCGAGAGGACGTCGCCGACCGTCGGCGATGCCTCGGGGTCGACGTCAAGGTAGTCCGAGAGGTTGCCCTGGGGGTCGAGGTCGACCGCGAGCACGCGCAACTCGACGCGACGGAACACGTCGGTCAGGGTGCGAACGGCGGTCGTCTTGCCGGTCCCGCCCTTCTGGGACAGAACTGCGATCGTCTCGGCCATCGGGCGCCTGACTATAGGCCAGCGGCGCGGCCGCTGACGCTAACGATTCGTGTATTCAGGATCAGATCGGCGCAGTGCCGGATTCGCGGTCGCCGGAGCGGCTGTAGCGCATCCCCGAGATCGCCGGAACGTCGACGAAATGGAGGTGATGTCGCCCGATCACGACCTCGTCGCCATCGGCCAGCGTGCTCCACTCGACGCGCTCGCCGTTGACGAACACGCCGTTGAGGCTGCGGTCGTCGAGCACGCGCAATCCGTCCGGCTGGCGCACGACCAGCGCATGACGTCGCGACACCGTTGGGTCGTCGAACCGGATGTCCGCCGCAAGGCTGCGTCCGATCCTCGTCCACTCACGCTGGAGCGCGACCGCTACGACGTTCCCGTCGCTGCGATAGCAGAGATATTGCCCTGGCTCCGCGAGGCTCTCGCGCAGTTCTTCGAGCCAGCCTTGATCGTCGACATCGGGTGCGATCTCGACGACGCTCGTCTGGGCGGTTGTGAACAGCGATGCCCTTACAAACTCCGTGCCACCGCAATTGGGGCACGTCGGTAGCTCGTCGACTGCGTCGAGCGAGACGGGGTAATCACAGTCCGTGCAACGAAACGTTCCGGTCCCCGCAACATTGCCCGACATCCAAGCTTTCATAGGGGGCGTTTCTCCTCTGTTACGGGCTGCAGATGTGCCAGGGTGGCCAACCTGACCATCCCATCATATCCCCCGCGTCAAAGAGCCGATAAACGCGATTGTGCCTCAAAAACACCGTTTGATAGTGCGCTGAATGACGGCGGTCTTGCATTGTGAAGGACCCCTCCGGACGGTGCCGAACTTCGCCTCCATGAAAGCCTCGGTGCGCGTCATTCCAGACCTCGAACTCGCGCTGTTGCGGCGCGGCGTCAACGACCGCGTGGCCGATCTGCAGCGCTGCGACCGGTGCCACCGCACCCCGCTGATCGGCGAGCACGTCTACTTCTACGAGCACGAGACGGTGCTCTGCGAGCTGTGCCGTGCGCTCGACCGCCACACGCCAGTCAGCTCGGGGATCGTGCACGGGCCGGCGTTCGGCCACACGATGCGGATCACCGACCGCCGCGCCGCCTGACCGCCGTCGCGACATAATCCCGGCCGTGGATCCGATCACCGTCTCGACGACGATCGCGAGACCGCGCGAGGAGGTGTTCGAGTACCTCGCCGACATCGCCAACCACGCGGAGTTCACCGACCACTACCTCACGGACTGGCGGCTGACCCGCGAGGACTCCTACGGCGCCGGCGCCGGCGCTCGCTTCCGCGTCAACGCGCCGCTCAGCCGCTTCTCGTGGGCCGACGTGACGTTCGCCGAGGTCGACGCTCCATTCCGGATCCTCGAGCGCGGCCGCGGCGGCAAGTTCAACCGGATCCGGATGGTCGGCACGTACACGCTGTCGCCAGGGCCGAGCGGCACCACGAAGGTCGAGTACACGCTCGAGACCGTGCCGGTGATGCTCTCCGACCGGCTGATGGAGACGTTCGGCGGGCGCTCCTGGAGCCGGCGCAAGGCGGCCAAGGCGATGCGCAGGCTGCGGCTGATCCTCGAGGAGGACCGTGCCCGCGGGCGGCGCGCCTCGGTCGCTGGCGGGTAACTACACTGCAGCCCCTGTGAGCCGTCGCCGCCTCTGGATATTCGCGTGCCTGCTGGCGATGTCCCTCGGCCTCGCGGCCTGCGGGCGCGAGGCGCATCCGACCGTCGCCGACGCCGACAACGACGGCTTCTACGTCGACGCGGGCCCGATCACCTACCAGCTGCAGATCTCTCGCCAGCTCAACCAGTACAACACCGAGGATCGCCAGTATCTCCAGGGCCTTCCGGCCGGCACGCTGCCGCCCAAGCCCGATGAGCTCTGGTATGCGGTGTTCCTGTGGGCCAAGAACCAGGGCGACAAGCCCGCGACGACCACCGACAACTTCACGATCATCGACACGCAGAACAACACCTACTTCCCGATCCACCTGAACCCGCTGCAGAACCCGTTCGCCTGGACGTCAATGGTCCTGGCGCCCGACGCGTCCCAGCCTGGCCTGGACACGATCGGCAACCAGGGACCGACGCAGGGCTCGCTGCTGCTGTTCAAGCTGCCGACCACCGTCTACTCAAACCGGCCGCTGACGCTCGAGATCCACGTACCCGGCCAGGCCGAGGCGTCGACGATCTCGCTCAACCTTTGAACGACGACGACGAACCCCGGTGGCACGACGGCGACCCACCGGAACGCGGCCCATCGGCGCCGCCGACCCTGCGCTTCGATCCCTTCGCCACGGCTCTAGGGGTGTTCTTCGGCGTCGCGATCCCGATTGTCGTGGTCGGCTACACGCGGCCGGCCGGGAGCAACGGCGCGATCATCGCGATCGGGATCGTGGTCGGGCTGCTAGCGGCAGTGATCGCCGGAATCTGGGTCGCGCATCGCGGCGGCCGCGTGTGGCGCGGGCGGCAGTTCTAGCGCTGCTCGCTGCGGTGTTCGCGCTCGGCGCAGCTACGCCGGCGCGAGCGGGCGCGGGGTGGGCGCCGCCGTTCCGGATCGCCGGCCCGTACTCGCTCGACGTGCTGTCACCGCAGCTCGCGTTCTCGTCCAGCGGCGAGACGGCCGTCGGCTTCGGGGTGCACAACGAGGACCACGCGATCACATCGCAGGGGTTTGCGGCGGTCAGCGGTAAGAACGGCAAGCTCGGCGGGGCGCTGCGGGTGCCCAATGCCCAGGAGGTGCTGGCGGTCGCGTACGACGGCACCGACCCGGTGCTGCTGATCGGAGCCAGCCAGGGATCGCGGCCGTGCTGCAGCTCGGCCCGCCTGGTGCGGGTCGTGGGCGGCAAGCTCCAGGGGACACGGACCGTGATCCAGCGCCTGACCGGCGCGACCGACGGCCAGCTCGTCGCGCTCGGCGCTGGCCGGATGCTGTCGGTCGCCGCAACGGCCGAGGCCGTCTGGGAACAGCAGGGCAAGGACACCGGCCGCCCGGTGGCGGCCGCGCGGCGACTGACGCCGAAGGGGGCGGGGCCGCAGACGCTGAGCGCGGTGATACTCCGCGGCGGCCGCACGGTGGTCGCGTGGACTGCGGCCGCCCTGACGCCTGCCCCGACCGTCGCCCCGGCCACGATCATGGCCGCCGACGGGACCGCCAATCGTGCGCCGCGCCGGCCGCACATCGCCGTGCGCGTCGCCACCGGACACCAGATCGACGAGCTCGCGCTCGGCCGCTCGGGGGGTGGGGCGACCGCCGCGTGGATCGAAAGCTTCACCGACACTGCCGGATCGCCGCACTCGCTGGCGGCGATCGCCGACCTCGGCCGCAACGTTCACCGGCGTGCGTTCGAGATCCCGGGCATGCTCGCCTCGGGTGTGTCGCTCGCGAGCTCCCCAGGCGGTGGGCAGGTGCTCTCCTGGAAGGTGTGCACCCTGGTTGGTTCGTGTCGCGTCGAAGCGGTCGTCAAGGACGACGGCGGGCGCTTTGGCCAGCCGATGACGCTCGGGCGGATTGATGCCTCCCAGGCCCCGGCCGCTGCGATGTCGAACTCGGGCACCGCGCTGGTCGGCTGGATCGACGGTGGGCGCGTGTTCGCCGCCGCCCGCGCTCGCCGCGCGCGCCGCTTCGTCCCCGCCCACCTCGTCTCGGGCACCGACTCGGCGATGGACCTGACGCTCGGCTTCGGCCCGGGCAAGACGGCGATGGCGGCGTGGTCGGAGGGGACGTTCACCGAGACCGTGATGGGCGCGGTGTTCAAGGGTCCTTAGCCCGGGGAGTTCGTTACATCCAGTCCGCCGCGGACGCCGCGTGTGACGCAACCCCCGCTGAGCGGGGAGTTCGTCACACGGGACGAGGCTCGGGCGCCGCATGCGACGAAATCCCCGGCCCCGCCCGCCCGCCCAGGCGCGCCCGACCCCGAGAAGCCCCTCAGTGATGCGCCTGCAGCGCCGCCTCGAGCACCGAGTGCACCGCCGGCGCCGCGGTCGCCGCGCCCGCGCCTTGCGCCGGGAACAACGCGCCGACGACGACCCGCGGCTTGCCGACCGGGGCGTAGCCGACGAACCACGAGTCGGTGTTCTGGGGTGAGTCGGCGTTCGGGTCGTTGGGGTTGGGGTTGGTGTTGCGCAGCTCCGCGGTGCCGGTCTTGCCCGCGACCTGGACGCCAGGAATCTGGACGGAGGTGCCGGTGCCGAATTGGACGACCGCAATCATCAGTTGCTGCACCAGCCGCGCCACCCGACGGGTGGTGACGTGGACGAAGCGGGGCTTCTGGTGGGTCTGAAGCGTCGGCAGCGGGCGGCGGCCGCCCATCGCGATCGTCGCCGCGACGTCGGTCATCTCGAGTGCGCTCGCCTGCACGCGCCCCTGGCCGATCGCCGATGAGCCGACCGACAGGTCGCTGCCGATCGTCTTCGCCGAGGGGATCTCGCTCTCGGCCGCGCCGGGGATCGACGGCGACTGGTTAAAGCCGAAGCGCTGGGCGACGTCGACGAGGCGCTGCGCTCCGAGCTTGACCCCGAGCGGCGCGAACACCGAGTTGCACGAGACCGCGAACGCGTTCAGGAACGTCCCACCGCAGACCTCGCCGTTGGCGTTGTGCAGCGTGTAGCCGTCGATCACCGCCGCCCCGGCGTCGGCGAACGGCGTCGAAAGCTTCACGATCCCGGCCTCGAGCGCCCCGGTCGCGGTGACGATCTTCATCGTCGACCCCGGCGGCTGCAGCGCCGAGAAGCCGACGCCCGCGACCGCGAGCAGGCGGCCGTTGCGCGGGTCCATCACGGTTAGCCCGGCGTAGCGGCCGGCGATCGCGGCGATCGCGGCGCGCTCGATCGTCGGGCTGATCGTCGTGTGTACGTCGTGGCCGGGTTTAGTGACGCTGACCGCAAGAATCCGCTTGCCGGCGATCAGCTCGCCGCCCGGTGTCCCGGCGAGCTGGGGCTGGAAGATCCGCTCGAGCCCATCGAGCCCGACCTTCGCGTCGGACGGGTAGCCGAGCTCCGCGTACGATGCCGCCGAACTCGCCGGGATCGGGCCGACGATCCCCGCGATCTGCCCGGCCACGTCCGGGATCGGGGTCGAGCGGTCGGGACCCTTGGCAAGCGGCGTGCCGTCGCTTGCGAGCAGCGCCGCGCGCGGCGCCATCGTCACCTTGCGCGTCAGGTGCTCGCCGGCGCGCAGCCCCGGGAACAGCAGCGCGTTGGTGAAGCGGATGCTGACCTTCGAGCCGCTGCTGACGATCGGGACCTCGAGCGTCTCGGGCAGCATGCCGAACAGCCGCGTGCGCGCGCGCAGCGCGACCCCGATCACGTCGTTACGATTGCGCCCGACGCGGCCGAGGGCGATCTTCGTGAGCGTTGCCGTCTCGGCGGCACGCCGGTACTCCGAGGCGAACTTCGACTCGCTCGTGTGCGCGCGCGACATCGGGTCCAGCAGCGCGTACATGCCCTTGTAGTCGCCATGCGACCACGCCTGCACGTACTGGGTCACCACGCGGCGCTCTGCGCGGCCCCCCGAGCTGCCGACGATCGCGCCGGCGACGAACGCCGCGACCGCCGCCACGATCAGCGGGGCGGTATGAGTCAGGAGGCGGCGCCGACGCACGCCAACCCGTGCGGGAGTCACTGCAATGCCCACCTTCGTACGACCACCGGAGCCCACGCATCACTAACGGTACCGCCGCGCCCAACCGACGAGGACCCCGTCAACACGCGGTTACTCTCCTTTTGTGACCTCGATCGACTGGGTGATCGTGGCGTTCACGGCGCTGCTCGCCCTGTACGGATACATGCAGGGGTTCATCGTCGGCGCGCTGTCGCTCGCGGGATTCGCGGTCGGCGCGTTCCTTGGCACTCGGCTGGCGCCGCTGATCCTCCCGGGCGGATCGCGCTCGCAGTACGCGCCGCTGTTCGGGCTGCTCGGCGCGCTGCTCGCAGGCGGCGTCCTCGCAAGCGGGTTCGAGGGTATCGCCGTGCGTGCGCGCCGGGCACTGCGGATTCCCGGGCTGCGAGCGGTCGACGGGCTGCTTGGCGCGGTGCTGACCGCGTGCGTGGGCCTCGGGATCGCGTGGATCATCGGTGCGATCGCCGTGCAATCGGCCGGGTCGGAGAACCTGCGCGCCGACATCCAGCGCTCGGCGATCTTGCGCGGCCTCAACGAGCTGCTGCCGCCGTCGGGCCCGATCCTGCACGCGCTGTCGCGGTTTGACCCGCTGCCGTCGGTGCGCGGGCCGGCGGCCGACGTGCCAGCGCCGCCGCGCGGGATCCTCAACGCGCCCGGCGTCCGCGCCGCCCACCGCAGCGTCCTGCGCGTCGTCGGCACCGCCTGCGGGCTCGGGATCGAGGGGAGTGGCTGGGTCGCGGCGCCCGGTCTGGTCGTGACCAACGCGCACGTCGTCGCGGGCGAGACCGACACGGTCGTGCAGATCGACGGCGCCTCGCCGGGGCTGCCGGCGCGCGCGGTCGCGTTCGACCCGCACGACGACGTCGCCGTGCTCCGCGTCCCAGGGCTCAACGAACCCGTGCTCAAGCTCGAGCCCAACCCGCGCTCGGGCACCGCCGCCGGGATCCTCGGCTATCCGCTCGACGGCCCGTTCAACGCCCAGCCCGGCCGCATCGGTGAGACCCAGGACGTCAACACCGAGGACGCCTACGGCAACGGCCCCGTGGAACGCAAGATCACGTCGCTGCGCGGCCGCGTGCGCCCCGGCAACTCGGGTGGCCCGATGGTCGACGCCGCTGGCCGCGTGATCGCGACCGTGTTCGCGGCGATCACCAGCGCCGGCGGCAACACTCCGCACGGCGGATTCGCGGTCCCGAACTCGCTCGTGCGTGCTCAGCTGGCTGTCGCCCAGAAGCAGACGGGCACGGTCAGCACGCAGGGCTGCGCAGGCTGATCGCCCCCGATCGCCTTCACAGCCTCACGCGCCCAGACAACCCCTGGGCGGGCGGTGGTCTGCACACCGCCCGCCCCCAGGTGTTGTGCCCCCGGGCGGTCGCGGGCTTCAGTGCCCTCCAACGTCCTCGGCCATTTGAATCACCATCTCGCGCCCCAATGCCCCAAGGAGACGCGGATGGTGATGTGCGAGGTGCCTTTGAGCCGCTTCGAAGAGCTCCTGTTCCGAATCGCCAGCGAGGCGCGCCCCGCACTCGCAAAAGGCGATCCGACGGTGCCCTTTCGTGATCGTGGTCATGTGGCCATTGTCGTTGCGGCTTGCCGGCTCCTCGAGCGCCCCGCCGAGGGCGTCGCTTGGAGTTGCCCCGGTTTCCACTTCCAGCAAGATGATCCGGGTCCGTTGTAGATACGTTTCCAGAACGTTGCCATCGGAAGGACAGGTCAATGAGGGCACGCGGATCCAGCTCTGCGGGCGCCTGTCTGTCGAGATCGGTGGGGCTCAGGTGGCCGACTCCCTGCGCGGCCGGCAGGTGCCGCTGCTGCTTGCCTATCTCGTGCTCAACCGCGATCGCTACGTTGGCCGCGACGAGCTGAGCGACGCGCTGTGGCCGTTCCAGGCGCCGCGCTCGCAGGACGCCGCGCTGCGGACGCTGCTCTCGCGGCTGCGCTCGGTGCTCGGGACCGACGCGGTCACGGGTCGCGACGAGGTGATCCTGTCGCTCTCAGAACCGGTCTGGATCGACATCGAGGCCGCGGTGGTCGAGGTCCAGCGCGCGCAGCAGGCACTCGACCGCGGCGACGCGCGCAGCGCCTGGGCGCTCGCGCAAGTGCCGCTGAACATCGCCGGCCGCGGCCTGCTGCCTGGCACCCAGGCGAGCTGGCTGGAGCCGCGCCGCCGCGAGCTCGAAAACGTGCGGCTGCGTGCGCTCGAGGTGATCGGCCGTGCCGGCCTGACGATGGGCGGCACCCAGCTGCAGTCGGTCGAGCGTGCCGCCCGCACGCTGATCGAGGCCGAGCCGTATCGGGAGTCGGGCTACGCGCTGCTGATCGAGGCGCTGGCGCTGGAGGGCAACGTCGCTGAGGCGCTGCTCGTGTTCGACCGCCTGCGCACGCTGTTGCGCGACGAGCTCGGGACGATGCCATCGGCCGAGGCGATCGCGGCGCACGAGCGCCTGCTGCGCCCGGGTGCGAGACCGCCGTCGGGCGACGCCGCCGACGGCACTGCACAGGCAGCCACGGTCGAGCTGCCACCCGAGCTCGCCGCGCGCGCGAAGGCGCCGCTCGTCGGGCGCAAGCGCGAGCTCGCAGAGCTCGAGCAGCTGTGGCGCAGCGCAACCGGCGAGGGCGCTGAGCACACGTCCGGCCGGATCGTGCTGATGGCCGGCGACCCCGGGATCGGCAAGACCAGGCTGGCCGCCGAGCTCGCGCGCCGCGTCCACGTAAACGGCGCATGCGTTATCGCCGGCCGCGCCCCGCAGGAGTCGCTCGTTGCCTACCAGCTGTTCGTCGAGGCGCTGCGCCACTACCTGCTGAACCTGCCGATGGGGGAGCTGCAGGCGGCGACGCGCGAGTATGGGCCCGAGCTCGCGCGGCTGATCCCCGAGCTTCGCCGCCGGGCGCCCGAGCTGCCGATGCCATCCGGCGCCGAGCCCGAGACCGATCGCTACCGCCTGTTTGAGGCGGTCGTCGGCGTGCTCAGCGCGATTTCCACGCGGGCCCCGGTGCTGCTCGTGCTCGACGACCTCCAGTGGGCCGACCGTCCGACGCTGCTGCTGCTTCGTCACCTCGCGCGGGCCCCCGACCCCGAGCGGCTGCTGATCCTCGGCGCCTACCGCGCGACCGAGTCGACGAGCGAGGGATTCGCCGATACGCTCGCCGACCTCAAGCGAGAGCGGCTGATCTCCGAGATCGGAGTCGACGGCCTCAACGAGCGCGAGACCGCCGAGCTCGTGCAGGTCTGGTCGGGCGAGGCGCCGTCGCAGCCGTTTGCGCACTCGCTGCACGCGGAGACCGAGGGCAACCCGCTGTTCATCGAGGAGATCGTTCGCCACCTCGGCGAGGCCGGGGTCCGGCCGAGCGAGGCGGGCGCCCGCGAGCTTCAGCGGTTCGGGCTGCCCGAGAACGTCAAGCAGGTGATCGCCCGCCGGCTGGGCCGGCTGACCGCCCAGGCGACCGAGTGGCTGCGCGTCGCGGCGGTGATCGGCCGCGACTTCGACGCGACGCTGCACGAGCGGGTCGTGGCGCTCGACGAGGACGAGTACCTCAACGCGCTCGACGAGGCGCTGTCGACCGGGCTCGTCGCCGAGACCACCCCGAACCCGGGCTATTCGTTCTCGCACGCGCTGATTCGCGAGACCCTGTATGAGGGGATGTCGGCTGCGCGCCGGGCCCGGATCCACCGGCGGGTGGGGGAGGCGCTCGAGGCGACGGTCAGCAGCGACCGCTACCTGACCGCGCTCGCGCACCACTTCACCCGCGCGGCGACCGCCGAGGACGCCGACAAGGCGATCACCTACGCGCTGCGCGCCGGCGAACAGGCGACGGCGATGCTGTTGCACGAGGAGGCCGGCGAGCATTACTCGCGCGCGCTCGAGGTGCTCGACCGGCTCCAGCCCGACGCGCTGGATCGCCGCTGCGAGCTGTTGCTGGCGCTCGGCGAGTCGCGGGTGCGCTCCGGCGAGCGAGCGCTGTCGTGGCCGGCATTTCGCGAGGCGGCGGCGCTCGCGGAGTCGCTGGGCGATGCCGACGCGCTGGCGCGTGCGGCGATCGGCGCCTCGCGGCGCTACATCCAGCAGCCGGGAGTCGTCGAGACCGAGATGATCGGGATGCTCAAGCGCGCACTGGCTGCCAACGACGGCCGCCCGTCGTTGACGCGCGTACGGCTGCTCGCGCGCCTGTGCGGCGCGATCTACCACTCATCCGAGCGCGACCTGATGGGGTCGCTCAGCCACGAGGCGCTGGTGCTCGCCGAGCAGCTCGACGAGCCCGAGGCCCGCGCTCACGCACGCGCGGCGCAGCGGCGCGCCGTGTGGTCGGCGGGGCGCCTGCAGGAGCGGCTGGAGGCCTCGACCGAGATGCTGACTTGCGCGCGCAAGGCCGGGAGCCTCGAGCTCGAGCTGCAGGCGCACGCGTGGCTCGCGGTCGACCTGCTCGAGTACGGCGACCGCGAGGGCGTCGACGCGCAAATGGAGTCGTTCATGGCGGGCGCCGACCGGTTGCGCCAGCCGCTGTTCACCTGGCAGGCGACGATCTGGCGGGCGATGCGGGCGCTGCTCGCCGGCGAGCTCGAGCTGGCCGAGGAGTTTGCCTCCGATGCGCTCGCCCAGGGCGCGCCGTCGGAGTCGGTCACCGCGCGCGAGTACTACGCGGTGCAGAGCGTCGCGATCCGCCGCGAGGCGGGAAGCGTCGGCGAGGTCGAGCTCGCCATCCGCCAGCTGATCGAGATCAACACGGCGCGCCCGGCGTGGCGCGCGGCGCTGACGATGATGCTCTGGGAGACCGGCGACGCCACCGCCGCCCAGGCGCAGCTGTCACAGCTCGCCGCCCGGGCCTTCGCCGACGTCCCGCCCAGCGGCGACTGGCTGACAACGCTGGCGCTGGCCGCCGAGGCGTGCGCCGGGCTCGAGGACACGGTCGTCGCGCCCACCCTGTACGAGCTGCTGCTCCCGTACGCGCGCTCGAACGTCGTGATCGGCGTCGGCGCCGTCTGCCTCGGGTCGGTCGCGACGTACCTGGGCATGCTGGCCACGACGCTCGGGGACGCGCCTGCGGCCGCCGAGCACTTCCAGCTCGGGCTGACAGCCAACGCCGCGCTGCGGGCGCCGGTGTGCGTGGCGCACACCCAGATCGAATACGCACGGACGCTCGGGCCCTCGCGCGGGGGCGAGGATCTGGTGCAATCGGCCGAGCGTGCCGCCGAGCAGCTCGGCCTCGGCAAGGTCGCACGTCGCGCGTCGGAATTGCGCAGTGTCTGGACCGGAGCCAAACGGCGGGTGCCGCGGACGCTACCCTCCCCGAGTTCATGAGTAAGACGCTCGTCATCGCAGAGAAGCCGTCGGTCGGACGCGACCTCGTGCGCGTGCTGCCCGGAGCGTTCGACAAGGGCGAGGGGTACCTCGAAGGCCCCGACCACGTCGTCACCTGGGCCGTCGGGCACCTTGTCCAGCTCGCCGATCCCGACGAGTACGACGATCGCTTCAAGAAATGGCGGATGGCCGATCTGCCGATCGTCCCCGAGCAGTTCAGGCTCGTGGTCCGCGACGAGCGCTCAAAGAAGCAGATGAACGTGGTCAAGCGGCTGTTGGGCCGCGACGACGTCGAGACGGTCGTCAACGCCTGCGACGCCGGACGCGAAGGCGAGCTGATCTTCGCCTACATCTTCGAGAAGTCGGGCTCGCACAAGTCCGTCGAGCGGCTGTGGCTGAACTCGATGACGACCGCCGCGATCAAGGAGGCGTTCAGCGATCTGCGCCCCGGCGCGTCGCTGGCGACGCTCGAGGCGGCGGCTCGCTCGCGCTCGGAAGCCGACTGGATCGTCGGCATGAACGCGACGCGCGCGGCGACGATCCGGCTGCGATCGTCGTTCGACGGCGCGGTGTCGCTCGGCCGCGTGCAGACGCCGACGCTCGCGATCCTCGCCCGCCGCGAGGAGGAGATCCGCGCGTTCAAGCCAGAGCCCTACTGGGTCGTGGACGCGTCGTTCGACACGGTCAACGCTGGACCGCGCAAGTACGAGGGCCGCTTCCACGCCGGCGCGAACCCGCGGATCAAGACCGCAGACGAGGCCGCCGCGATCGTCTCGGCCTGCGACCGCCAGACCGGCGAGATCACCAAGCTTGACAAGACCGAGCGCAAGGAGCGAGCGCCGCTCCTCTACGACCTGACGTCGCTCCAGCGCGATGCCAACAGTCGCTTCGGGTTCTCGGCGCGGCGCACACTCGGCGCCGCTCAGCGCCTGTACGAGGAGCACAAGGCGCTGACCTACCCGCGTACGAGTTCGCGCTACATCACCGGCGACATGATCGGCGAGATCAAGCCGACCGCGACGATCGTCGGTGAGCACAAGGAGTACAGCCAGGCTTCGAAGTACGTGCTCGGGCTCGACGTGCTGCCGCTCGGCCGCGTCGTCAACGACGCGAAGGTCACCGACCACCACGCGGTGATCCCGACCCGCGCCGACCGCCACCCGGTCGAGAAGATGAACCCCGACGACCGGCGGATCTACGACCTCGTCGTACGGCGGTTCCTCGCGGTGTTCCATCCCGACGCGGTGTTCGAGAACACGCGCGTGGAGACGACGGTTGCGAGCTATGTGTTCCGCACCCGCGGCAAGCTGATGCTCGTCCCCGGGTGGCGCGGCGTCTACGGCGAGGAGGCCGACGCCGACGGCGCCGACCGCACCGATGAGGACGAGGGCCGCGAGCAGCGACTGCCCAAGCTCGAGCATGGCGAGCAGGTCAACGTGCAGGAGGTCGGCTCCGAGGCGAAGGAGACCAAGCCACCGCGGCGCTTCACCGAAGGCTCGCTGCTGGCCGCGATGGAGACCGCCGGCAAGCTCGTCGAGGAGGAGGAGTTGCGCGAGGCGATGAAGGACTCGGGGATCGGGACGCCCGCGACCCGCGCGGCGATCATCGAGAGGCTGCTCCAGGTCGCCTACATCGAGCGCGACGGGCGCGCGCTGGTGGTCACCGAGAAGGGCCTGAACGTGATCAGGCTGCTCGGCGAGCACGCGCTGACCTCACCGGGCCTGACCGGCGATTGGGAGCACCGGCTGTCGAAGATCGAGACCGGCGAGGACTCGCGCGAGGCGTTCATGGGCGACATCGTCAAGTTCACGACCGAGACCGTCGGCGAGCTCGACGCCAAGCTCAAGGACGTCCGGATCCCGCGCGCGAATCTCGGCCCCTGCCCGGTCTGCGGCCACGACATCGTCGAGAACCGCAAGGGCTATTCGTGCTGGTCGCGCGACGATCCCGGCTGCGGCTTCGTGATCTGGAAGTCCAAGGCCGGCAAGCAGCTGCCAATCTCGGTCGCGCGCGAGCTGATCAAGACCGGTCGCACCGAGAAGCAGGTGACCGGCTTCAAGGGCCGCTCGGGCAAAAGCTTCCGGGCCAAACTGGCGCTGCAGCAGAACGACGACGGCAAGTGGCGCGTCGAGTTCGACGAAGCGTGGGCGAAGGAGGGCGCAAAGCCGCCAGAGGCCGAGCCCGGGGAGGCGCAGGCGCCCGCCCAGGAGGAGCCCGAAGCGGCGTAGGTACGGCGGCCCGGCTGGTCGAGGCGGTCCCGTCGGGGGCGCGCGGCACCATGTCGGAATGCCGCTGAAGCTCGTACTGGGCCCCGCGAACTCGGCCAAGGCCGGCGAGGTGCTCGGCGCATACGCGTCCGCCGCCCACCGCGGCGCGCTGCTGGTGGTCCCGACCGCGCCCGACGCGGCGCACTACTCGCGTGAGCTCGCCGGCGACGGCGCAGTGCTCGGGTCGGTGCTGACGTTCAACGGGCTGGCGACCGAGGTCGCACGGCGCGCCGGCTACAGCGCGAGGCGCCTTTCGACGCTTCAGCGCGAGCGGGTGCTGCGTCGCGCGGTCGCCAAGGTGCGCTTTGAGGCGCTCGGACGCGCCGCGCAGGCGCCGGGGTTCGCGACCGCCGCCGGCAACCTCGTCGGAGAGCTCCAGCGGACGCTCGTGACGCCGCAGCGGTTTGCGGCGGCGATGCAAAGCTGGGCGGCGCAGGACGACCGGCGCGAGTCCTACGCCCACGACGTCGCCGCGATCTACCTCGCCTACGCACGCGAGCTCGAGGCGCTCGGGCGCGTCGACGCTGAGCTGCACGCGTGGCGGGCGCTGGATGCGCTGCGCGTCGCGCCGGGGCGCTGGGGCGAGGATCCCGTGTTCTTCTACGGGTTCGATGACCTGCATCCGCTCGAGCGCGACGCGGTCGAGACGCTTGCACGCGTGGTCGGCGTCGACGTCACGGTGTCGCTCACCTACGAGCCGGGCCGCGCCGCGCTCGGCGCGCGGGCCGAGGTCGTGGAGGAGCTGCGGCCGCTGTGTTCGGAGGTGCTCGAGCTGCCGGCGCTCGATGCCCACTACGAGGACGGCGCTCGCGCCGCACTACACCACCTGGAGCGCAACCTGTTCGAGCCTTCGCCGGTGCGCGTCGACCCGGGCAGCGCGGTGCGGCTGCTCGAAGCGGGCGGGGAGCGCGCCGAGGCCGAGCTCGTCGCCGCCGAGGTGCTCGAGCTGTTGCGCGCCGGCGTGCCGGGCGACCAGATCGCCGTCGTGTTTCGCTCGCTGACGGCGGCTGCGCCGGCGATCGAGCGCGTGTTCGAGCAATACGGGATCGCGATTACGCGCGAGCGCCGGGTGCGCTTCGGGCACACAACGCTCGGTCGCGGGGTGCTGGCGCTCGCGCGCTGCGCGCTGCTCAGCGACCGCGCCGGCGCCGACGACCTGCTGGACTACCTGCGCTCGCCGGGGCTGCTCGAGCGCCCCGAGGTCGCCGACGCGCTCGAGGCCGAGGTGCGCCGGCAGGGGCTGCGAACCGCCGCAGAGGCGCGCGAGCAGCTCGGCTGGACGCTCGGGGAGATCGACGCCGTCGCCGCGGCCGGCGACGCGGCGGCCGAGCTCGCCCGCCAGGCGCGCAGGCTGTTCGCGGCTCCCCACCGCGGGCGGGCGCCGGTCGTCGGGCCGGAGGAGGAGCTCGACGCGCACGCGCTGTCGACGATGCTCCGCGCGCTGACCGAGCTCGACGAGCTCGGCGAGGCGCTGGGCGGCGAGGAGCTGATCGAGTTGTTGGAGGGGCTGAGCGTCTCGCAGCCAGCGGTCGCGCGCGGCGGCGCGGTGCTGGTCTCGGAGCCACTGGCGATCAGGGCGAGACGGTTTGCGGCGGTGCTCGTCTGCGGGCTTGGTGAGGGCGAGTTTCCGTTTGCCGGCAGCCCCGAGCCATTCCTGTCAGACGAGCGGCGCCGCGAACTAGCGGCATGCAGCGGACTGCGCTTGGCGCCGAGCGACGACGCGCTCGCGCGCGAGCGCTACCTGTTCTACGCGTGCACATCGCGCGCCTCGCGGGAGGTCGTGCTGAGCTACCGCAGCTCCGACGAAGAGGGCAACCTCGCGCTGGCCTCGCCGTTCATCGCCGACGTCGCCGAGCTGTTCGACGGCGAGTGGCCGCAGCGCCGGCGCAAGCGGATGCTCGCCGACATCGTCTGGCCGGCCGATCAGGCGCCGACCGAGCGCGAGTTCGCCCGCGCCGAGTCTGCCGCGCACGCCCCACTCGCCGGCGAGGTGCCGTCGCCGATGCGATCGCTCTCGCCGGTCGCGCTGCGGCACGTTCGCCACAGCGAGATCCTGTCGGGCGGAGCGCTCGAGGCCTACGGCGACTGCCCGGTCAAGTGGCTGGTCGAGCGCGAGTTGCAGCCTGAGCGGTTCGCGCCCGACCACGACGCGATGGTGCGCGGCAGCTACATGCACCAGGTGCTCGAGGACGTGATCGAGCAGCTCGGCCGGGCCGTGACGCCGGAGTCGCTGCCCGACGCGCTCGAGATCCTCGAGCAGGTGATGGCCGAGTCCACGCCGCCGATCGGCGCCGGGCGGCCGGAGGGGGTACGGGCGGGGGCGATGCGGGCAATCGAGGCCGACCTGCGTCGCTACCTCGCCTACGAGGCGAGCGACGGGTCAGACTGGGAGCCCCGTGCGGTCGAGCTTCGCTTCGGGTTTGAAGGCGAGGAGGGCGCGCTCCCGGCGCTTGAGCTCGGCCAGCTTCCGGACGTCGTCCGCGTGCGCGGTGCGATCGACCGGGTCGACGTCGACCCCGGCGGCAAGCACGCGATCGTGCGCGACTACAAGAGCGGCAGCGCCCGGCCCGACTTCCAGATCGCGCGCTGGCAATCCGAGCGACGGCTACAGGTCGCGTTGTACATGCTCGCCGTCCGCGACCTGCTCGGAGTGCAGCCGGTCGCGGGCCTCTATCAGCCGCTGACCGGCCGCGACCTGCGCGCCCGCGGCGTTTACGTCGAGGACGCCGCCGCCGGTACGCGGCTGTTCGGGAACGACTCTCGCAGCGAGGACGAGCTTTCAGAGATCCTCGAGGACGCGAGCGCGCGGGCGGTCGCGCTGGCCGCGCGGCTGCGCGCGGGCGAGCTGACCCCGTGCCCGCAGACGTGCTCGCGCGACGGTTGCCTGTTCCCCGGGATCTGCCGCAGCCAATGATCGCCTGCGACCAGGAGACGGGATCGGCGCCTGACCAGGCGCCCAACTGGACCGACGAGCAGCGCCACGCGATCGAGCGCCGCGAAGGAGACCTGCTGCTCGACGCGGCCGCGGGCAGCGGCAAGACCTCGGTGCTGGTCGAACGGTTCGTGCGAGCCGTGCTCGAGGACGATGTCGCGGTCGAGGCGATCCTGACGATCACGTTCACCGAGAAGGCGGCAGCGGAGATGCGCGACCGGATCCGCGCGCGGCTGCGCCAGCTCGGCGCCGACGAGGCGGCCCGGGCGACCGAGGGGGCTTTCATCTCGACGATCCACGGCTTCTGCGCGCGGATGCTTCGCGCGCAGGCGCTGACGGCCGGGATCGATCCGCTGTTTGTCGTGCTCGACGAGCCCGAGGCGGGCCGGATCGCCGACGCAGCCTTCGACGAGGCGCTCGAGGACCTGGCCCAGAACGCGCCGGGCGGCGTCGACCTGATCGCCGCCTACACGCCGGGCGGCCTGCGCAACGCGATCATCGCGACGCATGCAGAGCTGCGGTCGCGCGGCGAGCTCGAGCCTGCGCTGCCGGTGCTCGAGCCGCTCGACGACGACGAGCTGGCGGCCGCCCGCGACGAGCTTGCCGACGCCGCGGCGGTCGTCACGCGCGAGCTTGGCGACATCCCGGATCCGAGCACGAGGGTCGAGCAGGCGATCGGGCGGGTGCAATGGTGCATCGAGTCGCTGCAGCGCGACGGCGAGCAGGCGCCCTGGCCCGGCGAGCTCGACGGCTTCGCGCTCCCCCGCGGCAACGGCGCGGCGCTGTCGACCGAGGCATGCACCCGTTATTCCGAGGCGCTCGCGCGGTTGCGCGGGGTATCCGAGCACTGCTGGGCGCAGGGCGCGCACGGGCTGCTGTCGCAGCTGCTGCGCAGCTACGGCGCGCGTTACGAGCGGCGCAAGCGAGATGTGTCGGGAGTCGACTTCGAGGACCTCGAGCTGCTCACGCGAGAGCTGCTTGTGACCCACGGTGAGCTGCGCGAGCGCTACCGCGACCGCTTCGAGCAGATCATGGTCGACGAGCTCCAGGACACCAACGCGGTCCAGCTCGAGCTGATCGAGCTGCTCGCGCGCGGCAACCTGTTCACGGTCGGCGACGCGCAGCAGTCGATCTACGGGTTCCGGCACGCCGACGTCGAGCTGTTCGAGCGCCGCGGCGAGACGCTTGCGGCGGTCGGCGCGCGGGCGACGCTGCTCACGAACTTTCGCTCGCGCCGCGAGATCCTCGACGCCCTCAACCATACGTTCGAGCCACAGCTCGGCGAGCGCTTTCGGCCGCTCGTTGCCGGACGCCACGATCCCCCGGCCGACGACGCTCGGGTCGAGCTGCTCGTCATCGACAAGGCCGCGGACTGGAACCCCGACGGGCTCGCCGCGGCCTGGCGGGTGGCCGAGGCGCGCGCGCTTGCGGCCCGCGTCGGCGAGCTGATCGCCGGCGGTGTCGCGGCACGCAAGATCGTGCTGCTGACGCGCGCGACGACCGACCTGCGCGCGTACGAGCGCGCGCTCGAGGCTGAGGGGGTCCCGACGTACGTGATCGGTGGGCGCGGCTACTGGTCGCACCCGCAGGTGGTCGACCTCGTGTCGTACCTGCGCGCGCTCGCAAACCCGCGCGACGAGGAGGCGCTGTACACGGTGCTCGCCTCGCCACTGGTCGGGATCTCGGTCGACGCGCTGGTGATGCTGGCGGGGGCGGGGAGGGCGAGTGGCCGCGATCCGTGGTGGGTGCTGCGCGAGCCCGAGGGGCGCCTCGACGAGCTCGACGACGGCGACCGTACGAGGCTGACCGAGTTCGCGCAGTGGTTTGCGGGCGAGCGGGCCGCTGCCGCGCGCGTATCGATCGAGCAGCTCATCGAGCGCGTGATAACGCTGACCGGCTACGACCTCGCGGTGCTGGCGATGCCCGGCGGCCAGCGACGCCTGGCGAACGTACGCAAGCTGATGCGGCTCGCGCGCGAGCACGAGGCCGATGCCGGCGGCGACGTGCGTGGATTCCTCGAGCTCGTTCGCGGGCGCTCGAACGAGTTCGGTCCGGCCGGCTCGCGCGAGAGCGAGGCGCCGGTCGAGGGCGAGGCGCTCGACGCCGTGCGGCTGATGACGATCCACCGCGCCAAGGGCCTCGAGTTCGAGATCGTGTGCGTCGCCGACCTCGGCCGCGGGCCGCGGTGGTACGCGCCGATGATGCGCGTCGGGCGCGACGGGCGCTTCGGGCTGCGGCTCGCACGGCCAGGGACGGCCAGGCGCGAGTCAGCCCTGGACTACAAGGCGCTCGGCGACGAGCAACTGGAGGCGGAGGCCCGCGAGGAGCGCCGGCTGTTCTACGTGGCGATGACGCGGGCCAAGGAGCGCCTGATCCTGAGCGGCGCGGCGAAGCTCGAGCCGTTCAAGCCCGAGCAAACCGGCGGGCCGATCGCATGGCTTGGCCCGGCGCTGCTCGGTGACGTGCAGCCGCTGATCGAAGCGGGGTCAGGGGTGACCGAGCACGGCGTCAAGTTCGAGTTCCTGCGCGAGGCGGATCGGCCTCACGATCCAGTACGTCGATATGACGCACAAGATGGTGAGGCCGCGCTGCGCGAGCTGCACTCGCCGCCCGAACCGCCGCCGGCGGCTCAACCCGCCGCGCCGGTGACCGCGCTCAGCTACTCGTCGCTGGGCGAGTACCGGCGCTGCGGCTACCGGTTCTACGCCGAGCGGGTGCTGCGGCTGCCGCCGGTCGAGCCAAGCCCGGGGAGCCCACGCGGCGCCGATGACCGCAGCGCCACCGCCGACGAGATCGCCCCGGAGGAGCCCGCGCTCGCCCCGTCGGAGCGCGGCGTGCTCGTCCACGACCTGCTCGAGCGCCTGGACTTTCGCCGCCCGACCTCGCCGACCGCGGCGATGATCGCCGCGGCGGCGCAGCGCAGCGGGATCGCGACGCCGTCCGAACGCGAGGCCCAGGAGGTGGCTGCGCTTGTCGATCGGTTCGGCACGTCGGAGCTATGCGCGCGCCTCGGCCGCGCGACGCACGTCGCCCGCGAGGAGCGGTTCGGGTTCGTGCTCGGTGAGGCCGCCGGGGGCGTGCTCGTCGTCGGCGCGCTCGACGCGCTCGCGCGCGAGCCCGACGGGCGCTCGCTGGTCGTCGACTACAAGACCGACCGGCTCGACGGCGCCGACCCCAAGCAGGTCGTCAGCCAGTCCTACGCGACGCAGCGGCTCGTGTACGCGCTCGCGGCGCTGCGCTCCGGGGCCGAGCAGGTCGAGGTGGCACACGTGTTCCTCGACGGCGCGCACGCGCCGGTCACCGCGACGTTCACGAAGGCCGACGTGCCCGAGCTCGAGCACCGGCTGTCCGGGCTCGCCGACGGCGTGCTCGAGCGGCGCTTTGAGGTGACCGATGCGCCGCACCGCGCCGTCTGCCGCGGCTGTCCGGCCGAGGGCGGGCTGTGTTCGTGGCCGCTGGAGATGACGCGCCGCGACTCGCCCGATCGGTTGTTCTAGGGGCTCTCGTTGTCTGCCGGGGGTTCGGGGGACGCCGGGGGAGTTGGGTCCGCGGGAGGCGGAGGTGGAGCGCTTGGGTTCGGCCACGTGTCCGCGCCGGCGCCCGCGAGGCCCTCGAGCGGGAGCCCGAGCTGCCGTCGCTTGAGCGCGACGAGCTCGCGGTTGTACTCGACCAGCCGGAACAGGGCGATGATCACCTCGAGCAGCACCCGCGCGTAGATCACGTAGAGCAGCGACAGCACCGGCGCGATCACGATCAGCGTCAGCACTCCCAGCGCGGCGCTCTGCGCGAATGCGGCGACGACGAAGAACAGCGCCGCCAGGCCGATCACGATCAACGTGATCACGTAGATGAACTTGATCACTCTGGTCGTCACCAGCGTGCTGAACGACAGGTCGAACAGTGCGCTGAAGAACCCTCTGTCCATGTGCTGCGCCTCCTCCGAAGTCGAACCCCGCCCGACCCCGGGCGGCGGCCCGCGACTCTATGCCCTGCCAAAGACGGGTCGTGCTAGTGCTGGAAGTGCACGTCGACCTGCTCGCTGTCGGAGCGCTCCTCGACCTTCGCCAGCGCGCGCAGCGTCCGCTGGTCCTCGGGCAGCCTGGGCTCGCCGAACAGGCTGCGCGGCCACAGCTTGCGCGCGACCACGACGTTGATCTCAGACGCGTACAGCGTCAGCTGTGCGCCGAGGTGAAGCCACACGAGCAGCGCGATCACGAGCGCGAACTGGGCGTAGGTGTTGCTCGACGTCTTGTAGACGTGGCCGATGTAGTAACCGCCGACGATTTGCAGCAGCTCCCAGGCGACGGCCGCGAACACGACGCCGATCAGCAGGCATTTGGCCGGGATCTCGTCTGAGGTCATCAGCCGGAAGGCGAAGAAGAACAGCGCGAGGTTGAGCAGCAGCGACAACGCGATTCCGGCCACCTTGAGCAACGGCCCGCCGAGGCCACCGGTGACGAGCCCCGACGCGATCGTCGCGACCAGGAACAGCGTCCCGAGGACGATCAGCAGCGCCACCCCGCGCAGTCGCGAGTGCAGGAAGTCGGGCCGGCTCTTGAACGGCACGGCCCACACGTGGTCAAACGCATTCTGCGCCGCCTGCGTGACGCCGAGCCCGCCCCACAGCGACCCGATCAGCCCGACCACCAGCGCCGTCGTGCTTCCCGACAGAGCGTGGACCTGGATCTGGCTGCCGATCACCGGGAACTGGCCGAGCACCGAGTTCTCGATCGATTTCTGCAGGTCCGGGTTGCCCTGGAGCACGAACCCGAGGATCGTGACGAACACGAGCAGCAGCGGGAACAGCGAGAAGAAGGCGTAGTAGGCGACGAGCGCCGCGAGCCTGCCTCCCTGGTCGTCGCCGAACTTCTTCACCACCGCGATCGGGATCGCGAGCCAGCGGCGGCTCTGCTGGTGGCGGTCAAACGCCTTGGCGGGACGCAGCAGGTCCACGACTCAACGCTACCCAACCACAGCAACGACGACTCGAAGCTTGCGTGGGGGAGCGGCCCGCGAACCGGGTCACAGCACGTCGGCGCGCGCTACGCCGCGGCGGCCAGTGGGCGCGGCGCCTGCGGGCGGTCGCCCGCCACGCGCCGGGCGTGCAGCACCACCGTGGCGCCGCTCGCCGGGCTGAAGGTGATGCTGCGGCGCGCGATCCGCTCCGGTCGCGTGGCGGCCGGCGCCAGCTCGAAGCGCGCGACCGCGGCGCGCAGGACGATCTTCATCTCCTGCATCGCGAAGCTCGCGCCGAGGCAGCGTCGGCGCCCACCGCCGAACGGGATCCACGTGTACGTGCCCGGCGCGGTGCCGACGAACCGCTCGGGGCGGAACGCATAGGGCTCCGGATAGATCTCGGGATCGTGGTGGACGAGGTAGGCGCTCGCCAGCAGTGAGACGCCGGCCGGGTAGCGAAAGCCGCCGATCGTGACCGGCACCTTGGCGAGGCGCGGCTCGGCGTTCGGGAGCACCGGCCGCCGGCGCATCACCTCGTAGATCACCGCCGTCAGGTACTCGTCGCTCTCGCCGGCGTCGATCTCAGCGGCAAGCCGCTGCATCACCCCGGGCTCGCGCGCGAGCCGCTCAAACGCCCAGGCCAGCTGCGACGCGGTCGTCTCGTGCCCGGCAGTCAGCGCGGTCATCAGCTCGTCGCGCAGCTCGTCGTCGGACATCGGCGAGCCATCCTCGTGGCGGGCCTGGAGGAGCATCGCGAGGATGTCGTCGCCCAGTGGCTCGCCGGCCTGTTCGGCCGCGCGGCGCTCGCGCACGACCTCGAAGATCAGCTTGTCGGTGCGCTTGCGCAGCTCGTCGAACCGCCGCAGCGAGGGCGTCCACGACGCGACGCGCCGCAACGCCGGCAGCACCGACAGCGGGTTCTCGGTGAACTTCAAAAGCCCGGCCAGCACGTCACGCAGGTCGTCGAGCCGCTTGCCGCGCTCGAGTCCGAACACCGCGCGCAGGATCACCTCGAGCGTCAGCTGCTGAAGGTGGGGGTGCAGCGCGACCGGCGTGTCGACCGGCCACGTGGCGATCTCGCGCTCGGCGAGCTCGGTCATCGTCCCCGTCAGGGCCTGCATCTTCTCGCCGTGGAAGGCGGGGAGCATCAGCTTGCGCTGTTCGAGGTGCGGGCCCTCGTCGAGCAGGATCACCGAGTTGCGTCCGAGCAGCGGCTCGAGCACGCGCGCGCCCTCGCCGGGGTGCAGCACGTCTGGCGGCGCGGTGAACAGCTCCTTGATGTCCGCCGGGTCGGACAGGATCACGAACGGCGGCTGGAACGGCAGTTGCACCGCGATCCGCTTGCCGTAGCGCTCGCGCAGCCGCTCGATCGAGCCACCCGGGCGCTTCCAGGTGGCGACGAGCTGAATCGCCGCCGGTGTGGTCGGTCCGGGCGGCAGCAGCGGCCTCAGTTCACGCTTGTTCACGTCGGCTCCCTCGGATGGCGGGCTTGTGCCACTGATTACATAGTCGCACCGAAGAGCGGTGTGTGAGATCGCTCACGTTCGGCCAAGGTCGCTCACTCGCCCTTTTCGACCGCGAGCAGCAGCCGCTTGCGGTCAAGCCCGCCCGTGTAGCCGCCGAGCCCGCCGCCGGCGTGCAACACCCGGTGGCAGGGGACGACGATCGGGATCGGGTTGGATCCGAGCGCGTTGCCGGCTGCGCGCGAGCCCCGGGGGCTTCCGGCCGCGGCCGCGACCTGCTTGTAGCTCGAGACCCCGCCGTAGGGGATCCTCGCGGTCGCCCGCAGCACGCGGCGGCCGAAGCCGTGCGTCAGCCGCCAGTCGACCGGCAGCTCGAACTCGTGCCGGGAGCCGGTGAAGTACTCGTCGAGCTCGCGCCGCGCGGCGTCGAGTCTGCGCGGGACCGCCAGGACGCGCGGCGAGATCCGGCTCGAGAGCTCGGCGATCACCTCATCCTCGCCCTCGAAGTCGACGTAGGCGAGCCGCACCAGCCCGCGGTCGGTGACCGCCAGCAGCAGCGTCCCCAGCGGTGAGTCGAGGTTCGCGTAGGCGACGTCGAGCAGCCCGGCCGTCGCCGCGGCCTCGCCGACGTCGGGCAGGGGGAACTCTGCCTCGCGCGCGGCGCTGATCCTCAGCTCGCGCTCCAGAGCGTCGTTTTCGATCATCGCTCGTACTCCGTTCTCAATCGTCGTAGCCCTTCGTGGACGTTTCGCCTTGCGGCCTCCTCGCTGGTGTCCATCACCGAGCCGATCTCGGCGTGGGACGCGTCGAACACGTACCGCAGCGCGACGGCCGTTCGCTGCTTGTCGGGCAGCCCGCGAACCAGGCCCCAGAGCCCATCGTCATCTCGTGGCTCGAAGTCCTCGGTCGCGATCTCGGGCACATCGCCGACCGGCACCGCCTGACGGCGGCGCGCGCGGAAGTGATCGATCGACTTGCGGTGCGCGATCGTCAGCACCCAACCCCGCAGGTTGGACGCGCTGCGAAGACGCGGATACGCCCGCAGCGCCGCGATCCACGTCTCCTGGTAGCAGTCGTCAGCGGCGGTCGCGCCGACGGTCGCCAGCAGGAAACGATGCACGTCTGAGCCGTGCGCGTCGATCAGCGCCTGAAAGGGTGGGAGGTCCACTGGTCTTGAAACGTCGCGGCGGGGCATTTCGTGAGATCTCCCTGCAGCTTGGCAAGACTCCGCTCAGCGCTTGATCGGACCGCACGTTCGCTATACAAACCTTGTATGGCCCGCGCAATCTGGTCAGGCGCAATCAGCTTCGGGCTCGTCAACGTGCCCGTCAAGCTCTACAGCGCGACCTCTCCCAAGTCCGTTCGTTTTCATCAGCTTTCGAGCAAGACCGGCGCGCGGATCCGCCAGAAGCGCGTCGATCCGACGACCGACGAAGAGGTCCCGTACGAGGAGATCGTCAAGGGCTACGAGATCACGCCCGAGCATTACGTGCTGATCAGCACCGACGAGCTCGATGCGCTGGACCCCAAGGCGACGCGGACGATCGACATCGAGGAGTTCGTCGACCTCGCCGAGATCGACCCGATCTACTACGACCACTCGTATTACCTGGCGCCCGCCGCCGGCGGCGCGAAGGCCTACCGGCTGCTCGGCGACGCGATGCGCGAGTCGGGCAAGGTCGGGATCGGCAAGGTCGTGCTGCGCTCCAAGCAGCAGCTGTGCGCGCTGCGCCCCGCCGGCGACGCGCTGGCGCTCAGCACGATGCTGTACGGCGACGAAGTGCTGTCGCCCGACCGCCTCGACGAGCTCGAGTCCGTCAACGAGGCCGAGGCGACCAAGCGTGAGCTGACGATGGCTCAGCAGCTGATCGAGTCGCTGTCGGCCGATTTCGAGCCCGAGAAATACCACGACGAGTATCGCGCGCGGGTACTCGACCTGATCGAGCGAAAAGCCGCCGGCGAGGAGATCGCAATCCAGCCCGAGGCCGAAGAGCCGGCGGCCGCGCCGGACCTGATGGCGGCGCTCGAGGCGAGCCTCGCCGCGGTCGGCGAGGACTCCGGCGCCAAGCCCAAGTCAAAGCGCCGCAGCAGCTCGGGCGACGGCGACGGCGCCAGCTCCAAGAAGCGCACCGCCAAGGCCAAGAGCTAGCCCCCGGCGCCGCGAAACCGGGATTCACGCCGGCGGCGGGGTCGGCGGCCTGCCTTGGTAGCCTTTCAGGCCCGCTCCTCGCCGCGTGGGTTCTAGCTTCCAAGAGCCGCGCGCGCCCTTCACACCTATGCGCATACGTACTGCTCCGCCCGGGGCCACTGGCCTCTACGACCCCGTCAACGAACACGACGCCTGCGGCCTCGCGCTCGTCGCCAAGCTGTGGGGCGATGCGAGCCACGCGGTCGTCGAGAAGGCGCTGGACGCGCTCGAGAACCTCGAACACCGCGGCGCCGAGGGCGCCGACCCGAACACCGGCGACGGCGCCGGGATCCTGCTCCAGATCCCCGACGGTTTCCTGCGCGCGGCCGTGTCAGGGGTCGAGCTGCCGCCCTCCGGTCGCTACGGAGTCGGCGTCTGCTACCTGCCGAGCGATGCCGAGCGACGCGTCGTGATCGAGCAGCTGATCGAGGACACGATCGAGGCCGAGGGCCAGCGCCCGATCTGGTGGCGCGACGTCCCGATCGACGACCGCCACGTCGGCGAGACCGCGCGCGTGTGTGCGCCGGTGATCCGCCAGGTGCTGATCGAGGCGAACGAGTCGATCGAGGACCAGGATCAGTTCGAGCGCAAGCTGTACGTGATCCGCCGGCTGATCGAGCGCGCCGCCGGCGGCGAGGTCGCGCTGCCGAGCTTCTCGAGCCGCACGATCGTCTACAAGGGGATGCTGACCGCGCCGCAGCTGCCGCGCTACTTCACCGACCTGCGCGACCCGCGCTTGGCCTCGCGCCTGGCGCTCGTGCACTCGCGCTTCTCGACCAACACGTTCCCGAGCTGGGAGCTCGCCCACCCATATCGGATGATCGCCCACAACGGCGAGGTCAACACGCTGCGCGGCAACGTCAACTGGATGCGAGCGCGCGAGTCGCAGCTCACCTCCGAGCTGTTCGGCGAGGACATCAACAAGGTGATCCCGGTCGTGCGCGAGGGCGGCTCTGACTCGGCCGTGTTCGACAACGTGCTCGAGCTGCTCGTGCTGAGCGGCCGCTCGATCCCGCACGCGGTGATGATGATGATCCCCGAGGCCTACCGGACCCGCAACGACGTCGACCCCGACGTCCAGGGCTTCTACGACTTCCACTCGTGCCTGATGGAGCCATGGGACGGCCCCGCGGCGGTGGTGTTCACCGATGGGCGGATCGCCGGCGCGGTGCTCGACCGCAACGGGCTGCGCCCTGGCCGCTGGATCCAGGACACCGAGGGCTATGTCGTGCTCGCGTCCGAGGCGGGCGTGTTGACGGTCGCTCCTGAGCACGTGCAGCGCAAGGGCCGGCTCGCCCCCGGCAAGCTGTTCCTCGTCGACCTCGAGCAGGGCCTCGTCGTCGCCGACGAGGAGGTCAAGCGCCGGGTCGCCCGCCGCAAGCCCTACGGGGAGTGGTATGAGCGCTCGGTCGTGCACATCGACGACCTCCCGGACCGCGAGCCGCGGACGCCGAGGATCGAGCCGCTGCGTTCCAAGCAGCTGGCGTTCGGCTACTCGCAGGAGGACCTGCGGATGGTGATCGCGCCGATGGCCGCCAAGGGCGAGGAGCCAGTCGCGAGCATGGGCAACGACGCGGCGCTGGCCGTGCTGTCAGACCGCCAGCCGCCGCTGTTCTCCTACTTCAAGCAGCTGTTCGCGCAGGTCACCAACCCGCCGATCGACCCGATCCGCGAATCGGTCGTGATGAGCCTGCACGCCGGCGTCGGTGCCGAGGTCAACCTGCTCTCCGAATCGCCCGAGCAGGCCCACATCCTCGTGATGGACCAGCCGATCCTGCGAAACCACGAGCTCGAGAAGCTGCGCCAGGTCTCCCACGACGTGTTCGACGCCGCGACCGTCGACATCACCTGGCCGGTCGAGCACGGCCCGGGCGGGATCGTGCCGCGTCTGGAGGCACTGTGCGAAGAGGCCTCGGGCTACGTCGAGAACGGCGCCAACATCCTGATCCTGTCGGACCGTAACCTCGGTGCCGAGCGCGTCGCGATGCCGTCGCTACTGGCCGTGGCGGCCGTCCACCACCACCTCGTGCGTCGGGGCACGCGTCTTCGCACCGGGCTCGTGATCGAGTCCGGCGAGCCGCGCGACATCCACCACATGGCGACGCTGATCGGCTACGGCGCAGCCGCGATCAATCCGTACCTGATGTTCGAGTCGCTCGACGAGCTCACCGACCGTTCGCTGCTGCCCGAGGACCTCGACCGCGAGGAGGCCGAGAAGCGGATCGTGCGCGCGATCGGCAAGGGCCTGATGAAGACGATCTCGAAGATGGGGATCTCGACGATCCAGTCCTACTGCGGCGCGCAGATCTTCGAGGCCGTCGGACTCGAGCACGGCCTGATCGACCAGCACTTCACGGGCACTGCGTCGCGGATCGGCGGCATCGGGATCGAGCAGCTCTCGACCGAGGCGCTCGAACGCCACTTCCGCGCCTACCCGCGCACCGGCCGCGACCTGCTCCCGGTCGGCGGTGTGCTGCAGTGGCGGCGCGACGGCGAGGTCCACATCTGGAACCCGGACACGATCGCCAAGCTCCAGCACTCGGTCCGCATGCAAAACGGCGACCCGCGCGAGACCTACGACGAGTTCGCCCGCCTCGCCAACGAGGAGTCGACGCGTAAGGCCGCGCTGCGTGGCCTGATGGCGCTGCGCTACGTGGGCGAGCCGGTTCCGCTCGAGGAGGTTCAGCCGGCGACCGAGATCGTCAAGCGGTTCACGACCGGCGCGATGAGCCTCGGCGCGCTCAGCCGCGAGGCGCACGAGACGCTCGCGATCGCGATGAACCGGATCGGCGGGCGCTCTAACACCGGCGAGGGCGGGGAGGACGCGTCGCGCTACACCGCCGACGCCAACGGCGACCTGCGGCGCTCGGCGATCAAGCAGGTCGCCTCCGGCCGCTTCGGCGTCACGATCCACTATCTCGTCAACGCAGACCAGCTCCAGATCAAGATGGCGCAGGGCGCGAAGCCGGGCGAGGGCGGCCAGCTGCCGGGCCACAAGGTCGACGACTACATCGCGGGCATCCGCCACTCGACGCCGGGCGTCGGGCTGATCTCGCCGCCGCCGCACCACGACATCTACTCGATCGAGGACCTCAAGCAGCTGATCTACGACCTGCGCTGTGCCAACCCGACCGGCTCGGTCTCGGTCAAGCTCGTGTCCGAGGTCGGCGTCGGCACGGTCGCCGCCGGCGTCGCGAAGGCCAACGCCGACCACGTCACGATCTCCGGCCACGATGGTGGCACCGGCGCTTCGCCGCAGTCCTCGATCCAGTCGGCCGGCGTCCCGTGGGAGATCGGGCTCGCTGAGACCCAGCAGACGCTGCTGCTCAACGACCTGCGCTCGCGGATCACGGTTGAGGTCGACGGCCAGATGAAGACCGGTCGCGACGTCGTGATCGGCGCGCTGCTCGGCGCCGACGAGTTCGGGTTCTCGACCGCGCCACTGATCGCAATGGGCTGCATCATGATGCGCGTCTGCCACCTGAACACGTGCCCGGTCGGCGTCGCAACGCAGGACCCGGAGCTGCGCAAACGCTTCCAGGGCACGCCCGACCACGTCGTCAACTACCTGATGCTGATCGCCGAAGAGGTCCGCGAGATCATGGCCTCGCTCGGGATCAGGCAGTTTGAGGAGATGATCGGCCGGACCGACCTGCTCGACACCGACGCGGCGATCGACCACTGGAAGGCGCGCAACGTCGACCTCTCGATGATCTTGCAGGCGCCCGAGCTGCCCGCCGACACGCCGCGACGTCGTACCCGTGCGCAGGTGCCGGTGCTCGACGACGCGCTCGATTGGGAGCTCGTGCGCAGCTGCAGCCCCGCGCTCGAGCACGTCGAGCCGGTCAAGCTCGGTCCGCTGCCGGTCCGAAACGTCAACCGCACCGTCGGCGGGATCCTGTCGGGCGAGATCGCTCGCAAGCACGGCGCCGAGGGCCTGCCCGAGGGGACGATCGAGATCACGTTCTCGGGCTCGGCCGGGCAGAGCTTTGCCGCCTGGCTGGCCCCGGGGGTGACGTTCGCGTTGCGCGGCGAAACCAACGACTACACCGGCAAGGGCCTGTCGGGCGGCGTCGTCTCGGTGCGACCGCCCGAGCGCGCGAGGTTCCGCGCTGAGGAGAACTCGATCGTGGGCAATACCGTGCTGTACGGCGCGACCGCCGGCCGCGCGTTCTTCCGCGGGCTCGCGGGTGAACGCTTCGCGGTGCGCAACTCCGGCGCGCTGGCCGTCGTCGAAGGCGTCGGCGACCACGGCTGCGAGTACATGACCGGCGGGCGGGTGGTCGTGCTCGGCCGCACCGGCCGCAATTTCGGCGCCGGGATGAGCGGCGGGATCGCGTACGTCTACGACGTCGATCGCCGGTTCGCCGGCCGCTGCAACACTGAGCTCGTCGACCTCGAGGAGCTGACCGACGACGACGCCGACGAGGTCAAGACGCTGATCGCCGAGCACACCGGGCGGACTGGGTCGCTGGTCGGGCGCAACGTGCTCGCCTCGTGGGACCGCGGCGCGCGCGACCGGTTCATCAAGGTGATGCCGCGCGACTACCGGCGCGCGCTCGAGCAGGCGGCCGACAAGGCCGTCGTGGAGGCCTAGTGGGCGAGCTCGGCGCGTTTTTGAAGATCCACCGGGTCGGCTTTGACAAGCGCGACCCGGCCGCACGGGTCGGCGACTACGACCAGTACTTCTCGCTGCAGCCCGAGTCCGAGCTGCGCCGCCAGGGCGCTCGCTGCATGGACTGCGGGATCCCGTTCTGCCACGAGGGATGCCCGCTGGGCAACCTGATCCCCGACTGGAACGACCTCGTCTATCGCGACAAGTGGCGCGAGGCGATCGACCAGCTGCACGCGACCAACAACTTCCCCGAGTTCACGGGCCGGATCTGCCCTGCGCCATGCGAGTCGGCCTGCGTGCTGGCGATCAACGACGACCCGGTCTCGATCGAGCAGATCGAGCTGGCGATCGCCGAGCGCGCGTTCGAGTCGGGGTGGATCGTCCCCGAGCCGCCCGACCGGCGGACCGGCAAGACCGCCGCGGTCGTCGGCGCC
>DASXDD010000054.1:0-33078 GCA_036490775.1 Solirubrobacteraceae bacterium | reverse complement strand
CAAACCCATATACGCATGAAAACACTCAATCCAACCCTTCGCGTACTGCTCCTGACCCTTCACCCAATTCCCAGGACTCGCATCCCAAAAATGGCAATGCCCATCCACGACGAAATACCGATCACCATTGCTCGCGAACATGTGTCTCCTTACTCGTGCTAGCTGATGGCGCGAAGATCGAAGCTGATGTATTCAGCTGCGTCCTCAGGATTGGCGAACATGATGATCCGGTCGTCGAGCACGACCATGCGGCCGTAGTGGGTCGACATGACCTCCTCGAAATCATCGTTGCCGAAGTCGTCCCATCCGAGCGCTTCAGCGATCTCCTCGTAGTCAAACTCGAACTTGTTGTCGCCATCGACTCGAATCATCGATGGCAGGACCTCCACCGTCACACCTTCCTTGCCTCTCATGACCTCGGCGACGGTGTAACCGACCTGGTTGTTCATCAGGGTTATGCCGGCGCGGTTCGACGATGTGCGACTGAACTTGAATCGATCGTCGTTGCTCATCGAGCGAGCTCCTTTGCGTTGAGGTTCAGGTCGCCGAGGACTTCGTCAAAGCGCCGGCGGGAGTGCTCGAGGGATTCCTCGAAGCGGATGACCTTCTCGCCCGGCTGCGACCAGATCGGCTGCAAGGCCCGCGCTGCCGAGAGGCTGACCGGCGTCCAGGCCTCGAGCCAGGACTGCATCGTCGCCCGGTTCGCCTCGCCGTGCTCGTCGTCTTCGGACAGCATCTTGAACAGCGCGCGCGAGACGCGCCAGTCACGAGCGGTGTCCGATTCTCCTGCGCCCATCAGCGTCGGCGTGACGAAGTCGCCCTGGAGAGCGGCCACTTGCATCACGAACTCGCTGCGGAACAGCTCACCGACGAGTGGCTCGAACACGACTGTTGCTGCGAAGAAGGCCTCCGCCCAGTCGCGGATTGCGGTCAGGCGCTCAACGTTCTCACGCACGCCCTGCCACACCGGGTCGTTGATCCAGGCGTCCTTGTGCGCGTCGCCGTCAAAGCCCTCAACTGATTCGCTGAGCTCGAGGTTGTAGAGGATCACGTCCTGGCCAAAGCGCAGCTTGTGCGCCGACGCGACCGAAATCGCGTTGTTGATCATGTTGGTCGGAGCGTCACGTTGCGCGGGCAGGTAGACGTGCATCCCGATCCCGTGCTCGACATGCGCCCAGGCGCTGACATGGCGCTCGACGGTCTTGACCCAGCCACGATTCCAGCCGTCGAATGCACGAGCCGCCTTGGCGTTGGCAAGGTTCTGGCTGATCTGTCGCACAACGTTGGCGTTGTTGCGGTAGATCGTCTGCTCCCACTCCTCGTTGGGATCGAGGAACTGGTGCCAGTTGGACGACTTCAGCTTCGTCCAGTCGAGCGGGTAGCCGCCGACACCGTCGGCGAAGCCGTAGATCCATCCCTGCAGCAGATAGCGCTCCGGGTCCGGCTGGACGTCGACAGTGACGTCTTCGTACACGCTCGCGCGACGCTTGGAGGGCGTGAAGTAGTTGTAACTTCTGCTCGACGAGGACGGAAACTCTCGCGCACCCGCCTCAGCGTCGGTGAACTCAGGTATCGGGACGCTTCGTGCTTTGGCGAGGGCCTCTGTGTCTGTTGCCATCAGTTGCTCTCCTCTCCGCGATCAGGGCGCGGTCGTGGTGAACTTGTCGTAGTAAACCCGTGACTCGGGCACGCCCTTCTGCACCAGCAGGCCGATGGCGGCGTCCACCATCGGCGGCGGACCGCATAGGTATGCGTCCACCTCGCTCAGCTCCGGCTCACCGCGGGCGACAACGTCGGTTATCAGCCCCCGCTCACCGCTCCACTCATCGTCCTCGCACTCCGACAGCGCCGGAACGAACCGGAAGTTCGGTAGGCGCTCGGCGAGCTGAGCGAGCTCGTCGATGTGAAACAGGTCGCGCGGGCCACGCGCTCCGTAGTAGAAGACCGCCGGCCTCGTGCTTCCAGTGCGAGCGAGCGAACGCAGCAGCGCGAGGATTGGCGCCATGCCCGCGCCGCCGCCGATGAACAGCAGCGGCCGGTCTGACTTCTCACGCAGGGTGAACACTCCATACGGGCCCGTCACCTCGAGCTCGTGGCCCTGCTGAAGCTCACCGCCGGACAGCAGGCTCGAGAACCGGCCGTCGGGATACACCTTGATCATGAATTCGAGCGCGTCACCCGGCAGGTTCGCCATCGAGAACGAACGGACGTCGTCGCCACCGGGGATCTTGATGTCGACGTACTGGCCGGGCTTGAATTTGAGCTCGGCGCCACTCAGCACCAACCGATGGATGTCGTGGGTCAGCGCCTCGATCGTCTCGACGCGCATCGTCTCCGTGGTCAGCGCGATACCGCTGCGGAGGACTTCCTCGTCGTAGTTGATCAGCTCAACCTCGAGGTCGGACATCGCATGGGCTCGGCACAGCAGCGTCCACCCCTCTTCGCGCTCATAGTCGTTGAGCGCGAAGTTCGAGTATTTGTCGAGATCGACTTCGCCGTCGAGCAGGAACGACTTACATGCCGCGCACTGGCCCTCCTTGCAGCCATGCATCAGCATCAGGCCCTGGCGGAACGCGCCGCGCAGGACGGTTTCGTCCTCGTCGACCTCAAACTCGATCCCGACCGGCTCGAGGCGCACTGTGTAGGTCTCTCCCATACGGGTCACGCGGAGTGCCGAAAGCGACCGGCTTGTTGACCGGTCGCTCTCGGCCGATCTCTCACGCCTTTCGTGGCCTCCCGTTCACTTGGCGGGACGGCCCGCTGGACCGCCGGCCTTGTAGTGAGCCACGTGTTCCTCGCGGTCCTCGGGCGACATCCCGTTGAGCAGGATGTTCGGACTCTGCAACGTGTAGCCCTTGACGTTCTCGAGCTTCCACATCTTCTTCGGGTCCAGATCCAGATGCGGCTGGGGAACGAGCGTCTCCCCGTCGTCGCGGACATAACCCAGGTCCTGGATGCACTCGGCGAGGTCGTAGCCGTGGTACATCGTTTCCCACTCACGCTTGCCCGTGAGCCTGCCCATCGACGGGGTCGGCCGACCGTTGTACTCGCCGCGGAACGCGACCTTGTCGGTCCAGGCACACGTTTCAGAGCAGTAGGTCCGGACCTGGCCGTCGACCTCGTCGACCACCATGTCCTCGCGGATCAGGCACGGGACCATGCACGACCAGCAGCGGTGCGGGTACTCGTAGTCGGCGTCTGCGTTGAAGATGATCGGCGCGTGGCCGTTCTTCTTCGAGAGCTCGGTGTAGCGCTCCCACCACTTGCCGTACTTGTCGTACCAGCCCGGGTACTTGAACTCGAACCACTCGAAGTCCTTGTCGTCCATCCCGTCGATCCGCCAGTAGTTGACAGACCAGCCGGTTGCGAAGAACTGGGCGACTTCATGGATGTAGCCCTTGTTCCAGATCCGGTTCCAAGCCTCTTCGATCAGATCGTGCGGGATCGTCAGGCCGTACTTCTCGAGCGGCATCAGGTAGCTGCGGTAGTAGTCGTCGTAGATCCAGCGACGCCACGCCTCGGCGTAGCTCTCCCGATCCTTGCGACGGTCCTTGGTGCCGTACTCGATGAACGTCCCGATCGCGGCGTCGACGACCGCGTGGTTGTTCCACCAGGCGTAGCGGAGGTCACGCTCGAGCAGCTCGCGATTGCGCTCGTCGGCGAGTGCCATCAGGATGATCGAGTAGCCGTTTGAGATGTGGCGCGACTCGTCTGACTGGACCGAATGGAACACGGTCGGCAGCAGAAAGTCGCCGTTGGCGGCGGCCTCGGCGGGCATCGCGACGAACAACACGTTCGTGAACGCCGTCTCGGCAACGATCGTCAGATAGATGTTGGCGGCGGTGATCGCGTCGCCGGTGATGAAGCCCTCGCCGAACTGGCGTCCGATGGTGCCGGCGTAGCAGTTCTGGAAGGCCTTCTCGGTGATGTCGAAGCCCGCCGGATCGATGTAGTGGTTCATGTAGAGCCGCTTGAGGTTCATCTGGATCGTCGAGTGGCGGACCTCGTCGATCATCTGGATCGCCAAGCCGTTGTGAACCTCTGGGTTGGGCACGGTGCCGATCGTCAGCGGCATCGCCCGCGCCGCTGAGATCTCAGGGAACGGGATGATCGACAGGAACAGCTTCTGCCACTCCATCCACCGTTCCTGGACCTGGCGGAACATGTTGCCGCGAATCGCGCCGTCCATCGCGCCGAACACGCGGTTGTCCTTCTCCTCCTCCATCGGGAAGTAGGAGCGGAGCACCTGCTTGAGCGGGTCCTTTTTCGGCGCTTTCTCGAAGGTGTAGTCGGTCGAGTACTTCTCGACCGGCGAGACGTATGTCGGCTCCCAGGACAGTTCCTGGATCTTGTTGTGAGCCTTGGTGATGCTGGCTCTGCTCACCATCACTCCTTAGCTGGGGTTGCCGTCGTTACCGCAAGCGGTTTTGACCGCTGGCCGGCCTCATCTATCGACCCTAAGTCGGCTTCCGGGTCTGTCGCAAGAAGCTCGGCTTTTCTGCATGTGCTTGCAATTCAGAGCACCGGCGCCAAGCGCCTGTGGCCGTTACGGGCGTGTTCGGAGGGGCGCTGCGACGCCGCCGCGACCGCGCCCTGAGCGACGTCGATCACGGTCGCCGCGAGCTGCTCGAGCTCGGCGTCGAATACGTGCGGCGTGACCGACAGCCCGAGCGCGGCGACGAACCTGCCGTGCTCATCGAAGATCGGGGCGGCCACGCAACAGAAGTCCTCGTCGAACTCCTCGCGATCGACCGCGAAGCCCTGGCTCCTGACTCGATCGAGGTCGGCGGCGAGTGCGTCGGCGGAAGTGATCGTGTGCGGTGTGAACGACTTCAGGCCACGCGCGACGTAGCGGCTGAGCCCGGGCGCTTGTAGCAGTGCGAGCACGACCTTGCCCATCGCCAGCGCGTGAGCGCTGTCGCGGATCTCGCTGCCAAGGCCGGGCATCCGCCGCACTCCCTGGCGACCCCGAACGGCGACGATCTCGATCCTCCCCGGCCGCACCGCGCCGAGGTACGAGCGCTTTCGCGTCCGCAGGAACAGCTCGTCGACCGCTGCCTCGAGACCTTCGTGGAGAACCGTCGGCTGCTCGGCGTCCGCTGTCAGCTCTTCGAGGCCCCGCGCCGGGCGATACACGCCCTTGCTCTCGTGCACCGCGAACCCCTCCTCACACAGGCTGGTGAGCAGGTAGTAGGCGGTCGAGGTGCTCTTGCCGAGCGCTTGGGCGACCTCATCGGCGCGAACCCCCGACGGACGCTCCATCAACAACGAGAGAACCCTGAGCACGGCGCGCGCCGTGCTCAGGCTGCGGCTCGATGCGGCAGCCCCGTGCGCGACCGCGCGCACACCGGCGGACTCGCTCATCTGGTGATCCTCTCTCCGTTCGGGGGTCGATTGACACCCCGACGATCCACCGTAGAGGACAGCTATGGGTGAGGGAGTTACAGAGGCGTTACACGGCCCGCAGTTGCGCGACATGGGCTGCCGCCAGGCTTCGCCGCGGGTCGGCGAACACCAAGTTGGCCAGTAGCCGCTGCCAGGCGGGAAGGTCGCGGGCGCCCGTCGGCGTTTGCAGCCACGACCACAGCGCCTCCTGATCGCCGCCGCTCATCACCGACTGACGCATCCAGCCCTCGAGCTCATCGCGCTCCGCGATCACCCCCGGCGCCAGCGACTGCGGTAGCAGCGGACCGCTGTACCTGGCCGCGGCCGCACGCACCTCGCCGCGGTGCAGCAGACCGGAGACAGTTCCCACGTCGCTGTTGACCGCGCACCTGAACCGGTAGCGCTCGGATTCGATGCAATCGCCCAGCAGCTTGCGCAGCCGCGAGATCTCGACCCGGATGCTCCCCGCGTGAGAGTGCAGACCGTAGACACCCGCGCTGAGCTCTTCGCTGGTCAGGCCCTCGGGGTTGGCGCAGAGCAGCGTGACGATCTCGCTGTGGCGCATTCCCAGCTTCAGGCGCTTGCCCGACAGCTCCGCCTCGGCCCGTCCACGGCCGAGCAGGCGCAAGCTCAGAGGCGGGCCTCCGGGCCCGCGCGAGGCGACCGCCGTCACGGCGCGCACCAGGTAGGCCTCGTCACACCCGAGCACCTCGGCGAGCAGCGAGCGCTCGTAACCGAGCGGCAGTTCGCCGCCTCCGGGCGGAACCCTCAGCCGTCCCTCGGGCAGCCACCCGAGCGGCTGGCTGGCGACCACGCGACCGCTCGCGGTGACGAGCGCTCGTGGCCCGGACCCGTCCGTCAGCCTGCCTCCAAAGCGCGCGAGCAGCCGGGCATCACGGTCGCGCATCTGGCAGCGCAACTCGGCCTCGACCGCGTTCGCCGTGGCGGTTGCGACGGCCATGCTGTGCGGATGTACGGTCGCCATCGCACCGGTGAGATCGATCACGCCGATCACCCGTCCGGTGTCCGGATCATGCACCGGCGCGGCCGCGCAGGTCCACGCCTGGACGATCTCGTTGAAGTGCTCGGAGGCGAACACCTGGACCGCGTGCTCGGCCGCCAGCGCCGTCCCGATCGCGTTGGTGCCCGCACCGCCTTCGCTCCAAAGCGCACCTTCGGCGAAGTTCATCGAGTCCGCCGCCCGCATCCGCACGCGCGGGTTGCCTTCGACCCACAGCAACACGCCGTTGGCATCGCTGACGACGATCAGGTGGCCCGACTCGTCAGCCGTCGCCGCCAGACACGATCGAATCAGGGGCGCCATTTCCGCCAGCGGGTGTATCTCCCACCGCGCGGTCGCCTCGTCCGCGTCAGCTACTACGGGCGCAATCCGGAGTCCCGACGGATCGACCCCGGCCGCAGCCGAGCGACGCCAGGAGGCAGCGATCGGCTCGCGCACGGGCTGAGAACCCCGCGGATCGGACGTCGACTCCGAGACGCCCCCAATGAACCGCTCCCACGCACGTCTAACCTCCCGCGCCCGTTGCGCGGGAGCCGTGGCCACGTCGATGGCCAACCACGGATTGCGCATGCAGCCCGGAGTTTACGGCATGACTCGATCAGCCCTGTTCGGACGGATGCGGCGGGTCCTGCGGAGTCGGGAACGCGCTGTCGATCAGCTCGATCCGGTAGCCATCCGGATCGCTGACGAAGCAGATCCGGTATTCCTCGCGCCCGCCCGGCGCGTACGGCGGCTTCTCGGGCTGGATGCCGGCGCTCCCGAGCTCGGAGAGGAGCCCGTCGAGGTCATCGACGATCAGGGCCATGTGGTTGTAGCCCTCGCCGAGGTCATAGGGCTGCTCGCGGCCGACGTTGACGGTCAGCTCGAGCACGTCGCCGCCGCCCGGGAGCCCGAGGTAGATGTTGTAGGCGGACTCGAAGTTGAGGCGGCCGCGGTGCTCGAAGCCCAGACGGCCGTAGAACTTGACCGACGCATCGATGTCGCGGACGCGGATGCATGTGTGTACGAAGCTGGCGCTCATGACGCAGGAGCATATTTGCTGTGGCGCACTGAGGCGAGGTCCTCAGATCAGCTCTCGCCACGTAAAGCCGGCCTCGTAGCCGAGCACGCGGCGAGCCTTGTCGATGCTCAGCAGCGTCCCGTACTGATCGAGGTTCGAGGCGACTGGGACGCCGGGAAACACCTGATTCATCAGGTCACGGCTGGGCGTCCGCATCACGGTGTCGCGCGCGGCGATGATGAACGCATCCGCGCCTGCGACATCGGCCTCGAGCGCGCGGCGGACCGCCTCGCCGACGTGACTTTCGTCGACGTAGGACCAGAGGTTCCACTTGCGCAGCTGCGGGTCCTCCCAGAACTCCGCAAACCGCTCGTAGTCGTGGCGCTCCATGATGTTCGAGAACCGCAGTCCGATGTGGGGCGTGCCGGTCCACCGATGAAACTGCCGCGCGGCCTCCTCGCCGAGGACCTTGGACAGGGCGTAGGAGGATTCGGGTCGCAGCTCGTGGTCCTCGTCGACCGGGGCGTAGTCCGGTGGCGCGTCGAACGGCAGCCCGAGCGTGGTCTCGCTCGAAGCCCACACGACGCGATCGAGCTTCAGCCGCGCCGCCGCCGCGAACACGGTGTACGTGCTCGCCATGTTGGTCTGGAACACGAGGTCGGGAGTTGCGTGCACCGGCGACGGAATCGCGGCAAGATGGACGACGGCCTGGATCCCCGGCAGCCAATCGCCACCGCTCAGCGCCTCCAGCGTCTGGCCGAAATCGGTCAGGTCCGCGTACAGATACGGCGCCGGCGAGTCCGGGGTCGACGACTCGGCAGAGGGGGCTCGGTCGATGTTGAGCACATCGTGGCCGTGCTCGAGCAGCTCGCGCAGCACCGCGCGACCCGCCTTGCCACTGCCGCCTGTCACCGCGATCTTCGCCATCTCCGAGAGCTCCTATTCGTGTCGGTCCGACCCAGGCTAGCCTTTCGCCGCGTTCGCGAGCCACTCCGTGTACACGGCGATGAACGCCTCCATCGCAGCGTCGACAGCTGCAACGTCCCTGGTGGCAACCAGGTCGAGCAGTAACCCGCGCGTGACGGCCACGCCGAGTCGCGCGTGTGCGCGCGCGAGCTCGCGCGGGACCCCGAGTGCGACGTTGATCTCGGTCGCCGGGTCAAGCCAACTCTCGACGATCCCGTCGAGCAACTCGGCCGTATGAGCGCGGCCCTGGAGCGCCTGGCCGTACAGCTCGAAGAACAGGCGCTCGTTGGGCCACAGCGCCGGGTCGGAGATGTGCTTCCACCACGCCCGCATCGCGTCGGCGACGCCGGCGTCCGGGTCCGGGAGGATCTCGCCGAGCAGGTCGCGCTGACGCTGCTCGACGGTCCGCACGATCTCGACCCAGAGCCGCTCCTTAGAGCCGAAGTGGTGGATCAGCATGCGGTGGCTGGTGCCGAGCGCGGCCGCGAGCTCACGCAGGCTCAGGTCGCTGATCCCGTGCGCAGCAACGTGATCGATCGCGCCGTCGAGCAACTTCTGCCTTGGGCTCTTGCTTTCCACGAACGGCCAGTGTACCATCTGGTACATGAGACCAGTACACACATCCATCGAAGTTCCCAACCCTCGTGACGAGGTGTTCGACTACCTGGACGTGATGGCAAACCACGAGCCATTCACCAACCACATGCTCAAGCAGTGGCAGTACTCAGGTCCCGACCGCGGCGTCGGCTCCAAGGCCCGCGTCGAGGTCAGCGCCGCGGGCCGCACGGAGACCATTGACATCGAAGTCGTGTCGGCGCAGCGCCCGGAGACGATCGTCGAGCGCAACGTCAGCGCGAGCGGCCACAGGGTCGGGCACGGCACCTACAAGCTCGACGACCTGCCGGCCGGAGGCACGCGGATCACGTTCGAATATTCGTGGCAGCAGGCGCCGCTCAGCGACCGACTCGCAGCCCCGCTCGTGCGCGGAATCCTGCGGCGCGGAAACACCCGCTCGATGCAGCGACTTGCCGAGCGGCTTGCCGCCGCCTAAACGGCGCGAACTCCACAACTCACGCGTACAATGGACGCGTCCAGTAGTCAAGGGCGCGCGTGCCATGCAGGGTGGTCGAAAGACAGCGTGCGCCTACATCGGGATCACACCTGTCTCAGGCGCTTACCAACCGCGAACGGGAGGGCAGCTGGCTCGACCTCCAATGGGAGGTGGCCGACGCGCTCGCGCAGTCGCCCTCGATCGCCCAATTCGGGCCTCGCGTGCTGCGGGCGCTCTGCTCGGCGCTCGAGTTCCAGTCCGCGGTGCTGTGGAAGGCCGACGGCGATGCGCTGCATCGCGTAAGCGAGTGGACCGCCCCCGCGGACGGCGATAACGAGGCCGCGCGCAGCGGGTTTGCGTTCCCGGTCGTGGCGACGACCGGCACAGTCGGCGTCGTCGAGCTTCTGTCCCCCACCCCGCACGAGCGCGAC
Organism: Solirubrobacteraceae bacterium; assembly: GCA_036490775.1. Taxonomy (GTDB): domain Bacteria; phylum Actinomycetota; class Thermoleophilia; order Solirubrobacterales; family Solirubrobacteraceae; genus Palsa-465. Next base: position 23,224 of record DASXDD010000054.1, on the reverse strand, counting down.
GAGCGACTCAACCGGCTGCTGGCGATCATCGGGCGCCAGCTCGGCGAGCGCGTCGGGCGCGATCGCGGCGAGCTGCTCAACGAGGCCGAGCAGGCCGCCGGAGCGGGCAGCTTCGAGCTCGACCTCGACTCCGGCGCGATCGATTACTCGCCCGGACTGCGCAAGGTCGTAGCACTGCCGCCGGGGATGGAGCTGACGTTCAAGCTGCTGCTCAGCCGGATGCACGCCGAGGACCGCGCGATGATCGAGAAATCGATCGCCCGGGCGCGCCAGACCGACGAGCCGTTCAGCTTCGAGCTGCGGGTCAAGCGCTTTGACGAGGTGCCTCGGATGATGCGTGTACGAGGCCGCGTCAGCTACGGCAACAGCGGCCCCGCAACGGCGGTCGGCACGATCCAGGACAGCACCGACGAGGCGACCGTGCGGGCCGAGCGCGACCTGCTCAGCTATGTCGTCGACGGCGCCGACGAGGCGATCACAACCAAGTCCAAGTACGGGACGATCACGACCTGGAACCGCGGCGCCGAGAAGCTCTACGGGTACACGGCCGAGGAGGCGATCGGCCGTCCGATCTCGATCATCGAGCCCCCGGACCGCAAGGGCGAGCAGGCCGAGATCCTGCGGCGCGTGTTCGCCGGCGAGACGGTCGACCAGCACGAGACAGAGCGCGTGCGCAAGGACGGCACAACGATCCTCGTGTCGCTCACGGTCTCGCCCGTCCGCGACGCCAACGACAGGATCGTCTCGGTCGCGGTGATCGGCCGCGACATCACGCAGCAAAAGCGCGACGAGGAGCGCCTGCGCCACCTCGCCGACCACGATCAGCTGACCGGCCTCGTCAACCGGCGCCGCTTCGACCAGGAGCTCAAGCGCGAACTTGCGAAGGCCGGCCGGTACCACTCGCACAGCGCCGTCCTCAGCGTCGACATCGACAACTTCAAGGCGATCAACGACTCCGCCGGCCACGCGGCGGGCGACGCGGTGCTGATCGAGGTCGCCGAAGCGCTGCGCTCGCGCTTTCGCTCAACCGACGTAGTCGCGCGACTCGGTGGCGACGAGTTCGGCGTGCTCGTGTCGTCAGTCGGAGTCCGCGAGGCGCGCGCGGCGGCCGACGACCTGCTGAGCACGGTCCGCGCGCGCCCGGCGACATACGGCGGGATGCCGTTCCGGATCACCGCGAGCATCGGTGTGACCGCGTTCGAGTCAGACGACGTGACCGCAAGCGAGGTGCTCGTCAACGCCGATCTGGCGATGTACGCGGCGAAGGCCGGCGGCCGCGACCGCGTCGTCGTCTACACCCCGGCGGAGGCGCGCAAGGCCCGAGCGGTCGCGAAGCTGACCTGGTCGCAGCGGATCCAGGACGCGCTCGAGCGCGATCGCTTCGTCCTGCACTTGCAGCCGATCCTCGAGCTCGCGAGCGGCAAGGTCAGCCACGGCGAGCTGCTGCTGAGGATGCGCGGCGACCGCGGCAAGCTGATCGCGCCTGGCGCATTTCTCCCGGCCGCCGAGCGCTTCGGCCTGATCCACGCGATCGACCGATGGGTCGTGCAGGAGGCGATCCGGATGATCGCCGGCGCGACCCCCGGGCAGTCGCCGCGGCTCGGCGTCAACCTGTCAGGCGAGTCGGTCGTCGGCGACCCCGACTTGCTGTCGATGATCGAGCGCGAGCTCGACAACTCCGCGATCGACCCGTCGAACCTGATCTTCGAGATCACTGAGACCGCGGCGATCGCGAACATGACCGAGGCGACCCGGTTCGCGCAGGGGCTGACGAGCCTCGGCTGCAACCTCGCACTCGACGACTTCGGCACCGGCTTCGGCTCGTTCTACTACCTCAAGCACCTGCCCGTGCGCTACGTCAAGCTCGACGGCGAGTTCATCCAGAACCTGCCTCGCAACAACGTCGATGAGCACATGGTCAAGGCGATCGTCGGCGTCGCGCACGGACTCGGAATCAAGACCGTCGCCGAGTCAGTCGCCGACGACGAGACGATCCGGATGCTCCAGCACCACGGCGTCGACTACGCGCAGGGCTTCCACATCGGCAGGCCCGCGCCGGTCCCGGTGCCGCTGGCGTAGCAGCTGGCGCGTGAGTTAGCGGGGCGCCGGCCTGGTGCGGCCGGCGCCCCGCTTGATCTCAGTGCTTGTGGTGGCGGTGCGGCGCCCGGAACACGAGCGTCCGCGTGGCGACCGTGGCGCTGTGCCCGTTGGCCAGCGTCTCGGTCACGTGCAGCGTCACACGCAGCGTGTGGTGCTTGGCGAGCAGCTTGCGGCCCGCCGAGTTCAGCGTGAGCCGGACCGACCGCGAGTGGCCGGCGGTCAGCGTCACGAGTGTCCGGCCGACGACCGCGACGTGCTTGTGGGTCTTGGGCTGCTTGCGCGCAGTGACCGCGATCACCTTATGGCCGCGAAGCGTCTCGGTGACGGTCAGCGTCAACGCCAGCTTGCACGTCTCAGCCGAACTGCCCGAGCACGTCACGGGCACGGTCGCGGTGTTCCCCGAGACCTTGGCGTGACCGACCGACGCGTGCCCGGCACCGGCCGGAGGCGGCGGAGGCGGAGTCGCCGACGCCGTCTGGAACGTCTGGTCGGGTCCGACGAACGTCCCGAAGTCGCTCGTCACCACGGCCCGGTAGTGGATCGTGGTCCCAGCCGGGAGCCCGGTCACGGCCGCGCTGAACGGCGTGTCCGCGTTGCCCGGAGCGAGCTTCTGCGCGGTGGTCGTGCCCCCGTAGGCGGTCGTCGTGCCGAACTGGAACGACGCGTTGACGGACGCGCCCTCGGGGTTGTCGGTTGCATTCAGCGTCGCCGACGAGATCGTCGCGAGGCTGGCGGCGCCGGTCACGGGGCTGTCGGGCGCGTACGCGCTTGCGAACAGACCACGCGGGGTGGCGCCGTTGGTGAACAGGAAGAACGGCGTGCCGATCGACGCGCCTTGGCAGGCCTGGCCGTCATTGTTGAACGGCGTGGCGATGCAGGAGGACGAGATCGGCTCGCGGACGTCGGCCTGTGAGTTCGGCGTCAGCGGCACGTCGCTACGGTCGAGGTGGAACTGCGGGTTGGCCGCATTGACGAAGTGGCCGACGAAGCCCCGTGTGACGCCGTCGACGTTCTCGCGCCACGTCACGTACGGGGTGTTGCCCGAGAACGTGATGTCGGGGCGGGTCGAGTCGGTCGCGCCGGTCGAGATCGGGGCGCCGCCGTTGACGATCTGGAAGTGCGCCGCCGCGCCTGTGCCGACCAACCGCGAGACGAAGATCTGCTTGGCGCCGCCGCCGATGTCCTCGTCCCAGACGACCCACGGGACCGTCGGGTTGGCAGGGTTCATCGTGCCGGCCGCGACCCGCGGGTCCTCGGCGTTGGCGTGTTCGGGGTCGGCGTTGAGCGAGCACAGTGACTCGTTGGCCGACGACTCGGCACAGTTGCCGAAGTGATGCGTGGCGCCGCTCGTGTCGAGCGTGCCCTGCAGGCCGTTGCCGACCGCTGTCCACTCAAACCCGCCGTTGGTCGCGTTGGCGTCGCTGACGCCCTTTGCGGCGAACACCATGTCGTTGCTGTGCAGGCCGAGCGTGCCGCCGTCCTTCTCGTACCAGACGACCCACGGCACGGCGTCCGCGTTGCCGGTGAAGGCGATGTCGGGCTCGATGCCGGTGCGGGTCGGGTCGACGTTCAGGCTCGGGTCGGTGGTGCCGGTCCCAACGCGCGGGATCCCGGTCTGCTGCCAGCAGAAGCCACCGATCGACGGGACGTGCCCGTTGACCAGCTCACCGGCGGGCGTGACGCCGTCGCAGTTAGCCATCCCGGGCCCCTCGGGGCGCGAGACGAAGATCTGGTCGACGTGGTTGACGTTGTCGGTCTCCTGCCAGGTGACCCACGGACCCGGCTTGGTGGGGTCGGCGGCCGAGCCGCCGGCGACCGACGGGTTCTCGGCTTCCTCGCCGGTGTGGATGTTCAGTGACGGAATTTCGACCGTTCCGCCCCCCAGGCCTCGGGCCTGGCCGCCGAAGATCCACTTGCCCTGGTTGGCGTCGCCGGTGTTGTCGAAGCGGCTGGCAAAGATGTTGTTTTTGTCAAAGCCGGCGCCCGGGGTGTTCTCGTACCACGTGGCCCAGGGAACCGTCCGGCCGGTTCCGGCGAAGTCGATCGCCGGCGCCTCGCCATCCTGGCCCTGGTCGAAGTTCAGCGATCCGCGGAACTGCGGATTGGCGCTCGAGCGACCCCCGACGGTGCCGATGCCGCGAGTCGTCCAGGCGCCGTTGGCAAACGAGCGCGAGAACACCTGGTCCTTGTTGCCCGCCCCCTCCGTCTGACGAAAGACCGCCCACGGGACGGCCTTGCCGCCGGCAGTCAGCGCGCCGCCGACGACGTCAGCGTTCGTCGGCTCCTCAGCGTTGACGTTCAGCGTGCGGTCGATTCCCGCCGCGACGTCGTCGTTGACCTGCGCTCCGGGTGGCAACGCCTGAAGCGCCGCTGCCGCGGACCCGGCCGTAGCCAGGGCGACTACCACTCCCACGGCAGCGACACGCGTTCGCCGTCGAGATGTGCGCCTTCTGATCCCCATCGGTTTCTCCTTGGTTGTCGTCGTTGGACGTGAGTCCTTCAACGCCTTACGGCTCGAGCCGTGAAACGGTTCTCGACGGATCAGTGGGAGGCGGTGATCGTCCCGGTCAGCACGCGCTGACCGGACGACTTCGGGTTACCGTTGGCCTGCTGGCGGGTGACGGTCAGGGTGCGGAACTGCGTCACCGGCACGCCCGACCAGAGCGTCACCTTGTTCGCGTCGTTGAAGGTGCCGACCGGCACCAGGATCCCGGCCGCGTTCTTCAGCCACGCCTGGTAGTAGCGGCCGTTGCGCAGCGGCGGCAGGCCCGGCGCCGACAGCTCGATCCGCCAGCCCGACGCGGTCTTCGTCAGCGTCGCCGAACCTTGCGCACCGGGTGCGAGCGATGTGCCTGTGACGACCATCGCGAAGCGCAACTGCGAAGGCGAGTTGTTGTTTGCCGCGATCGCGACGACCACGGCCACGACCACCACGGCAGCCGCCGCGGCGAACGCGTACGCCGGGCGGCGGGGCTTCAGGGCCGACCACCAGTGCGTCGTGGAGCGCGCGACGGGCGCCGGGTCGGGGCGCGCGCGGGCCTCGTCTGAGATCGCGGCGACGATCCGATCCTCGAGCTCGGGCGGCGGCTCTGACCAGATCTCGTCGGCCTCGAGCAGCGCGCGGACCTCGTCGAGCTCGGCGCGCTCGGCCGGCGTCAGCGAATCGACGGGCTCCCCCGCCAGGTACGTGATCCGGTCGTCGTCGTTTGCGCTCATCGTGTGCTCTGCCAGTTCTTACGTTTCGTAGAACATTTTGGTTCTAGTCACGCAGGTGTCCGAGTAGCGTCGCGAGGCGCTTGTGTGCCCGGAACGATCGTGACTTTATGGTGCCGACGGGGATTGCCAGGCGTTCTGCGATCTCGACGTGCGTCAGACCCTCGAAATGCTGGAGGCGGACGATCTCGCGCTCGTCGTCCGGGAGCCCGGTCACAGCGCGCCGGACCTCCCAGATGTCGTAGATGTTCTCGCCCGCCCCGGGCGGCGAGCTCAGCGCCGGATCGCCGGGTGCGACCGAGTCGAGCGGGTCGGTCGCGCGCACGGCCTCGCGCCGTGCGACGTCGATCGCCACACGCCGCCCGATCGCCGCCAGCCACGGGCCGAGCTCGCGGTCTGAGTCGAAGCTAGCGGCTGCACGCCAGGCCTTGACGAAACACTGCTGCGTCGCCTCCTCGGCCAGTCCGCGGTCGCCGAGGATCCTGTAGGCGACCGCGAACACGAGCCGTCCGTACTCGCGGTAGACGGCTCGAACGGCGTCCGGGTCGCCGTCGCGAAATCGGGTACTCACCCCGCGGTGCGCCACGGTGCTGCTGACGCTACACGAGCTGTCTGCGCCGCTGTGTGAGCTTTGCCCGGTCAGCCGGCCGTGCGCCTGGCCCAGCGCCTGGCCCACGCGTCGATCGGAGCCAGAGAGTCGAGCAACTCGTGGCCCTCGCGCGTGAGCCGGTAGCCGCCGGTGGGCTCGGCGTCGACGATCCCGGCTTCGCGCAGTTCTCGCAGGCGGTCGTTGAGCACGCTGGAGGAGATGTCGCCGCAGCGCGCCTGGAGCTCGCGAAAACTCGGCGTGGCGTCGTCGCGCAGCTCCCACAGCACACGCAGCGACCAGCGGCGCCCGAGCAGGTCGAGCAGCGCCATCACGGGCCGGCCGGTGCGCGACCCGCGCACCGGGCGTCCGGGTGACGGCGCGGCGCTCACACCGTTGTCTGTACGAACCGCTCGCGCAAGTCGGTCTTCTTGAACTTGCCCGTCGCGGTTCGCGGCAGTTCGTCGATGAACTCAAACCGCTCGGGCAGCTGCCACTTCGCGAACTCCTTGGACAGGTGCTCGCGCAGCTCGTCGGGACCAATGTCCTCCCCCTCCTGGCGCACGACCACCGCCAGCGGGCGCTCGCCCCAGCGCTCGTCGGGGATCGCGATCACGGCCGCCTCGACGACCGCCGGGTGGGCCATCAGCAGATTCTCGAGATCGACCGAGGAGATCCACTCGCCGCCCGACTTGACCAGGTCCTTGGAGCGGTCGCAAATGCGGATGCAGCCGCGAGCGTCAATCTTGACGACGTCGCCCGTCTGAAACCAGCCGTCGTCGGTGAACTTCTCGGCGCCCGTCCCGCGGTGGTATCCGGCCGCAACCCATGGCCCTCGCACCTCGAGCTCGCCCATCGCCTTGTCGTCCCACGGGATCAGCTCGCCGTCGTCGCTCCGCGCGCGGATGTCGACGAAGGGGATCGGGATCCCCTGCCGCGACCGGTGGTCGTACTGCTGCTCGGCTGGCGCATCGACGAGGTCGGGAGTCAGCCGGCAGACGCTGCCCAGCGGGGACGTCTCGGTCATCCCCCACGCCTGGATGATCGTCAGACCGTGACGGTCGAACCCCTCCAGGAGGCTGCGCGGCACCGCCGAGCCACCGACGAGCAGGCGCTTTAGCGCGCTCAGGTCCCAGCGATCCGGCTCGGCGTCGAGCGCGGCGAGCAGCGCCATCCATACGGTCGGCACGCCGGCGGTCAGCGTCACGCGTTCGTCGGCGATCAGGTCGAGCACGTTCACAGGGTCGAGCTTGGGGCCCGGGAGCACGAGCGCCGCGCCGGCGAACGTGGCGGTGTACGGCAGCCCCCACGCGTTGGCGTGGAACATCGGCACGACCGGGAGGATCGTGTCCAGCGACGAGACCCCGTTGGAGTCGGGAAGCGCCGCCATCAGCGAGTGCAGCACGAGCGAGCGGTGCGAGTAGACGACGCCCTTGGGACGCCCCGTCGTGCCCGACGTGTAACACATCGCCGCCGCTCGGCGCTCGTCGAGCGTCGGCCACTGCATCGGCTCGTGCGACGAGATCAGCGACTCGTAGTCGATCGTCCCGTCGGGCACGGGCTCGCCCTGCGAGACGACTATCACGTGCTTGAACTCGCGCGCTTGGCCGAATCCGTCGAACGCGCCGAGCAGCGACTCGTCGACGATCAGCACCGAGTCCTCCGCGTCCTCGACGATGAAGCTGAGCTCGTCGGGGTGAAGCCGCGGGTTGAGCGTGTGGATCACGGCGCCGCTCGATGGGATCGAGAAGTAGGCCTCGAGGTGCTCGGGTTGGTTCCACATCAGCGTCGCGACGCGGTCGCCGGCGCCGACCCCAAGCTCGGCGAGCGCCGACCCGAGTCGCCGCGCGCGACCGGCGCACTCGCCGACCGTGGTGCGATGAATTTGCCCATCCGGACGCCTGGCGACGACCTTGCGCTCGGCGCTGAGCAACTCCGCCCGCTCAACCATCGACGTCAGCGACAGCGGGTAGTCGTCCATCATCAGGCCGTGTAGCAACGCGTCGGTCATCCTCGCCTCCGATACTCGTGAAGTCCTTGCTGCACATTGCAGCATGAGGGGCGCGGGCGATGATCGCAAGCCGCTACCCGCTCAGCGCGCACGGCGGCCGGATACCGTCTCGGGTCGCAGATGGCCCTCGCCCGCCCCACCGAGCCCTACCCGGACCAGTCGTGGTCGGGATGGGGCGACCCCGCGCTGACGCCCCAACTGAGCGACAGCATCCGCGCGCTTGTCGAGCAGGGACTCGGGGTGCGCCGGCCCGGTCGGGCGGCCGGCGCGATCTCTGACATGGAGCTTCCGCCGCCGCGCCTGCGCGCGGACGTCGCCGCCGAGCTCTCCGCGGTCGTCGGCGCAGAGCACGCGCTCGCCGACGACGAGGCGCGCGTGCGCCACACCCGCGGCAAGTCGCTGACGGACCTGCTGCGGCTGCGAGCGGGCGATCTCGCCGACGCCCCTGACCTCGTGCTGCTGCCCGACTCGCACGAGCAGGTGCTCGACTGTCTACGGCTCTGCTCGGCTCGGCGCGTCGCGGTCGTGCCGTTCGGCGGCGGCACCTCGGTCGTCGGCGGCCTGCAGGCGCGCGCCGAGCGGTTCGCAGGGCTCGTCGCGCTCGACCTGCGGCGGATGAACGCGCTGCTCGAGCTCGACGAGCAGTCGCGCCTGGCGGTGCTCGAGCCCGGCCTGCGCGGTCCGCAAGCCGAGGCGCTGCTCAACGAGCGGGGCTACACGATCGGCCACTTCCCGCAGTCCTACGAGTACCTGACGCTCGGCGGCGCAGCGGCGACCCGCTCGAGCGGCCAGGCGTCGGCCGGCTACGGACGCTTCGACGAGCTCGTGCTGGCGCTGCGCGTCGCGACCCCCGCGGGCACGCTGGCGCTCGGGCGCGCGCCGAAGTCGGCCGCCGGGCCCGACCTGCGCCAGCTGCTGCTCGGCTCGGAGGGCACCTTCGGGGTGATCACCGAGCTGACCGTGGCGCTGCGCCCACTGCCGCAGGAGCGCGTGTACGAAGGCTGGCGCTTCGATTCGTTCTCACAGGGCGCCGAGGCGATCCGGCGCCTCGTCCAGGATGGTCCGCGCCCGACGGTGCTGCGGCTGTCTGACGAAGCCGAGACCGCGCTCAACCTCGCGCGCCCGTCCGAGTTGGGCAGCGGCGCAGGCGGCTCGCTGGCGATCGCCGGCTACGAGGGAAGCGCCGCCGACGTCGCCGCGCGGCGCGACGCAGTCGCCGAGTTGCTCCCGTCGCTCGGCGCCTCGCGGGCGCCGGAGGCGGGCGCGGCGTGGGAGCGCGATCGTTATCGGGGGCCCTACCTGCGCGACGCGCTGCTGGACGCGGGCGCGATCGTCGAGACGCTCGAGACGGTCGCGTTCTGGTCGGCGCTGTCCACCGTCTATCAGGGCGTGACCGAGGCGCTGCGCGAATCGCTGACCGCGCAGGGGACGCCGCCAGTCGTCCTCTGTCACATCTCGCACGTGTACGCATCGGGTGCCTCGCTGTACTTCACGGCCGCCTGCGCGCAGCTCGAGGATCCGGTCGCGCAGTGGCGCCGGGCGAAGGCGGCTGCGAGTGACGCGATCCTCGCTGCCGGCGGCTCGATCACGCATCACCACGGGATCGGCTCAGACCACGTCGATTGGTACGAGCGCGAAATCGGGGCGCTCGGCGTGCAGGCACTCGCCGCGGTCAAGCGCCGCCTGGATCCCGAGGGGATCCTCAACCCCGGAGTGCTGATACCCGTTGAGTGAGGACGCTCGTATCCTCCCCGTGATGACCGATGCGTCGCAGCCGACTCAGGCCCTCGCCGAGCTGACGGTTCGCTTAGGGGCCAACCTCCAGGCCGGCCAAGTCCTGTCGCTGAGCTGCGAGCCGGGCAAGGAGGAGCTCGCGCGCGCCGTCGCCGAGACCGCCTACCGGCACGGGGCCAAGTTCGTCGACCTCGAGATGTTCGACTATCACCTCAAGCGCGCCCGCGTGCTCAACGCGGACCCCGAGACGCTCGAGTACGTCCCGCCGTGGTACGGCGAGCGCACGCTCGCGCTCGGCGACCATCGCTGCGCGACGGTGTATCTCTCGGGCCCGACCTCGCCGCACGTGATGGACGGCGTGTCTCCCGAGCTGCTCGGGCGCGACATGCTCCCGCACGTCAAGGAGTCCAGCCAGATCGTCAACGAGCGGACCGTCAACTGGACAGCGGTGCCGTGCCCGACCGCCGGCTGGGCAGAACTCGTGTACCCCGAGCTCGACCCCGAAGCCGCGCTCGCGAAGCTGTGGGATCAGATCGTCTACGTGTGCCGGCTCGACGTCGACGACCCGGTCGCGGCCTGGGTGGCGCGCCTGGACAAACTCGAGGCGATCGCCGACCGGCTGACTGGGCGCAAGCTGGACGCGTTGCGGTTTCAGGGGCCCGGCACCGACCTGACCGTCGGTCTGTTTGAGTCCAGCCGCTGGAAGTGCGCGCGCCTGTCGACGATCGACGGAATCGTCCATGCGCCGAACCTGCCGACCGAGGAGGTGTTCACCACCCCCGACCCGGCACGGGTGCAAGGGGTGGTGACGTCGACCAAGCCGTTGTTCGTGTCCGGGACTTGCGTCACCGGCCTGCGGGTGCGATTCGAGGGCGGCCGCGCGGTAGAGATCGACGCCGACGAGCAGGCGGGCGTATTGCGATCGCTGACCGAGCACGACGACGGCGCGGTCCGGCTCGGCGAGGTCGCGCTCGTGGACCGCGAGAGTCGCATCGGGCAGCTCGGGACCGTGTTCTTCGACACGTTGCTCGACGAGAACGCCGCCAGCCACATTGCGCTCGGCCAGGGCCTGGACTTCGCCGTCGACGGCGAGCGCGATCGCGAACGGATCAACGTCAGCGATCTGCACATCGACTTTATGATCGGATCCGACGAGGTCTCCGTGACCGGGATCGGCCGTGACGGCGGCGAACTGCCGCTGCTCGTCGGGGGCACCTGGCAGATCTGAGCGCGGTACTCTAAGCCCCGCTTTCCAGGAGAGGTGCCGGAGCGGTTGAACGGGCGCGACTGGAAATCGCGTAACGGGGGTTAACCTCGTTCGGGGGTTCGAATCCCCCCCTCTCCGCTGGCCCACACTCACCTGCTGACTTATGCGCTCGTGAGCCGTCGATTATGTGAGCTTTAACACCTGGTGCGGACCGCCTCGCCACCCGGTCGAAAATTGCCGCAAGAAGCTCTACATCTTGGAGTGAGCGGCTTCCGTTCATCCGTTTCGCGAGCTACGCTCTTCACAAAGGGCGATGATGCCAAATCAATTATCCCGTCCGGCATTGAGGCTCGTTCAGGGGGCGCAGCTAGCCCCTGCGGAAGTTGAGTGGGCCTGGTTCTGCGGGCATTGCGCGGCACCGTCTCCGAGCGCCCAGCCGCCCGCACCGACGGCGCGAGTGTGCAAGTCGTGCGGTCTTGGTCTGCTGCTTGAGACTCGCAGCGACACCGCCCCGACCGCTGACGACCCATTCCTGGTGATCGACAGCGCGCTGCTCGTGCAGGCGATGTCGCGCCGCGCGCAGGCGCTGCTCGGGATGACCGAAGCCGAGGCGATCAACCGCGCGGTCGCCGAGCTGCTCGTTCCGGCCGACGCCGAGGCTCGGACGCCGACGGGGTTTGCGGCGGCGATCGCAAACGCGGCCGCCGGCGCCGAGGACGCGATCACCGCCGTCGTGCGGCCGTGGAACACGTTCGGCGTGCGTATGCGCGCCAGGGTTGCCCCGTGCGGACCGCCTCGCGCGGCGCTGGTCGTGCTCGAGGACCCGCAGTCGCGCAGGCTGCGCGCGGTCAACTAAGAGCTCTCTCTAGGCCGGGGGCAGTACTTCCGGCACGCCGTAGCGGTGCAGCGCCGCCGGCAGCCGGATCGAGCCGTCGTCCTGCTGTCCGTTCTCGAGCAGCGCGATGATCGTTCGCCCGACCGCGACGGCGGTGCCGTTGAGCGTGTGGACGGGCGCGGGTTTCCCTTCGGCGGGTCGGTAGCGGATGTCGAGCCGGCGCGCCTGGAAGTCGGTCGTGTTTGAGCACGAGGTCAGCTCGCGATAGCGCTCCTGGCCGGGCAGCCAGCCCTCGCAGTCGTACTTCATCGACGCTGACGCGCCGAGGTCGCCGACCGCGATCGCGACGACGCGGTAGGGGATCTCGAGCTCCTGGAGGATCGACTCCTCGATCGCGAGCAGGCGCTCGTGCTCGGCGAGCGCCTGCTCGGGGGCGACAAAGCAGAACATCTCGACCTTGTCGAACTGGTGCACGCGGAAGATCCCGCGGGTGTCCTTGCCGGCGGCGCCCGCCTCGCGCCGAAAGCAGGTCGAGAACCCGGCGTAGCGCAGCGGCAACGCGTCGGCGTCGAGGATCTCGTCGACGTGCAGCGACGCGATCGGGACCTCGGAGGTGCCGACCAGGTACAGGTCGTCCTCGGGCAGCCGGTAGATCTGCTGTTCGGTGTCGGGCAACTGGCCGGTGCCGTACAGCGCCCGCTCGCGGACGAGCACCGGCGGGATCACCGGCTCGAAACCCTGGCCGCGGAGCTTGTCCATCGCGTAGTGAACGAGCGCGAGCTCGAGCATCACGAGGTCGCCGCGCAGGTAGGCGAAGCGCGATCCCGAGGTGCGGGCGCCGGCCTCCATGTCGATCCGGGACCCGGCGAGCTCGAGGTGGTCACGGCCGGTCTTCGACGCGTCGCCGACCTCGCGCAGGACCGTGTCCTCGAGCGGTGCGTCGTCGGAGGGGAGGCTCGGAAGCGACGCGAGCTGCGCGTCGCGCTGCTCGCGCACCGCGTTCTCCTCGTCGCTGAGCTCGCGCCCACGCGCCGCCAGCGAGGCGAGCTGCTCGCGCTCCTCGGGCGTCGGCGGCCCCTTGCGACCCTTGCTCGCACGGTTCTGCTCGGCGCGGAGCTCCTCGAGCTGGGTCGTTAGCGCCCGCCACCGCGTGTCGAGCTCGAGCACGCGGTCGACACCGGCCGCGACGTCGGGGCCACGCCGCGAGAGCGCCGAACGAACGGCGTCCGGGTCGCGGCGGATCAGCTGGATGTCGAGAACGGTTCGGCGCTCCTGGTGGCGCGGCGCCTAGGGCTTATCCGCGGTGGGGAGCACTAAGACTGGGCGGGCTTGTGCTTGGCCTTGCCGGAGGCCGCGGTGGCCTTGCCGGCGCTGGTCGCCGGCGCCGTGCTCGCCGTCGTGGCGGTCGGCACGTTGGCCGGAAGCGAGCCGATCGGCTGGGCCTGGCAGGGGACCGTGCCCGGGATTCTCGGCGCCTGGCGTCCCGCGTAGGTCGCGACGAACTTCGCGACCTCGGTCGCCTGCTGGCCGACGACGACGTTCTGGGGCATGATCGCACCGGAGAAACCGCCGTTCTGGATTGCGTACAGGACACGGTCGACCGGGCGCTCGCAGCGGACGTCGAAGTTCGGGCCGTTGATCGGCAGCGCCGTGCGCGGGTTCGACGCGGACCCATGGGCCGCGGCGTAGGACAGCGTGTGGCAGCCCGAGCAGCGCTGGTTGAACAGCACCGCGCCGTTGTGGTTGGGATTGTCCTGCGCGACGCTGATGTTCTCGGTGCCGCAGGCCGTGGTCAGAGCTGTGACCAGGACCGCAACAGCCGTTATGAGAAGGACCTTGACGGGTCGGCTCATCCGGGGCGGGATCATAATCGCATCCCCATGACAGGGCCGCGCGCAACGATGCTCGCCCTCCTGGTGGCCGGGACTCTGCTGCTCGCAGGCTGCAGTCACACGCAGTCGGTCCGGTCCGGCGGGACGATCGAGATCCAGCTCAGCGAATACCGCCTGACGCCCCAGAGCGTCCGCGCTCAGGCGGGCTTTTTCACGATCGTCGTGCACAACCGCGGCGTGCTCGACCACAACCTCGTCGTATCCCGCGACGGCAAGGCGATCAACTCGGTGAGCCCGATCGGCCCGGGGCAGACGACGCAGATGTCGCTGCTGTTGACGCCGGGGACGTACTCGATGGTCTCGACTGTGCTGTCAGACCAGTCGCTGGGGGCATATGGGACGTTGCGGGTGGTGAAGTAGGCGCAGGGCTTGTTGACCGGGGATTTCGTTCCCCGCGACGCCGACGACTCATCGAAGGGAACGTTCTTCCCGGGCAGGACCCGCGCCCCCGGCGCCGAACCTGTGCGCGACCCCCGGCGCCGGCTACGAGACGTTCGCTTACACCCCAAAAAGCGCGATCGTCCCCAACGGCGGCAACCAAGGGGCCGGCGCCGGGGCCGGTTTTAGTGCGCTGTGGCCGCCGCCCTCGCGAGCAGCACGACGACGACGACCGCCGACAGCGCCATCACCCCGATCTCGCGCTGCACGATCGTGACCACGATCCCGCGCTGCTCGTCCTCGGGCAGCGCGCCGACCTCGTCGGTCGACTCAAACCCCCTGGAGTCGAGCACCATCTGCGCCGTCGAGGCGCGCAGCGATTCGGCGAGGATCGACACGAGCAACGGCAGCAGTCCGTAGAGCACGTGCAGGCTCGGAGCCTTGCGCCCGATCAGCTCGAGCACACCCCCGAGCGCGACCTCCAGCACGACCACAAGCTGCGCCGTTCGCAGCACCCGCCAGAACCACGGATTGGGCTGCGCCCGCCACCAGCACCAGCCCCCGAACACCGCCGTGACGACGTTCAGCGCGATCGACAGAACCCCGACGACTAGGTGGACGTCCGTCACGGGTATAGAACTTCAGTCCGAACGCCGCCGAGATAGCCGCATTCATCACTAAGTAACACGTTGTTACAAGCTATCTCGATCCGGTGATATAACGAATCGTCGTGCTCCGTGACTACTTGCCCGCGATCGTGTTCCTCCTTCTCGGAGGTTTGGTCGGCGCACTGTTCTCGGTGCTCAACCTGTTCTTCGGCCAGCGCAAGCCGAATCGCTCCAAGTCTGATCCGTACGAATGCGGGCTGCCGTCGGAGATCCAGCGCGGCTTCCGGTTCGGGATCAGCTTCTACTTGGTCGCGATGTTGTTCATCCTGTTCGACATCGAGGTCATCTTCCTGTACCCGATCGCGGTCCAGCTGCGGGCGTTCGGATCGTTCGCGGTGACCGAGACGATCGTGTTCGTGGTGCTGCTGATGATTGCCTTCGTGTACGTCTGGCGCCGAGGTGCGCTCGAATGGAAGTGAAGCGCGAGCCGCTGCCTTCGGACTTCCGCGTCCGCCAACTCCAAGCGCGCGACCTACTGCGCGGCGATCTCGAGGGAGTGGACCTCGAGACCTACGTGCAGGAGCGCGTGCTGACGACCACGGTCGACAAGGCCGTTGGGTGGGCGCAGGGCAACTCGATCTACCCGCTGACGTTCGGCCTCGCCTGCTGCGCGATCGAGATGATGTCGGTTGTCGGCGCCAGGCTCGATATCGCGCGGTTCGGGTTTGAGGCGTTTCGCGCCTCCCCGCGCCAGGCGGATCTGATCATCCTGTCGGGCCGCGTCTCGATCAAGATGGCGCCCGTGATCCGACGCATCTGGGATCAGATGCTCGAGCCCAAATGGGCGATCTCGATGGGCGCGTGCTGCTCCTCGACCGGGGTGTTCAACAACTACGCGCTGGTGCCGTCGGACAAGTTCATGCCGATCGACGTGCACGTGCCCGGATGCCCGCCGCGGCCCGAGGCGCTGATGCACGGGATCCTGCGGCTGCGCGCCAAGATCCAGGGCAGCGCCCCCGAGGGTTGGCGCGAGCGCTATGCGGCAGTCGGGACCGAGGAGCTGCTGCCCGGCGAGACGCCGCTCGACAGCCCGGACATCAACGTTTTCCAGGACGGAGACACGGCCGGTGCCTGACGCAACGGAGCTCGAGCTGACCGCCCAGGAGCTCCGAGATGCCGACAGCGAGTCGATCATCGACACCACATTCCACCGGGATCGAGCGACGCTCGTCGCCAATCCGCAGCGGATCCGCGAGGTGCTCGGCCATCTCCAGCGCAAGGGCTACACGATGATCGCGAGCCTGCACGGCGTCGATTACTACCCCGAGGAGCCGCGCCTCGGCGTGCTCTATGAGCTGCTCGACATGAAGCGCGTCGACCGGATCACCGTCAAGGCACGGCTGACGGTCGATCAGCCGCACATGCCCACGGTGATCGACATGTTCCCCGGCGCCGAGTTCCCCGAGCGCGAGGTCTACGACATGTTCGGCGTCGTGTTCGACGGGCACCCGGATCTGCGCAGGATCCTGATGCCCGAGGACTATGAGGGCTTCCCACAGCGCCGCGACTTCCCGGTCGGCGGCGAGCCGGTGCTGTTCACATACAACGAAGAGCAGAACTACGGGAAGTGGGCCTGATGGCCACACAGCCGCCGCTGACCGAGGACTACCGCCGGCGCGAAGAGTCGATCACGATCTCGAGCGAGCCCGCCGGTCAGGGCCAGACCCACGAGCTGCTGACGCTCAACATCGGCCCGCACCACCCCGCCACGCACGGCGTGCTGCGGCTGATCACGACGCTCGAGGGCGAGGTCGTCCGCGACATCAAGCCGATCATCGGCTATGTCCACACCGGCATCGAGAAGACCGCCGAGGACAAGGCCTACTGGAAGGTCATCCCGGTGATCGAGCGGATGGACTACCTCAGCTACTACTTCAACGCGATGGCCTACTGCGGCGCGGTCGAGACGCTGCTTGGCGTCGAAGTGCCGCCGCGCGCGCAGTACCTGCGGGTCCTGCACCTCGAGCTCAACCGGATCATGTCGCACCTCGTGTGGCTTGGAACCAGCGCACTCGACCTCGGCGCGATCTCGATGTTCTGGTACTGCTTCCGCGAGCGCGAGCAGATCCTCGATCTGTTCGAGATGTCCTCGGGCCAGCGGATGCACACGCGGTATTTCCAGATCGGCGGCGTGATCGAGGACATCCCGCACGGTTTTGATGCGAAGGTCCGCAAGTTCATCAAGGAGATGCCAGGCCGCGCCGACCAGTACGCCGACCTGCTCGAGAAGAACCAGATCGTGCTCGAGCGGTTGCGCGGCACCTGCCCGCTCGACGAGCAGACGCTGCTGGGCCTCGGCGTCACCGGGCCGCTGCTGCGCGCGTCGGGCAACCCCTGGGACCTGCGCAAGGCGCACCCGTACTCGAGCTACGACCACTTCGACTTCAAGGTCCCAGTCGGGACCGTCGGCGAC
Organism: Solirubrobacteraceae bacterium; assembly: GCA_036490775.1. GTDB lineage: Bacteria > Actinomycetota > Thermoleophilia > Solirubrobacterales > Solirubrobacteraceae > Palsa-465. The sequence goes on along the minus strand of DASXDD010000054.1, from coordinate 6,187 downwards.
AACTACGACCGCTACCGCGTGCGCCACGCCGAGCTGTACGAGTCGACGAAGATCATCGAGCAGGCGCTCGACGGTCTCCCCGAGGGCCCATTCATCACCCCCGACCGCAAGGTCGCACTGCCGCCCCGGCACGAGCTCGCGACCTCGATGGAGGCGCTGATCCACCACTTCAAGCTCGTCACCGAGGGCCTCCGGGTGCCGCCGGGCGAGGCCTACTACCCGATCGAGTCGCCGCGTGGCGAGCTCGGCTGCTACGTGCTGTCAGACGGCTCGGCCAAGCCGGCGCGCGTGCACATGCGCGACCCGAGCTTCGTCAACATCCAGGCGCTCGCGCCGATGGTGCGCGACTCCTACATCGCCGACCTGATCGCGACGCTCGCGATGCTCGACCCGATCCTCGGAGGGATCGACCGATGAGCCCGGCGCCACGCGCCGTACCGCGGTTCGGTCACGGCTCGCGCGTCCCGGGATGGGACGACGCGGTCGACCTGACCAAGCCGCCGGCCGTCGTTCCCGACCCCGCGACGACCGACGTGCCCGACGACCTGCGCGCGACGATCGAAGCGGCGATGGCGAAGTACCCCGACCGCCGCTCGGCCGCGATCCCGGCGCTGCACGCCGCCCAGGAGGTTCACGGGTGGTGCTCGCCCGACGCGATCGACCAGGTCGCCGCGGTGATGTCGCTGACCCCCGCCTATCTGACGTCGGTGGCGACCTTCTACGACATGCTCGAGACGCACCCGAAGCCCCGCTACGACGTCTACGTGTGCACGAACATCTCGTGCTCGCTGCTCGGCGCCGACGAGTTCTTCGAGGCGATGCACGAGGCCGCGCTCGAGGACATCGACATCAACGTCCGCGCGTTCGAATGCCTCGGGGCGTGCGACATCGCGCCGATGGCGTCGGTCAACGGCGAGTACGTCGGCCCGCTCGAGCCCGCCGACGCGGCACGGATCGTCGAGGACCTCCGCGCCGGCCGGCCGGTGCTCGAGTCAAAGCAGCTGCGCTACCGCCGCTGCGTCGACCCCGGCGTCGCCGCGGGCGACGCCGAGTTCAGCCCGCCACCGGCCGACGTCCCGCGTACCGACACCGCCGGGCTCGGGCCCGAAGGCGACACGATCGACCGTCCAGGGCCGTCGGCGCCCTACGAGGTCCCGACCAACGAGGAGCCTCCCGCGCCGGGCGACACGTCGCACGAGCACGCACCCGACTCAGAGCCCGAGTCCAAGGACGCCCCCGACCAGCCGCCGAGGGAGGCTCGATGAAGATCCTGTTCGACGGCATCGACGAGCCAGGCCTCAACACGCTCGAGGTCTACCGCCGCCGCGGCGGCTACGAGGGGCTCAAGCAGGCGCTGGCGATGGAGCCCGACGAGGTGCTCAGCGCGATCAGCGACTCGCAGATCCGCGGGCGCGGCGGCGCCGGCTTCCGGATGGGCCAGAAGGCCTCGTTCCTGCCGCGCGGCGACATGGAGAAGTACCTGGTCTGCAACGCCGACGAGTCAGAGCCGGGCACGTTCAAAGACCGCGAGCTGATGCAGAAGAGCCCGCACATGCTGATCGAGGGAATCGCGATCGCAAGCTTTGCGGTCGGGATCCACAAGGCGTTCATCTACATCCGCGGCGAGTACGTGCTCCAGGCCGACATCCTCGAGGCCGCGATCGCCGAGGCTGCCGACGCCGGGCTGCTCGGCGAGCGGATCCTCGACTCAGACCACTCGCTGTCGTTGGTGCTGCACCGCGGCGCCGGGGCGTACATCTGCGGCGAGGAGACCGGGCTGCTCGACTCGCTCGAGGGCAAGCGCGGCAACCCGCGGCTGAAGCCGCCGTTCCCGGCGATCGAGGGGCTCTACCACGGGCCGACGCTGATCAACAACGTCGAGACGCTCGCGACAGTCCCCCACATCATCAGGATGGGCGGCAAGCAGTACGCGGAGATCGGCACCGAGAGCTCGACGGGGACGAAGCTCGTCTCGATCTCGGGCGACGTGCAGCGGCCCGGCAACTACGAGATCGAGCTCGGGATCCCGTCGCGGGAGATCATCTACGACCTGGCCGGCGGCCCCGACGAAGGGCGCACGGTCAAGTTCTGGTTCCCGGGCGGCTCGAGCTCACCGGTTCTCACCGGCGACGACCTCGACGTGCCCTACGACTTCGACTCAATGGCGAAGGCCGGCTCGATGCTCGGCTCCGGGGCGATCATCGTCGTCGACGACACGCACACGGTGCTCGAGGTCGCGCTGAAGCTCGCGAAGTTCTACGCGCACGAGTCGTGCGGGAAGTGCGTGCCCTGTCGCGAGGGCACGAATTGGACGGTCAAGATGCTTCAGAGGATCCAGTCAGGCGAAGCAACGCCGATGGACCTCGACATCATGGCGTCGGTGCAGGACCAGATCATCGGGAACTGTTTGTGCGTGCTCGGCGACGCGATGGCGATGCCGATCGGTTCGATGATCGTCAAGTTCCGCGAGGAGCTGGAAGCAGAGATTGAGGCGGCGCGAGAGCGCGCCGCCGCGGGGCAACTGGAGGACGTGATCCCCATCGGCGTCGCCGACGAGCACGCCGGCCCACTCCCCGTGCACTAGCTGCATGCCCCGCCCAGAGCAGAAGATCATCCAGCTGACCGTCGACGGCCGCGAGATCCAGGCGGTCGAGGGCTCGATGCTGGTCGACGCCGCCAAGCAGGGCGACGTCGAGATCCCGTACTTCTGTTACGAGCCAAAGCTCGGCAACCCTGTCGGCGCGTGCCGCATGTGCCTGGTCGAGATCGAGGGCATCCCGAAGCTGCAGACATCGTGCTCGACGCCGGTCAAGGACGGGATGGTCGTCCACACCGAGACCGACCGCGTGCGCCAAGCGCAGAACGCGATCGTCGAGTTCCTGCTCGTCAACCACCCGCTTGACTGCCCGGTCTGCGACAAGGGCGGCGAGTGCCCGCTGCAGGACATCACCTTCGGCTGGGGCCTTGGGCGCTCGCGGTTCATCGACCCCAAGCGCCATTTCGAGAAGCCGCTCGCGCTCTCGCCCGTGATCGCGATCGACCGCGAGCGCTGCATCCTCTGCTACCGCTGCGTCCGCTTCTCGCAGGAGATCTCCGAGGACTACCAGCTGATCTTCGCCGAGCGCGGCGCGCACACGTTCGTCTCGACCCACGACGGACACCCATACGTCGCGCCGTTCAGCGGCAACATCGTCGAGCTGTGCCCGGTCGGCGCGCTGACCTCGCAGCCCTACCGGTTCCGCGCGCGGCCGTGGGACGTCGAGGGCGCCGGCGGGATCTGCACGCTGTGCCCCTCGCAGTGCAACGTCGAGTTCACCGTCCGCGACGAGAAGGTCCTGCGCGTTCTCTCCCGCGAGCACCCCGAGGTCGACGACGGCTGGCTGTGCGACAAGGGCCGCTTCGCCTACCAGGCGATCCACGTCGATGACCGGATCACGACGCCGCTCGTCCGCGACGGCGGCAACCTGCGTCCAGTCTCGTGGGAGCGCGCGCTCGAAACTGCCGCCGGCCTGGGCCGCCACAAGGGCCACGTCGGCGCGATCGTCGGCGGCCAGGCGACCAACGAAGAGGGTTTCTTGATTCAGCGACTGATGCGCGAGGGACTCGACTCCCCGAGCGTCGACTCGCGCGCCGGCGAGGAGCTCCCGGTCGACACCGCCCGCGCGCTTGTTGCGCCCGCGCTCCAGGCGACAGTCCCCGACATCGAGTTCGCACACACGGTGCTGGTGCTCGGCTGCGAGCCGCTCGACGACGCGCCGATCCTCGACCTGCGGATCCGCAAGGGCGTCCGCCGCCGGGGCGTCAAGCTCGCGGTCGCGACTGCGCGTCCCAGCGCGCTGGACGTCAACGCGCAGCTCGTGGTCCGCTACCCGCCCGGCGGCGAGGCGGCGTTCATCGCCGAGCTCTGCGCGGCGCTCGCGGGCGACAGCGCCGGTGAGGACGCGGGTCGGCTGGCGGAGCTGCTCGAGCAGGGCGGCGACGACATCGTGATCCTCTGGGGCGAGCAGCTCGGAGCCGCCGCCGGCGGCCTGCTCGAGCTCGCCGAGAAGCTCGGCCTCGAGGGCCGCGACGGTGCCGGACTGCTGGAGATCCCGTCGGGCGCCAACGGCCGCGGCCTGCGCGAGGCGGGCGTGTTGCCGAACTCGGGCCCCGGGTACTCCGAGCTCAAGAACGCCGGACTTGCCGCCGCCGGCATCGCAAAGGCGGCGCAGGACGGCGAGATCACTGCCCTGTACCTATTCCAGACAGACCCCACGCGCGACCTCCCCGACGGCGCGATGTGGAACCGCGCGATGCACCGCGCCGCGCTCGTCGTCGCCCACGCCTCGGTCCTCACCGAAGGCCTGCGCGAGCACGCCAACGTGATCCTTCCGGCCGAGTCCTACGCCGAGAAAGAGGGCACAGTCGTGCACCCCGACGGCCGCCTCCAGCGTCTTCGCACCGCGATCGCGCACCCTGGCAAGGTCCGCGCCGGGTGGTCGGTTATCGCCGAGATCGCCAAGCACTGCGGTCTCGACAGCCAGCCGCTGACGAGCGGCATGGCGTTCAAGCAGCTCGTTGAGGTGGTCGGGTTCTACGAGGGCTTGACGCTCGAGGAGCTCGCAGGCCACGGCGTCCGCTGGCCCGCGCGCGAGCAGGCCGCGGCGATGCCCGCAGGCGAGCGCCCGACCGCGCCAAAGCCGGGCGCCGGCGCCCCGGCACACAACGGCGGGCTGGCGCTCGGCCGCTACCGGCCGATCTGGGCTGCCCCCGAGGTCGAGATCTCGCCAGCGCTGCAGTACACGATCGTCCACCAGCAGGTCGAGCTCTCCCCCGAGGATGCCCGCCGGCTCGGGATCGCACATGGCGAGACCGTCGAGGTGTCACAGAATGGGACCCGGCTGAAGGCCACGGCCGCCGTGCGCACCGGCGTACCGGCCGGTGCCGCGTTCCTCGCCGAGGGGATCGCGACCGACTCGGCGAACCTGCTGACGTCGCCCGAGATCGAGGTGCACAAGGCGTGATCCACGTCACCGCCCAGGTCAACTTCTTCGAGCCCTGGTACGTCCAGATCATCAAGGCGCTCGTGATCTTCCTGGTCGCGTTCATCATCCTGCCGATGCTGACCGTCTACGAGCGCAAGCTGCTCGGGCGCTTCCAGGGTCGCTACGGCCCTAACCGTGTCGGCCCATTCGGTCTGCTGCAGCCGATGGCCGAGATCGTCAAGTTCGCGCTCAAGGAGCCGTCGCGACCGACCACGTCGGTCGGCTTCCTGTTCCGGATCGCACCGGCGATCGCGATCCTGACGGCGATCGCGGCGCTCGCGCTGATCCCATTCGGCGACGTCCAGAAGATCTTCGGCCAGCCGGTCGGCCTGTACGGGATCGACGTCTCGATCGGCCCGCTGTACGTGTTCGCGTTCGCGGGGATCTCGTTCTACGGGATCATGCTCGGCGGCTGGTCGTCGGGCTCGAAGTACTCGTTCCTGGGCGCGATGCGCGGCGCAGCACAGCTGATCTCCTACGAGGTGGCCCAGGGCTTGTCGCTGGTCGGCGTGATCATCACCGCGCAGACGCTGTCGCTGACCGGCATCGTCCACGCGCAGGAGGGCATGTGGTACATCGTGCCCCAGTTCGTCGGCTTCTTGATCTTCATGACGGCGTCGTTTGCGGAGACCAACCGGGCGCCGTTTGACCTTGTTGAGGCCGACGCCGAGCTCGTCGGCGGTTACTTCACCGAGTACGGCGGCACGCCGTTCGTCGCCTACCTGTTCGCCGAGTACATGAACATGTTCGTCGTCTCGGGAATCGCGGTGACGATGTTCCTCGGCGGCTGGCTGTTGCCGTTCGGGATCGATCCGCCCGGCTGGGTCGACCCGATCGTCGTGCTCGCGAAGATGATGCTGTTCATCACCTTGTTCATCTGGATCCGTGCCACGCTGCCACGGCTTCGCTACGACCAGCTGATGTCGTTCGGCTGGAAGATCCTGCTGCCGCTCGCGACGGTGAATCTGTTGGTTACGGCCATCATCGTGGCCGGTTGAGACTCGAGGACTCATGAGCCCATATGACCCAAGCGCAGACGTAATCGAAGTCATGAGAGTTCCCGCACCGGGACCGGTGGCGGGCGCCTACCGCACGTTCGGAGAGACCCTGCGCGGGCTCAAGACGACGTTCGCACGGATCGTCGAGGGCCCGAGCACGATCCA
>DASXDD010000053.1:0-1783 GCA_036490775.1 Solirubrobacteraceae bacterium | reverse complement strand
TCGAGATCGCTCGTTGGCCAGGCGCTCTGTGAACACGATCTGACGAAACTCCGGAACGGTCTGCTGGCGCGCCCAGTCGCGCTGAAGCTCGCACGCGAGCGAGACCCAGCTGATCGGCTTGCCTCCGGCGTGCATCACCCGCTCCAGGCCGGCGCGATGAGCCTCGACCGAGGTGCCGGCGATCGCGTCGACCACGGGATAGACCTCATAGCGCTCCGTGAGCGCGTCGAGCGCCGCAAAGGCCATGCACGCCTCGGTCCAGAGAGCACAGAAGACGAGCTTGCGGCGCCCGGTGGCACGTACGGTGGCCACGAACTCGGCGTCCTCCCAGGAGTTGATGGTCGTCCGGTCGATCGGGGGGCTGGCCTGGAGCAGTTCGGCGAGTTCGGGCACGGTCGGTTGGTTTTGGCCGGACGCCACGTTCACCGTCGAATGGACAATCGGCAGCCCAAAGAGCTTGGCCGTCTTCACGGTGCTCACCACATTGGCGAGCAGCAGCGCCGGATCCATCGATCGGATCGACGCGAACTGGGTGGGCTGGTAGTCGATCACGACCAGCGCAGAGTTCTCCGGCGTGATGAGATGGTCTGTGATCTGATCGCGAATCGGCAGGCTCGCCATTTGCGTTCTCCCTTTCCTTGTTTCGAGGCCGGATCCGGCAAGGTGAACCTCGGCATCCTGGCGAGCGGCCGTATACGACACGTCCAGCGCGGACAGCACTGGCGGGCATAGTGGCGCGCGTCTAAGCGGCTCGCGCCGACGCGGCAGCGATCGAACGCAGGCGATTCAGAGCTTCACGCTCGATCTGCCGGCTTCGCTCCTCGCCGACGCCGAGCCGCTGGCCGATCTGCTCATGGGTTTGGACCCCATCCTCGGTGAAGCCGTAGCGACGGACGATGACCTCTCGGTGACGTTCGGGTAACAGGCGCACCATCGCCGCCACCTCGTCCCGGGTCTCGTGCGCGATGGCACTCTCGACCGGGTCCCCCGCCCGTCGGTCGGGCAACAGGTCGCCCAGCGGCGTCCGGTCCTCACCCACCGGGTCGTCCAATGAGGCTGTCACCCGGGCCGCCTCACGCAGGCTGCGCACGGTCGTCGCGCTGAGTTGAGTGCGCTCGGCGATCGCAGCGTCCGAGGCGCCTCGGACCGCGACTCGTTTGAGCTCGGCCTCGGCGCGTCGCACCGCGGCAAGCTGCTGGCGGGCCTTGGCGGGCATTCGGATGACGTTTGAGCTTGCCATGGCGTCCAGAATTGACCGTCGGATCCACCACACCGCATACGTGGAGAACTTCACCCCGCGCCGGTGGTCAAACCGTTCCGCCGCGCGGACCAAGCCGATCGTGCCCTCCTGGACGAGGTCGGCAAACGGAACGCCGCTGCCGCGATACGCGCGGGCGACAGCGTGCACCAAGCGCACGTTGCTTTCGACCATCCGCAGCTTGGCTTGTAGATCGCCCCGCTCAATCCGCCTCGCCAGCATGACCTCCTCTGCGGCCGAAAGCAGTGTCATGACGGAGTCTCGCCGCCATCAGTCCTGCGTATCGTGTGCAGCGCTCCACTGGCTTGGTGCGGGCGTCGTGGCGACCGAGTCTGGGTCGCGTGCCCTACGTGATCTGTCCTCGCTGCGCCGCCACGACCTACGTCGTTCGGACGTCGCTCGATCGTGGTGACCCATGCCCGAGCTGCGACGAGCCGCTGCTCGACCACGCCGGCGTGATCTCTCCGGCGTGGCCAGGGGCCATTCGTGACGCTCGTGCCCGGCGCAGCGACTACTCGATACCGG
>DASXDD010000052.1:0-32177 GCA_036490775.1 Solirubrobacteraceae bacterium | reverse complement strand
AGCCCTCTTGCCACCAGCGAGCGCAGCAGCGCGAAGTCGTTTGCCTCGAGCGCGATCTCCGGTTGCACGCGCGCACGCGCGAGCGCGGCGTCGACGACCGCGCGGGTAGACGAGCCGCGCTCGAACACGATCAGCCGGTTGCCGGCGAGTTCCTGGATCGGCAGCGGCTCGGTGCCGGCCAGCGGATGCTCGGGCGACGTCGCGACGGCCAGTTCCTCGCTTGAGAGCTCGAGCCGCGCGACGCCATCGGGCGGCCGCACCTCGAGCGCGAACGCGACGTCGAGGCTGCCGTCGGCGAGCATCTCGAGCATCCGCTGCGCGGTGCCCTCGCGGAGCCCGACCTCGACGTCGGGGAAGCTCGCGGTGAAGCGCGCGAGCGTCGCCGGGATGTCGAGCCGACCGCCGAACAGCATCGCTCCGACGTTGACGTGGCCGCGCGTCAAGCCTCGCAGCTCGTCGATCTCGCCGCGCAGCGCGGCGGTCTCGGCGAGCACCGCCCGCGCCCGCGCGGCGACGAGCTCGCCGGCCTCGGTTGGTGCAACCGAGCGGGTCGTTCGCTGCAGGAGCTCCATCCCGAGCTCCTGCTCGAGCTTGCGGACCTGATGCGACAGCGCCGACTGCGCCACGTGCAGTTCGTCGGCGGCGCGGGTGAAGTGCCGGTGGCGGGCCACGGCTTCGAAGTAGCGAAGCTGACGAAGCTCGATCGATCCATCTTATTCCGAGATTGGTCAGATCACATATTTGTGTTGCATAGATCAATCCTGCGCACCAGACTTGACGCATGGCAACTGCAGCGCAATCAGTGACCGGCGACACCGAGATCCGCAGAACGCTGCGCGACGGCGACACCCGGGCGATCTCTGACCTGCACCGGCGCGTGTACGCAAGCGAATACGGGCTCAACGAGGCGTTCGTCGAGTCGGTGCAGCAGGGCCTCGATGCGGCGGTCGCTCGGGGCTGGCCGGCGCAGGACGGCGCCGTCTGGCTGCCCGAGCGCGACGCGACGCTGCTCGGCGCGCTCGGGCTGACCGACGAGGGCGACGGGCTCGGACGGGTGCGCTGGTTCGTACTCGATCCGGAGCTTCGCGGCCGCGGTCTCGGCCGGCTGCTCGTCGCGCAGCTGCTGGACGAGGCACGGGCCGCCGGGCTTCGGCAGCTCGAGCTCGCGACGTTCTCCCGGCTGGCGGCCGCCGCCAGGATCTATCGCGACGCCGGCTTTCGCGTGACCTGGGAGCGCGAGCAGGAGGATTGGGGCCCGGCCGTGACGTTCCAGGGATACGTGCTCGAGCTTTAGAGTCCGCAGGAGATGCTGCCCACGCACCATCTCCTCGGGTTCCTGCTGACCGTTTACGTGCTGATCCTGATCCCGGGACCGAGCGTCCTGTTCGTGGTCAGCCGTGGCGTCGCGCTGGGGCGCCGCGCGGCGCTCGCGACCGCCGTCGGCAACGAGGTCGGACTGACCCTGCAGCTCGCGCTGGTCGCGATCGGGATCGGCTCGCTGGTCGCGCGCTCTGACGCGGTGTTCAGCGCGCTGAAGCTGATCGGCGCGGCGTACCTGGTGCTGCTCGGCGTGCGCAAGATCCGCGACCGTAAGTCGCTGGCCGAGTTCGGCGCCGGCGCGGTCGCGCCGCGCGAGCTGAGCCGAAGCTTCCGCGAGGGCTTCTACGTCGGCGCGACCAACCCGAAGGGCCTGCTGATCTTCACCGCGGTGCTGCCGCAGTTCATCGACCGATCGCAGGGTCAGGCGTCGGTGCAGATCGCGCTGCTCGGGCTGATCTGCGTCGTGATTGCGCTGCTGTCCGACGCCGCTTGGGCGTTAGCGTCGGGCTCCGCGCGCGAGTGGCTCGGGAGCTCGCCCAAGCGGCTCGAGCGCCTGACCGGTGCCGGCGGCGTGACCCTGATCGGCCTCGGCGTCGGGCTCGCGATCACCGGCCGCAAAACCTAGAGTGCCCGCGAGCAAGCGACGCAGCGCCGGGCTCCTTGTGCACCGCGGCGGCGGCGACGCGCTCGAAGTGCTGCTCGTCCATCCCGGCGGGCCGTTCTGGGCTAAGCGAGATGCGGGCGCCTGGTCGATTCCCAAGGGCGAGTACGAGTCCGGCGAGGAGCCGCTGGCCGCGGCGCGGCGCGAGTTTGAGGAGGAGCTCGGGCTCGAGCCGCCCGACGCCCCGCCGCTCGAGCTCGGAGACATCAAGCAGAAGTCGGGCAAGCTCGTCAGCGCCTGGGCGCTCGCCGGCGACCTCGACGTGAGCGAGATCACGAGCAACACGGTGGAGGTTCAGTGGCCGCCGCGCTCGGGAAGGATGATCGAGATCCCCGAGGTCGACCGGGCGGAGTGGTTCGCCGTCGAGGTCGCGCGGGAGAAGATCAACCCCGCACAGGCCGAGCTGCTCGACCGTCTCGTGCGGGCGCTGCGCGACCCCACATGAGCCCATCGGAGACGATCAGCCCGACCGCCCACTACACGGGCTACGTGTGGGCGCGCAACGGGCTCTCGCACCCGCGCCTCCAGACGCGCGAGGGGCGGCTGATGTTCGAGTCGCTGCGACCCGCGATCGCGATCGGCACCGCGTTCGGCGGGGCGTCGCTCGAGAGCTACCTGCTCGCGCGCCACCGGGCGATCGATGCGCTGCTCGAGCAGGCGATCGAGCAGCACGGCGTCACCCAGGTGATCGAGGTCGCGGCCGGGCTGTCGCCACGCGGGTGGCGCTTCACCGAGCGCTACGGCGACAGGCTCACCTACATCGAAGCCGATCTGCCCGGGATGGCCGCCCGCAAGCGGCGTGCGCTCGAGCAGATGGGGTCGCTCAGCGACCGCCACCGCGTCACCGAGGTCGACGCCCTGCGCGACGACGGTCCGCAGAGCATCTCCGCGCTCGCATCCGAGCTCGACGCCGGCTCGGGGCTGGCGATCATCACCGAGGGCCTGCTGGGGTATCTCGACAGCGATTCGGTCGCCGGGATCTGGCGCCGGTTCGCGGCGGCGCTGTCCGGCTTCGCGAGCGGGCGCTACATCTCTGACCTGCACCTCGGGTCGGTCCAGAACGCCCAGGTCCGCGCGTTCCGCGCGGCGCTGTCGGTGTTCGTTCGCGGCCGCGTGCACCTGCACTTCGACAACGCCGGCGAGGCCGAGGCGGCGCTGATCGCGGCCGGATTTGCGCACGCGAGGCTCCGTCGCGCGGCCGATGTGCCCGGCGTCCCGCGGGCAGCCGACCGTGGATCGCGACTTGCGCATATACTTGAGGCATCAACCAGGTGATCACAGCCACTCTGTTCAGCGACCCGGCCTGTCCGTGGGCGTACTCCGAGAGCCCCGCGCTGCGGGTGCTCGAATGGCGCTACGGCGACCAGCTCGATTGGCGTCTGGTGGTGATCGGCCTGACCGAAAAGGCATCGCAGTACGAGGAGCGCGGCTACACCCCGCTGCGCGGTGCGCTCGGCCAGGTGCGCTTCCGCCGCTACGGGATGCCGTTCGCTCCGAACCCCAAGGACCGCGTCAGCGCCACGGCGCGCGCCTGCCGCGCGGTCGTCGCGACCAGGCTCGCGCACCCCGGCAGCGAGTGGGCGGCGTTCCGCGCGCTCCAGCTTGCGAACTTCACGACCCGGCTGCTGCTCGACGACGACGCGCAGCTGCGCGACGTGCTCACGACCGTCCCGGGGATCGACGCCGACGCGATCGTCTCGAGCCTCGACTCGCCGGAGGTGAGCGACGCCTACAAGTCCGACCGCGAGGAGACGCGCCTGGCCGAGGGGTCGGCGGCCGAGCTTCAGGGCAAGACCTCGACCAGCGATGGCCCGGTTCGCTTCACCGCCCCGTCGATCGTGTTCCAGTCAAACGGCACTCCCCTGGTCGCCGGTGGCTTCCAGCCGGTCGAGGCATACGACATCCTGATCGCGAACCTCGACCCGACGCTTGTCCGCAAGCCACCGCCCGAGACCCCGGAGCCGCTGCTCGACAGCTTTGTCGGTGGGCTCACGACGCAGGAAGTCGCCGAGCTGCTGAAGCCCAACAACGGCTTCCCCGACCGCGACGCCGCCGAGTCCGCGCTCGTCGAGCTTGTCGCGGCCGGCAAGGCCGTTCGCGAGTCACTCGGCGACGACGCCGTGTGGAAGCGCGCGGGCTAAACCCGCGTCAGCCGCAACGGCAGCTTCTCGAGCCCGTAGATCCCAGAGGGAGTGCCGAATTCGGGCTCGCCGTCGAGTTCGATCGTCTGCACCCGCTCGGCCAGGAACGCGAGTCCCTCCTGCATCTCCAGCCGCGCGAGGTTGGCGCCGACGCAGTAGTGGATCCCGGCGCCGAACGTCAGCACGCGCGCGCCCGAGCGATCGGCGCGGATATCGAACGAGTCCTCGGCAAGGCCGCCGCGGTTGGAGTGCCAGGCCGAGACGAGCATGATTGACCCGGCGGGGAACACGACGTCGCGGTACTCGAGCTCTGAGATCAGGATCCGTGCAGTGAACGGCGTGATCGGCTCGTACCGGACCGCCTCGTCGACGGCCGCAAGCGCGAGCCCCTGCGGGTCATCGCGCAGCGCCTGCCATTGATCGGGATGCTCGGCGAGCAGCCTGACGGCGTGCGCGAGCTGGCTCTGGCTCGTGTCGACGCCGCCGACGAGGATGTTCAGGATCAGGTTGCGCAGCTCGTTGTCGGAGAGGCGGTCGCCGGCCTCCTCGGCCACGATCAGCGCCGAGATCAGATCGTCGCCCGGGTCGGCGCGACGGCTCGGGATCAGCTCGTCCTCGTAGGCGTAGAACTCCGCGACCGCCTGCTCGATCAGCTCTCGCTCGGTCATCAGGCTGCCCGCGTCGAATTGGCGCTGGATCATGTTCGACCAGTGGTGCAGGCGCGGCGCGTCGGTCAGCGGCGCCCCCATCACCTCGGCGATCACCAGCGACGGGTACGGCTTGGCGAACGCGTCGATGAACTCGCAGCCTCCGTCGGCCGGGATCGCATCCAGCAGTTGCTCGAGGAAGCGGCGCATCGACGGGCGGTAGCGCTGCACGGCGCGCGGCGACAGTGCCGGGTTGACGAGGTTGCGCAGGCGGCGGTGGTCGTCACCGTTGACATTGATGATGTTGTTGACGATCTCCTCGTACAGCGGCCCGTCGGCGATCCCGAACAGCTCGGCGATCGTCAGCCCCGGGAACATCGCCTCCTTGGTGCGCAGGAAGAACTCGCCCGCCTCACGATCAAGCACGAGGTAGCCGAACGGACCGGCGGCCAGCCAGCCGTCGTGGGACTCGACGTTCGCCATCGCATCGCGGTAGACCTCGCCGCGCAGCGACGAATCGGTGTAGTCAAACGACGGGAGCTCGAGCTCAGTAGCCAGCATCGGCGGGCCGAGCTTATCCGGGCCGGGCAGGAACTCGACATCCGGTGGGGAACCGACCCGCAGATGTCGCGCCCTGTCGCCGTGATCTGCACGCTCCTTGCCGGGGGTCTGGTAGCGCTCCAGCCGCCCGCGAACGCGTCACTGTCGAGGTACGTCGGCGATTTCGGTGCCGCGTTCGTCAGCATCATGATCTCGGCGGTGATCATCGGTGCGCTGTTGGTGACCATCGGTCACCCTGGCCGCCTCGCGGGCATCGGCTCGATCAGATTCGAGCATGTCCTCGGAGGGATCGCCGGGGCCGTGATCGTGACGGTGTCGCTAGTCGCGGTGCGGCCGCTGGGAGCCGGCGCGCTGGTCGCGCTGCTCGTCACCGCGCAGTTGATCGTCGCCGTGGCGGTCGATCGTTTCGGCTGGCTCGGGGTTCACCACGTCGGGCTCACCGGCACGCGCTGGCTCGGGATCGCGCTCGCGATCGCCGGCACGATCCTCGTCACCCGGACGTGAGCGACGCAACCCACTCGATCGCGCGCGGCAGGTCGCGCGGATCGATGTTGTGCCCCCCCTCGAACTCACGGTAGTCGACGGACAACCCCGCGGCGACGAGCACCTCGCGAGCGCGCTGCCCGAACTGCACCGGGATCACCGGATCGAGGCGGCCGTGCGAGATCAGCACGCGCATCGACTCGCGGCCGGCGAACTGCGGCTCCCAGCCCTCCACGACCGGGATGAACCCCGACATCGCAAGCACGCCGGCCGGCGCCGGACGATCGGTGCTGAGCGCCATCGTGTAGCTCATCACCGTGCCCTGCGAGAAGCCGCCGACGATCGTCTGCGCCGGGGTCAGCCCGGTGCGCTCCCACAGCTCGTCGTGAAACGAGGCCAGCAGGCCCCGGCTCTGCTGGAACGTGTCGGGATCGGGGAAGCCGACCTGTGGCACCACGTACCAGTGATATCCGGGCGCTCCGGGCAACCGCAACGGCGCTCGCGGCGTGACCACGTGCAGCCGGCGCTGCGGGTCGAACACGTCGGCCAGCGGCAGCAGGTCGTGGTCGTCGGCGCCGCGCCCGTGGTGGAGCACGAGCAGACCGTGGGCCTGGCCCGATGCCGGTCGCTCCTGGTATTCGAGCGCAGCCATCAGTCCAGGTAACTGACGACTTCGCTCGCCGGAGCGCGCTCGGGCGGTCGCTTGTCCTGGCGCGGCCACCCGAGGTGAATCAGCGCCACGAACCGCTCATCGGGTCCGATCCCCAACGCCGCGAGGCCAGCTTCGGTGCGCAGCACCCCCGGCGTGCGCCAGTACCCGGCGAGCCCGCGACCATGCGCGGCGAGCAGCACGGCGTAGGTCGCGCACGCCGTGGCGCACAGGTCCTCCTCGTCCTGGACGGGATCCTCGGACCGCATCGAGGTGGCCGCGACGAGCGTCGGCGCGCGGTCGAGCTTGCTCGCGGCCTCAGGCCCGGCCGCCTGCTTGAGCCGCTCGAGCGCCTCAGGGCCGACTACGCGAAAGCGCCAGGGGTTGGTGAGGTGGTGATTGGGGGCCCAGCGGGCCAGCTCGAGCAGCGGATCGAGCAGCTCGCGGGGGACGGGCTCGGGCGCAAACGCCTTGTGCGTGCGCCGGCTGCGAATCGCCTCCTCGACGTCCATGGCAAGCGAGACGCTCACGCCGTGATCGGCACGTGTCCGGGCTCGGTGGCGACGCGGCGAAGCCAAGCGCCGATCCCCGGATACGGTTCGAGTTCGAAGCCGCCCTCCGGCGCCACATGCGTGTATGCGTAAAGCGCGATGTCAGCGATCGTGTAGCGCTCCCCGACCAGATACGGGCGATCGGTCAGATGCCTGTCCATCGCCTTCAGCGCGGCGGTGCCCGCCTTCATCCTCGTCTCGTAGTCCGAGCTCGTCGGCGGGCTGACGTCGAACAGCTTCCAGAAGCGCGCGACCGCGATGTACGGCTCGTGGCTGTACTGCTCGAAGAACAGCCACTGGAGCACCTGGGCGCGCTCGAACGCATCCTCGGGCAGGTACTGGGTGCCCTCCGCGAAGTGGAAGATGATCGCGTTGGACTCGGCGAGCGAGCGGCCGTCGTCGAGCACCAGCGTCGGGACGCGCAGCGCCGGGTTCAGCGACCCGAGCAGCTCGCGGCGGTTGGAGCGGTCGAGCACGTCGAGCTCCTGGACCTCATAGTCGATCCCGAGGTGGGCGAACAGCAGCCGGACCTTGTAGCAGTTGCCAGAGACCTGGTTGTTGTAGAGAAGCATTGGCCGAGCAACGGTACAGATACGCTCCCGCGGGATGTCAGACGGGCCGTTGATCACGCCGCAGGAGCTCCACGATCAGCTCGAGCGCACGACCCTGCTCGACGTCCGCTGGAGCCTCAAGGGCCCACCCGGGATCGACGACTACCTGACCGGTCACATTCCCGGGGCGGTGTTCGTCGACCTCGATCGTGAGCTGGCGGCGCCGCCTGGACCGGGCGGGCGCCACCCGCTGCCTGACGCTTGGCAGTTCACCTCGGCGATGCGTGCTGCCGGCGTCTCCAGGTCACGCGCGGTCGTCGTCTACGACGCGGCCACATCGATGGCCGCGGCGCGTGCATGGTGGCTGCTTCGGTACTTCGGCCACGACGACGTCGCGGTGCTCGACGGCGGCTTCGCTGCGTGGACGGCCGCTGGGTACGCGGTCGCGACCACGCCGGTCGTCGCAGGCGACGGCGATTTCGTCGCGTCGCCAGGCGGGCTGCCGGTCGTCGATGCGGCCGGTGCCGCGAGGCTCGCGACGGCCGGCGTGCTGCTCGACTCGCGCGCGCCCGAGCGCTTCCGTGGTGACACCGAGCCCGTCGATCCCGTGGCCGGCCACGTCCCGGGCGCCCGAAACCGCCCGGCGAGCGCGAACGTCGACGCCGCCGGCCGGCTCCAGCCACCCGGAACCCTGCGTGAGGCGTTCGCCCAGCTCGGGATCGACGAGGCCGCCGAGGTTGGCGCCTACTGCGGCTCGGGCGTGTCGGCCGCCCACCAGGTGCTGGCGCTCGAGCTCGCCGGCTACCGGGCCGCGCTCTACGCGGGGTCGTGGAGCGAGTGGATCACCGATCCAGACCGGCCTGTGGCGCGCGGTCCTGGATAGCGAGCACGCCGTTGCTGGGCGCCTGCGTGATCCCGCGGAACTGAACCTCGTCGAGCTCGGCGGCGCCGGGCCGCAGCGCGCAGCGCTCGAGCACTCGCCGCAGCACGATCCTCATTTCCATCTGCGCGAAGCTCGCGCCCAGGCAGCGCCGCGTGCCGCCCCCGAACGGGATCCATGTGTACGTGTCGGGGGCGTCGGGCCCGAGGAAGCGCTCGGGCCTGAACGTCGACGGGTCGGGGTACAGGTCGGCGCGGCGGTGGATCATCCTGATCGACGGGTTGATCTCGACGCCCGGCGGGATCACCCAGCCGTTGAGCACCAGCGGCTCCTCGCGCACCACCCGTCCGACGCCGGGGATCACCGGCCGCAGGCGCAGCGATTCCTTGACGACCGCGTCGAGGTACTCGTTGTCGCCCTCGATCGCGCGGCGGTGCACGGCCGGCGAGTGCAGCAGCAGGTCGAACGTCCAAGCCAGCCCCGTCGCGGTCGTCTCGTGGCCTGCCAGCAGCAGCGTCACGAGCTCGTCGCGCACCTCCTGATCTGACAGCTGTTCGCCATCCTCGTCGCGCGCGAGCATCAGCGCCGAGAACACGTCCTCGCGGCTCTCGAGCTCGGGATCCTCGCGCCTGCGCGTGATCTCGGCGAACAGCAGCTCGTCGACCGCGCGACGATTGCCCTCAAACCGAGCCATCGCCGCCCGATCGCCGCCGAACCGGGTGAGCATGTACAGCAGCATCAGCCCGCGCGAGCGCGCCATCGGCTCGATCATCGCTCGCACGCGCGCCTGCAACTCGTCCTCGGCCGGCCCGGGCTCAAACCCGAACACCGCTCGCATGATCACCCGCAGCGTCAGCGCCTGCATGGTCGGCAGCAGCGCGAACGGCTCCGCCACCGGCCACGAGTCGATCTCGACGTCGGCCGAGTCGCGCATCACCTCGGCATAGGCCTCCATCCGCTGGCCATGGAACGCGGGCAGCAGCAGCCGCCGGTGGCGCAAGTGCTCGGCGCCGTCGAGCAGCAGCACCGACCGTTCACCGACGATCGGCCCGAGCATCGCGTTGGCCTCGCCGGCGCGCAGACGGGTCGCCGATCCCTGGAAGACCTGCTTGACCAGCGTCGGGTGAAACAGCATCACGAACTGGCTGTCAAACAGCGTCCCGAACGTGACCGCGTCGCCGTAGCGCTTGCGACACGCCTCGAGAAAGCGGGGTCCGCCGAGCATGAACCCGGCGGTCTGGACCGCACGCGGCAGCCGCGGCCCCGGTGGCATCTTCTGCTGGTTCGTCGTGCTCACGCCCGCCCCTCAGTCTTCTCGGTCTGCGAGCTAGCCGCCTTGCCGGTCAGATCCGCCAGCGACAGCTGACGGGTCGGCGGCCGTTGGATCACCCGCTCGATCCTGACCCCCAGCTGTGCATCGACGTGCAGCAGCTCGCCGGACTGCAGCGCGCGCCAGCCCGGATCCTCGTCCATCTGCTCGCTCGCGACGACGACTGCCGGCAGTTGCGCCAGATCACCCGACCGGATCCGCATGCCGCGGGCGCTGGCGTGCTCGAGGTGGCGCGAGCCACTGGCACCGCCGGCGTCGCGTTCGAGCACGAACAGCTCGTGCACGTCGGGGTAGCGCAGCGCCCAAAGCTCCGAATCGGTGATCAGCACGATGTTCAGCGCGAACACTGGCAGATGCTCGGCGACCCACGTGGTGGCGCTGACGATCCCGCCGCCGACGTCACCGGTTCGCGCGATCTCGCGGGTGATCAGCGCGAAGAATCGCTCGGAGTCGGTATCCCCCTGCACCAGTCGCATCTGCTCGCCGAGTTCCTGTTCCAGAGCGACGAGGTCCTCGATCACGCCGTTGTGCGCGAGCAGCCGGCCCTCCTGCTCGAACGGGTGCGTGTTCTGCGGGGCGATCGCGCCGGTCGACGCGTAGCGAATATGCGCGATGAACGTCCGCGACTCGAGCTCGCGCGCCTCGCGGGCGAATTCCTGGTCCTCGTAGGCGGCCAGCGGCTGCTTGTAGACGAGCGGCTTGCCGTGCTCGTCAAAGCAGCCGACGCCGGTCCCGTCAGGCTCGCGCCGGCTCTGCACCGCGAGCGAATCGGGCGCCTCCAGCAGCCAGAACGTGGCGCTGACGCGCTCTGGTCCGCCGCTCATTCCGAACAGGCGACACATCTGCTTGAGCGACCGTACCGGATACATTTGCCCGCGATGCCCCAAATCAGACCGCTCATAGACAGCTCAGCCCAACTCGCCCGTCGAGGCGCCGTCGAGGCGCGCTCGGCCCGTCATGCCTGGCGCGCCGGCCTGCTCGCGCTTGAGTCGCCGTCGCGCACCGCCGCGATCCTCCGTGCGATGGACCGCCTCGGCCAGATCGGCGCCGCGATCGAAATCGCCGCGATCCGCCACGGCGACCGTCCCGGTCTCGTCGACGAGCTCGGCTCGCTGACGTTCTCGCAGCTCAACGACCGCTCCAACGCGCTTGCCAGCGCGTTGCGCGCCCGCGGCCTCGGCGAGGGCGACACGGTCGGGATCCTGTGCCGCAACCACCGCGGCTTCATCGACGTCACGTTCGCGGCGGGCAAGCTCGGCACGCGGATGCTCTACCTGAACACCGACTTCGCCGGTCCTCAATTGCGCGACGTGTGCGAGCGCGAGGACGTGGCGCTGCTCGTCCACGACGACGAGTACGAGGGTCTGGTCGGCGCGATCGAGCCGCGCCTCGGCCGCGTGCTCGCGTGGACCGACGGCGACGGCGACGTCGCCGGGGACACGATTGAGGCGATGATCGGCCGCCACGCCGGCGAGCGCCCGCCCGATCCCACCCAGCCTGCGGACGTCGTCCTGCTGACGAGCGGCACAACCGGCACGCCGAAGGGCGCGCCGCGCCATCAGGGCCGCTCGCTGCATCCGCTCGGCGCGCTGCTGTCGAAGGTGCCCTACCGCGGCGCCGAGTCGACCTACGTCGCGGCGCCGATGTTCCATGGCCTCGGGTTCACGCAGATGGTTCTGTCGATGATCCTGGGCTGCACGACGATCGTGCAGCGGCGCTTCAAGCCGGAGCTGGTGCTCGACGCGATCGCACGCGAGCGCCCGACCGCGCTGGTCGTCGTCCCAGTGATGCTGTCGCGGATCGTGTCGCTACTCGAGGCCGAGCCGGGCCGCTGGGACACGAGCTCGCTACGGATCGTGTTCCTTTCCGGATCGCAGCTCGAGGCCGAGCTCGTCAGGCGCGCACAGCGGACGATCGGCGACAAGCTCTACAACTTTTACGGTTCGACCGAGGTGGCGTGGGCGACGTTCGCGACGCCAGCCGACCTGCGTGCCGCGCCCGGCACGGCCGGCCGGCCGCCGTTCGGGACGATCGTCAGGCTGGTTGACGACGAGGGCCGGACGGTCTCGGGTACGGGCAAGGTCGGGCGGATCTTCGTCGGCAACGGATTCCAGTTCGACGGCTACACGGGCGGCGGCAACAAGGAGATGATCGACGGGCTGATGAGCACCGGCGACGTCGGCCACCTCGATGCCGACGGGCGCCTGTTCATCGACGGCCGCGATGACGACATGATCGTCTCCGGCGGCGAGAACCTGTTCCCGGGGGAGATCGAGGAGCTGCTGATCACCCATCCGGCGATCGTCGAGGCGGCCGTGATCGGCGTCGACGACGAGGAGTTCGGCAAGCGGCTCGCCGCGTTCGTGGTCGTCGCCCCGGGGCAGTCGCTGACCGAGGACGAGGTCAGGGAGTTCGTCAAGGGCAACCTCGCCCGATTCAAGATCCCCCGCGACGTGCGCTTCATCGACGAGCTCCCGCGCAACCCCACGGGCAAGGTGCTCAAGCGCGCTCTGCGCGAGACCTACGCGACCGCCTGACCAGCGGGCGCGGCGCGTTTGTCAAACTAATTTCAAGCTCCTGACCTAACGTGGCCTGTGCAAGGTCGCCAGAAAGGTCGAGTCACATGAAGTTTCTCCGCACAGCTCCAACGAGGCGCCTGCTGGCGATGATCGCCGGCGTGGTCGCCGTAATCGCCGCCGGCACAGCCATCGCCGTCGCCGCCTCCGGTTCCGGTCCGGTGCCGCCGCCCACGTCGCTCGCGAGCGCCGTGCATTCCGCGCTCGCCGCCAAGCAGGTCCAAGGGGTCACGGCTCGGATCAAGTTCACAAACCACCTGATCGACTCGTCCGACCTCCAGGGAGCCGACCCGGTGCTCAGCGGCGCCTCTGGCCGGCTGTGGGTCTCCAATGACGGCCGGATGCGGCTTGAGCTGCAATCGGACAACGGAGACGCCCAGGTCGTCGTCGCCAACGGACAGTTCTCGATCTACGACCCGGGCTCGCGCACCGCATACCAGGGCAAGCTCCCGTCTGACGCGCATTCGGGCAACAAGGCATCGAAGGCCAACGCGATCCCGACGATCGCCGAGATCCAGAAGCGGATCAGCGCGATGATGCAGCACGCCAACGTCAGCGGCGCGATCCCATCGGACGTCGCCGGGCAGGCCGCATACACGGTGCGCGTCTCGCCCAAGCACGATGGTGGCCTACTCGGCTCGGCCGAGCTCGCCTGGGACGCGACCCGCGGCGTGCCGCTGAAGTTCGCGATCTTCGCGCGCGGTCAGCGCACTCCGGTGATCGAGCTGCAGGCGACCGACATCTCCTATGGCTCGGTGCCCGCCTCGGCCTTCCAGGCCGCGCCGCCGCAGGGCGCAAAGATCGTCAAGGTCACGATGCCCGCCGGTATGGGCCACGCGGCGACGGCCCGCAAGCACACGCGTGCCCACCGCGAGGTGACGGGTGCCGCGGCCGTCGCCAAGAGCCTGCCGTTCACGCTGACGGCCCCCAAGAAGCTCGTCGGCCTGCCGCGGCGCTCGGTCTCCAAGCTCGACTGGGGCGGCACTCCCGCGGCGCTGGTCACCTACGGGCAGAACCTCGGAGGGATCGCCGTGATCGAGCAGGCCGCCGAGCCCGGAGGCACTCCGCAGGTTCAGGGCCAAGACGGCCACGGCGGCATGAGCCTGCCGACCGTGTCGATCAACGGGGTGACCGGGCAGGAGCTCGACACCGCGCTCGGCACAGTCGTGCGCTTCACCCGCGGCGGCGTCTCCTACACCGTGCTCGGCTCGGTACCCGCCGCGGCGGCCGACCTGGCGGCGCGATCGCTATGAGCGTGAGCGCCGCTGACGGTCCGCCGCCCGTCGAGGTGCGCGGTCTCGTCAAGCGCTACGGCGAGCTGACAGCCGTTGCCGGCGTCGACGTGACGGTCAACACCGGCGACGTGTACGGCTACCTCGGACCCAACGGCGCCGGCAAGACGACGTCGCTGCGGATGATGCTCGGGCTGATCCGCCCGAGCGAGGGCAGCGTGCGGTTGTTCGGCCGTGACCCGATGGTGACCGTCCGCGCGCTGGAGGGCGTCGCCGGGTTCGTCGAGGCGCCGACGTTCTATCCGTACATGACCGGCCGGCGCAACCTAGAGCTGCTTGCGGCGTTCGACGGCAACGAGGCCGCGGGACGGATCGACCAGGCGCTCGACACCGTCGAGCTCGCCGACCGGGCGCGCGACCGCGTCGGCGGCTACTCGCACGGAATGCGCCAGCGGCTCGGGATCGCGGCGGCGCTGCTGCGGTCGCCGAAGCTGCTGCTGCTCGATGAGCCTGCTACCGGGCTTGACCCGGCCGGGATGCGCGACATGCGGCTGCTGATCCGCCGGCTTGCCGACGAGGGCATGACCGTGCTGCTCTCCAGCCACCTGCTGACCGAGGTCGAAGAGGTCTGCAACCGGGTCGCGATTGTGCGCACCGGCCGGATCGTCTACGAGGGCGAAATCGCCGAGCTCAAGAGCAGCGCCGGCACCTCGTACCGACTCTCGACGACCGACGACCAGCGCGCGCTCGCCGTGTGTGGAGCCCAGCCGGGAATCGCCAACGCGCGCTTGGAGTCCGGGCGGATCTCGTTCACCGCCGACGAGCAGTCGGTCGCAGAGCTGTCGCAGGCGCTCGTCGAAGCGGGTGCGCTGATTCGCTCGCTCGCGCCGCAGACGGTGAACCTCGAGGATCTGTTCTTCTCGCTGACCGAAGGCTCTGACAGCGATGGCTTCCCAGGCGCGCCCGTCCGCGAACACGCGGAGGCGGCGCGTTGAACCCAACGATCGCGACCGTCTACCGGTGGGAGCTGACCAAGCTCCGCTACCAGAAGCGCACGTACCTCGGACTAGGCGCCGCGCTCGTCGTCCCGATCATCTTCGTGCTCGCGATCCACTTTCGCTCCGACCGCCGCGGCGGCGGCGACTTCGCGTTCGCCTCGTACCTGACACGCAGCGGGCTCGCGGTGCCGCTCGTGCTGATGCTGTTCGGCGCGGTCTGGATGTTCCCGCTGATCACGGCGCTCGTCGCCGGCGACATCTTCGCCTCCGAGGACCACAACGGCACCCTGAAGACGATCCTCACCCGCTCGCTCGAGCGCAGCCAGATCTTCGCCGGCAAGGCGTTCGCGGCCGCCACCTACGCGGTCGTCGCGATCCTGCTGTCGGGCACCGTCGCGGTCGTCGCCGGGAGCATCCAGTCGGGCTTTAACTCGTTGCAGACGTTGTCGGGGACGATCGTCTCGGCGCCGAAGGCGCTCGAGCTCGTCTACGTCGGGCTGCTCGTGTACCTGATCCCGATCGCCGCGATCGTCGCGATCGGGCTGCTGCTGTCGACGATCACCCGTAACAGCGCCGCCGCCGTCGTCGGCACGCTGATGGTCTCGCTGCTGTTTCAGCTGATTGGGATCCTGCCGGGCCTCGGCGGCTTGCAGCCGTATCTGCTGAGCACCCAGTTCAACGCCTGGCAGGGCCTGCTGCGCCAGCCGATCGACTGGGCGCCGGTCGTCCGCGCGGCGTGGGTCTGCGCGATGTACGGCGTGCCGGCGATCGCCGCAGCATTCCTTGTGTTCCTGCGCCGCGACGTGGCAGGTGGCTGAGCAGGCGGCGGCGGGGGGCGAGCGCGAACGCGTGCTCGTCGTCGACGACGACCCGCCGCTACGGCGGATGCTCGAGCGCACGCTGGTCGCCGAGGGGTTTGAAGTGGCGCTTGCGGTCGACGGTGGCGCGGCGCTGGTCGCGGCCGAGCGCCACGCGCCCGACGTGATCGTGCTCGACGTCGCGATCCCCTCGCCCGACGGCCTCGCGGTGTGCCGCCGGCTGCGCGGCAAGGGCCTTGCCACACCGATCTTGATGCTGACCGCCCGCGACGCCGTCCCCGATCGCGTCGCCGGCCTGGAGGCGGGGGCCGACGACTATCTGGTGAAGCCGTTCGCCGTGCAGGAGCTCGTCGCACGCCTGCGCGCGCTGACTCGCAGGCGCGGCGACTCGCAGGCTTCGCTGCTGGCCTACGCCGACCTGAGCCTCGACGTCGGCGCCCGCCGCGCGACCCGGGCCGGCCGTGCGATCGAGCTCACCGGTCGCGAGGCCGGGCTGCTCGAGCTGCTGCTGCGCGACGCCGGGCGAGTCGTGACGCGCGAGCGGGCGCTCGCCGAGATCTGGGACGACGCGGCCGTGGACAACGTCGTCGATCGCTACGTGACCCGATTGCGGCGCAAGCTCGGCGATCCGCCCCTGATCAGGACGGTCCGGGGGACGGGCTTCGCGCTACGAGCCTAGGCGGGCCGCGTGCTCGCCGCCGGGCAGCAGCAGCGCCGCGACATCCTCCTCGGGCACCGGTCGCCCGAGCAGGAACCCCTGAGCCGCGTCACAGCCGAGCTCTCGCAACTGCTCGAGCTGCGCGTCGCTCTCGACGCCCTCGGCGACGACCTCGACGCCGAGCGCGTGGCCGAGCTCGATCACTGCCCGCACGAGCGGCACCTCGGCGGGATCGCGACCGAGACCCCCGACGAGGCTCTCGTGGATCTTGATCGTGTCGATCGAGAGCTGCTTGAGGCTTTGAAGCGAGGACGATCCGGTGCCGAAGTCGTCGATCGCGATCCGGACGCCGAGCGCCTTCAGCGCCTGCACCGCGCGCATCGAGATGTCGGGGTTGCGCGACGTCGCGCGCTCGGTGATGTCGAGCGTGACCGCCCGCGGGTCGACCCCGGCGGCGGCGAGCTGGCTCTTCAGCGCCGTCACGAAGCTCATGTCCTCGAGCTGGCGCGGCGACACGTTGACCGACAGCGTCAGGTCGGGCCGCTGCTCGCGCCAGGTGGCGAGCTGCTGCAACGAGCGCGCGAGCACGTACTGGCCGATCGGCAGCATCAGGCCCGTGTCCTCGGCGAGCTCGATGAACTCCCCGGGCGCAAGCATCCCGCGCTCAGGGTGCTGCCAGCGAAGCAGCGCCTCGAGCCCAACCACCCGGAAACCGCCTGGCGCGAGCGACATCCGCGGCTGGAAGTGGACGCGCAGCTCGCTGCGCGCGACCGCGTGTCGCAGCGCCTTCTCGAGCTCGAGGCGCTCGAGCGCCCGCTGGCGCGAGGCCTCATCGAACAGCTCGTAGCGGGCGCGGCCTTGCTGCTTGGCGCGGTACATCGCGGCGTCGGCCTCGCGGATCACGGTCTCGGCGGCCATCGTCGGATCGGTGACGAGCGAGATCCCGATGCTCACGGTGACCGACGTGTCGCCCTCCTCGAGGTGGATCGGCGGGCTTACGGCACGGCCGATTCGCTCTGCGATCAACATCACCTCGCGCTCGTTGGCCAGGTCCTCGAACAGGAACGTGAACTCGTCGCCCCCGAATCGCGCGACGGTGTCCATCGGGCGCAGCATCGACTGCAGGCGGTCGGCCAGTCCCGACAGCAGCCGGTCGCCGGCGGCGTGACCGAGCGAGTCGTTGACCTGCTTGAAGTTGTCGACGTCGAGGAACAGGACCGCGATCGACGCGCTGTTGCGGCGCGAGCGGTCGAGCGCGACGCCGAGGCGGTCCATGAACAGCGCGCGGTTCGGCAGGCCCGTCAGCGTGTCGTGCAGCGCCCGGTGGGCGAGCTGCGACTCCAGGCGCTTTCGCTCGATCGCGTACATCAGCGCACGGCGCAGCAGCGCGGGGGACAGCTCGGCGCGGACGAGGTAGTCCTGGGCGCCCGCCTTGACCGCTTCGACCGCTTCGCTCTCGTCGGCCTCGTCGGACAGGACCACGATCGGCACATCGGGCGCCGCGGTGCGGATCTGCTCAACGGCCGCGATCCGCTCTTCGCGCTCGGAGAGGTCGAGCAGCACGCACGTGGCGGTGTGGTCGAGCAGCTCATGGGTTGCGTCCGACAGTTGCCGCGCTTGGGCAACCACGAGACCATCACTCCACGTCGCCTGCAGCATCTCCCCGATCAGGGCCGCCGCACGGCGGTCCGGGGTCACGATGAGGGCGCGGACCGGCATCGATGCCTCGCGTTGGTCGCCCAACGAAATTGCCCCAAACTTGGCCAAACCATCACTTCCTTGTGTAAACGGCCACTTCTCGTCCAAAGATGAACGATCCGAACGGTCGCAAACTGATGTTGGGCCAGAAAAAGGTCTTATGAGACCGAGAACGCTCCGAGCGCGCTTGGTCGTCGCCGCCGGGGGGTCGATCGTCGCGGCGGTCGTCCTGTTCGGGGTCGCGACCGTGTTGCTGGTCAGGGCGGAGCTGCGCAACTCGCTCGACGACGCGCTACGCAACCGTGCCCAGGACGTGGCGCAGCTCGCGGTCTCGGCGCCCGCGGTGCTGAGCGATCCGGGCGCGCTCGAAGGGCCGGGGTCCGGTCGCCAGCTCGCGGTCGAGGTGGTCGACTCGCGCGGGCGGATCCTTGCGCGCTCGCTGACGCTCGGCTCGTTGCTGCTGCCGGTGGACCGGCTCGCGACCCAGGCGCGTATACGGGGCGTGACCGGGTTCGAGGATGCGCGGATCGCGGGACGGCCGTACCGGCTCTATGCGGCGCCGATCGCCGAGGCCGGCGGCACGGCGTCCGGCGGCGCGGTGCTCGTCGCCTCCGACACCAGCGACCTCTCAGACACGGTCTCGCACCTGGCGTTCGTGCTCGCGCTGAGCGGCGCCGGTGCCGCGCTGCTGGCCGTGCTCGCGGCGGCGTTCCTGACCCGCCGCGGGCTGCGACCGCTGCGACGGCTGGCGGGCGCCGCCGGCGAGATCGAGCGGACCGCCGACCCGACGCGCCGGCTGCCCGACACCGGCGTCGGGGACGAGATCGGCCAGCTCACCGGCGTGCTCAACCGGATGCTCGCCTCGCTCGAGGCCGCGCGCGCGGTCGAGCGACGGTTCCTTGCCGACGCCTCCCACGAGCTGCGCACGCCCGTCACGGCGCTCCTGGGCAACGTCGATTTCGCCGTGCACCACGGTGCCGATCCCGATGTGCTTGCCGACCTCCAGCGCGACGCGGAGCGACTCGCGCGGCTGGTCGACGACCTGCTCGTGCTCGAACGCTCAGGCGCGGTCGGCCAGGCGCCGTCGCGCGTCGACCTCGAGGCGGTCGTGTCCGAGGTCGCCGGCGAACACGACGATCGGCGCGTGCTGGTGGGCTCGGTGGCGCCGATTGCGGTGCTGGGGGAGCGCGAGGCGCTGACGCGGGTGCTCGAGAACCTGATCGAGAACGGGCTCGTGCACGGGCCACCGGGCGGGCAGGTGACCGTTTCGCTGGCGCGCCGGGACGCGTCCGCGATCCTGACGGTCTCAGACGAAGGCCCGGGACCCGATCCGGCGCAGCACGAGCAGATGTTCGAGCGCTTCTGGCGGGGCCCAGGCTCCGCGGAGCGCCCAGGATCGGGACTCGGCCTCTCGATCGTCTCGGCGATCGTCGAGCGCCACGGCGGGCGGATCACGGTCGACGGATCGGCGTTCAGCGTCGAACTTACGGCGGTGAGCGGCAATTCTCATGGTTCTCTTACCGACGGCTGATTCCGTTGGCCAGGATGCAAGAGACGCCCGACCCCGGCCCCGGCCCCGAGAACCGGTCTAACGCGCGGCTCAAGCGCGACGCGGCGCTGCGGCGCGTCGGTCGCACGCGCCGCTGGGTGATCGGCTCGAGCGCCGCGCTGACGGCGGGGTTTGCGGTGCTTGTCGCCGAGGTCGCGCCGGGTCACTCGGCCGCCGCCTCCAACGCGAAGTCCGGCTCGGCGGCGAAGTCCAGCTCGGCGGCGTCCCAGCCGGCGATGCCCGCGGTCGCTAGTCCCGGCGAGCTCGGCCTGTCGGCGCCGTCCCAGGCGCCACAGTCGGCGCCGCAGCCGCAGGCTGCGCCCGCCCCTTCATCTGACTCCTCCCAGAATGACGCTCCGGTGTCCGGGGGATCGTGAGCTTGACATGGCCGGCCGTGAGCAGCACGCACGCTTCCAGGCGTTTGGAAGCACAGCAGTTGTAGGAGTCACAGACCTGCGGCGGCTCGTCAACGCGCGCGTCGCGGTGAGTCGCACTGTCGAGGAGTTCGACCTCGCCTGCTCGCGGTTTCGCGACGACTCTGAGCTGTCGATGGTCAACGCCGCCGGCGGCGAGCGCGTACGCGTCAGCCGGATGCTGCTCGAGACGGTCGCGGCGGCGCTGCGTGCTGCGCGGCTGACCGACGGCGACGTCGATCCGACGGTCGGTGAGGCTTTGATCGCGCTCGGCTACGACCGCGACTACGCGCTCGTCGGCGCCGCCGAGCCCCGGCGGGTCTCGATCGTGCAAGTACCCGGCTGGCGGACGATCGAACTCGACCCCGAGGCCTCGACGATCCGGCTCGCTCGTGGCGTCCGGCTCGACCTCGGCGCCACGGCCAAGGCGCTGGCCGCCGATCGCGCCGCGGCAGCCGCCAGCGCCGCAGCCGGGTGCGGCGTGCTCGTTTCCTTCGGTGGCGACATCGCGCTCGCCGGATCGGCGCCGCCGGGTGGTTGGCGCGTCCGGGTCACCGACGACCATCGTTCGAGCGTCGACGCCCCCGGGCAGTGGATCACGCTGCAGTCGGGCGGCCTGGCGACGTCGAGCACCACCGCGCGGACCTGGACGACCGACGCCGGGCCCGCTCACCACCTGATCAATCCCGCCACCGGCAAGCCCGCGATGAGCATCTGGCGAACCGTCAGCGTCTCCGCGGGATCGTGCCTGGACGCGAACATCGCCACGACCGCGTCGATCATCCGCGGCGAGCGCGCCGTGCCGTGGCTGGAGTCGATGCGACTGCCGAGCCGCCTGGTCGGCGTCGGGGGCGGCGTGCGCCACCTCGTCGGCTGGCCTGAGGAAGGCGACGACCTGTCGTGAGCGCGCTGGTGCCCGCTGCCGTAGGGCCGAGCGCGTACTGGTTTCTCGCTCGCGGCACCGGCGCAGTGGCGCTGCTGCTGCTGACCGCGAGCGTTGTGCTTGGCGTGCTCGGATCGATGCGATTTGAGGCCGGGCCGAACTGGCCGCGTTTCACGATCGACGCGCTGCACCGCGACGTGTCGCTGCTCGTGATCGCGCTGCTGGTGCTGCACATCGTCACGAGCGTGCTCGACGGCTTCGCGCCGATCTCGCTGCTCGATTCGGTGATCCCGTTCACGTCGGCCTACCGGCCGCTGTGGCTCGGGCTCGGGGCGCTCTCGTTTGACCTGTTGCTCGCGCTGGTGATCACCAGCCTCGCGCGCCGGCGTCTGGGCTACCGCTCGTGGCGGGCGATCCACTGGCTCGCGTACGCGAGCTGGCCGGTGGCCGTGTTCCACGGGCTCGGGACCGGCAGCGACACGCGGGCGTGGTGGATGCTCGCGCTGACGGGCGTGTGCGTGGCGGCCGTGACCGTCGCCGTGTGGGCCAGGATCGCGAGCGCCGCAGCGGACCCGCGCTTTGATCGGTGGCGGGCGCCGGTCCTCGGAAGCTCAGTCGCGGTCACCGTCGGGCTCGTCGTGTTCACAGTCGCCGGTCCGCTGCAGCGCGGCTGGGCTCGGACCGCCGGCACGCCGGCGTCGCTGCTCGGGCGCAGCGCCGTCGTGTCGGTGCCGGTGTCAACGGCCGGCGCGTCGTCTGCCCACGCGCCGCGTCCGTTCTCGGCGACCGTCTCGGGCACGATCTCGCAGACCGAAGCGTCCGACGGCGAGGTCGTCGACCTCGCGCTCAGCTTCAGCGGCGGCCAACGCGGGCAGCTGCGCGTCCGGCTCGCCGGACAGGGCGACGGATCCGGCGGCCTGCAGCTCACCGGCAGCCAGGTCGACCTCACCGCCGTCGGCTTCCAGTCGGCGATGGCCGGCACGGTCACTTCGCTCGACGGCCAGCGCTTCGAGGCGCGCGTGAGCGACGCCGGCGGCTCACAGCTGCTGCTGCACGCCGACCTTCAGATTGACAACCAGGCGGGCACCGTCAACGGATCGCTCGTGGCGACGAGGGCGTGATGTCGCTCCGAGGCCATCACGAGCTGCCGAGGCTGCTCGCCGGGTTGAGCCCGGGCGGCTCGCCGATGACGCTCGCTGAGCATCTTGCGATCCACGGTCCGCTGCCGGCGGCCGATCGCGGGCTGGTCGATGAGATCGGCGCGAGCGGCCTGCGGGGCCGCGGCGGCGCCGACTTCCCGACCGCGGTCAAGCTACACGCGGTCGCATCCCGGCGCCGCGTGAGCGCCGTGGTCGTCAACGCCGGCGAGACCGAGCCCGCGAGCGCGAAGGACAAGCTGCTGATCACGCGGCTGCCGCACCTCGTGCTCGACGGCGCCGTGCTCGCCGCGGAAGTGTGTGGCGCGCGCGAGGTGATCGTCAAGATCGGGGCCGGGATGTCGCCTGATTTGCTTGGGGACGCGATTGGCGAGCGGACCGGAGATCCCGTCGCGATCCGTGTCGTGGTGGGCCCGACCGGCTACGTGGCCGGCGAAGAGAGCGCCGTGATCCAGCATCTCAATGGTGGTCCGGCGCTCCCGACGTTCGTGCCGCCGCGGCCATACGAGCGCGGCTATCGAGGCCGCCCGACGCTGATCCAGAATCCCGAGACGCTCGCGCAGATCGCCTTGGTCGCCCGCTTCGGGGCTTCCTGGTATCGCGAGCTCGGGACCGAAGCCGATCCCGGGTCCGCCCTGGTCACGATCTCGGGCGCCGTCGCCGCGCCCGGCGTCTACGAGCTCGCGTTCGGCACATCGATGACCGACCTGCTCGCGGCCGCCGGCGGCACCACCGACGGCCTGCGCGCGCTGCTCGTCGGCGGCTACTTCGGCACCTGGGTCGATGCGTCGCGCGCGGTCAACCTGCGGCTCGCGCGCGAGGACCTGCGCTCAGTCGGCTGCACGCTCGGGTCCGGAGTGCTGATCGCGCTGGGCGAGTCGGCCTGTGGGCTTCACGAGAGCGCGCGCGTGATCGACTACCTGGCATGGCAGTCCGCGGGGCAGTGCGGGCCGTGCGTGTTCGGGCTGCGCGCGATCGCCAACGGGGTCGCGGCGCTGGCCGCCGGCACCGCTTCAGCCGGCGAGCGCGAGCGGCTGCTGCGCTGGACGCGGGACGTCCGCGGCCGCGGCGCCTGCCATCACCCCGACGGGGCGGTCAGGTTCGTGCAGAGCGTGCTCGACGTGTTCGACGACGAGATCAAGGAGCACCGGGGTGGGGTGTGCAACGCGGTGGAGGCGGGCTTGCCGGTGGGGGAGATGGCCGCTCCAGTGAGCGCCGGCTCCGGCTCGGGCTCAGGCTCCGGCGGCGGGAGGCTGTGGTCGTGAGCCAGCGGATCCGCGTCAACCCGATCGCCTGCGACGCCCACGGGCTGTGCGTCGAGCTGTTGCCCGAGCTGATCCGCCTTGACGACTGGGGCTACCCGATCGTCGACGAGTCCGCCGTCCCACCCGAGCTCGTCGGCCTGGCGAAGATGGCGGCCGACGCGTGCCCGACGCTGGCGCTGCTGATCGAGCGCGAGTAGGGCGAGGCTGATGAATATGTGGGCATATTGGCCACATATTCATAACTCTGAGCGCGGCGGCCCCTCCAACCGCGCCGGCGGTCCGAGCTCAGCGGGCGGCCCGTCGCTCGGGGGCACGAGCTGAAGCTGCCACCAGCCGACGTCCCACCACTCCCCGAACTTCCAGGCGATGTTCTCGTACACGCCGACCGGCGTGAACCCGAGCGACTCGTGCAGGCCGACGCTGGCGGCATTGGGCAGCGTCACGCCCGCGCACAGCACGTACACGCCCTGGCGCGCGAGCAGCTCGAACAGGGCCGAGTAGAGCGCGCGGCCGAGTCCGCGGCGGTGGTGGCTGCCGGCGACGTACACGGTCACGTCTGACGCCCAGCGGTAGGAGGCGCGCTCGCGGTGCTCGCCGGCGTACGCGTAGCCGGCGACGACGCCGTCGTCCTCGGCCACAAGCCACGGGTAGCGCGCGATCACTCGCTCGATTCGCCCGGTCATCTCCTCGGCCGTCGGCGGGCGCTGCTCGAGCGAGATCACGGTGTCGCGCACGTAGGGCGCGTAGATCTCGGCACAGGCGCGGCCGTCGCGATCGGGTTGGGCGTGTCGGAGCTGCACGGCCCGCCAATGTAATACTCGGGGACATGTTGACTCTGACCGACGAGCAGGTCGCGTTCGTCGAGGCGATCCGCGACTTCGCCAGACGCGAGTGCGGTACGCGCGAGCAGCGCGAGGCGCTGACCGATCACGGTCGCGAGCCGCACAACCAGGAGCTGTACGAGCGAATCGCCAAGCTCGGCTGGGTCGGGGTCTCGATCCCGGAGGCCTACGGCGGCTCCGGCGGCGGCCACGTCGACATGTGCCTGCTGTGCGAGGAGTTCGCCCGGGGGCAGATCCCGATGGGCTTCTTCCCGATCACGATGATGGCCGCGCGACCGGTCGAGCGGTTCGCGACCGACGAGCTCAAGGAGGAGATCCTTACCGGGATCGTCGACGGCTGCGTTGAGGCGATCGCGATGTCCGAGCCCGAGGCGGGATCGGACGTCGGCAGCCTCACCTGCCGCGCCGAGCGCTCTAACGGCAGCTACGTGATCAACGGCCAGAAGACGTGGATCACCGGCGCGCACGCCGCGACGCACACTCTGCTCGTCTGCCGCACCAGCCGGTCAGACGACAAGCATCACGGCCTCTCGATGATCTCGATCCCGGCCGGCGCCGACGGGATGGAGGTACGCCCGATCGAGACGATGGGCGGGCGCGAGGTCAACGACATGTACTTCACCGACTGCCGGATTCCCTCCGAGCGACTGATCGGCCGTGAGGATCACGCCTGGACGCAGCTGATGGCCGGCCTCAACAACGAGCGCCTGATCATCGCCGCGCAGTCGCTCGGGATGGCGCAGCGCGCGTTCGACGACGTGCTCGCCTACGTCAAGGAGCGCAAGCAGTTCGGCCGCCCGATCGGCAGCTTTCAGACGCTCAAGCACCGGTTCGCCGACCTCGCGACCGAGATTGAGGCGACGCGGCTGCTCGTGTACTCGGTGGCGTCGCGCGCCGACGCGCAGCCCGAGGCGATGCTGCCGCGCGAGGCGTCGATGGCGAAGCTGAAGTCGACCGAGCTCGCCAAGCGGATGACGCTCGAGGCGATGCAGATGATGGGCGGCGCCGGCTACGCGGTCGAGTACGACATGGAGCGCCAGGTTCGCACCGCGCTGGTCACGACGATTTACGGCGGGACCAGCGAGATCCAGCGCGAGATCATCTCCAAGACCTTCGGGCTCTAGCGCCCTGGGCCTAATCGCGCGGCGGTCGCTCCGCCAGCGGCTTGGCCGACGGCGCCGAGACCTCGGGGAGCCACGTCTCGTCGAACATCGTCGGGATCGGCTTCGGGAACGGCGCGTAGGCCTCGGCCGACTTGCTGGTCTCCTGCTCGACACCGGCGCCGTGGGCGAGCGCGACCTCGTCGACGGGATACACGACGCCGCCGTCGCCGGTGCGCCCGCCGACCGCCAGCAGGAACGCAGGACCGTCGCCGGCGCCGACAATGATGTGGTTGGTGCCAGCCGGGCAGTGGAAGTAGTCCCACTGGCGCAGCGCGCGCTCCTTGCCGTCCACGATCAGCAGGCACTCACCGGCGAGGATCAGGAACCCCTCCTGGTTTGACTCGCGGTGATACATGCACAGCGGCTGGGCCGGCCACACGATCGCGAGGTTCAGCCCGAACTCCTCGAATCGCTCGCCGCGCTGGAAGTTGACCGAGGCGCCGAACGCGCCGTCGTCGATCCACTGCGCCTCGCGGACGTTGGAGATGAACCAACTCACCGACTCGCAGGCTACCGCGGGGCTGCGATCAGGAAGTCGCGGAGCCGCTCGGCCTGCTCGCCGAGCGCCGCGCGGTCGGCCTTGCGGACGCGGCCGATGTGCTCGAACGCGATCCCGTCGCCGTCCAGACGCCAGGTGCCGGCGAAGAACCCGTCGATCAGAAATGCGCGCATCAGCCGGTCGCCGAACAGGACGCCGCGGTGCTCGGTCGCGATGATCCGGCTGCGGTCGTCGTGGCCGAGGATCACGTTGTCAAACGGGGCGAGGATCCGCGGTGGCGCCGCGGTGCCGGCGTCCGCGAACGGTGCGCCGGCGACGTCGATCAACTCGGCGCCCCGCTCGTCGCGAAACATGCGCAACTCGCCGCGCATGCCGTCGACGACCGCGCGCAGTCCGGTCAGCCCGCACCACGCCTGGACGTCGTTGACGGTCGTTGGCCCGAATGCGGCGAGGTAGCGCCTGACCACCTGCTCGCGCGTGCCGCGCGCCGGCTGCTCGCGAAGCTTGCAGCCGAGCCACTTATCGGCGGTCGCCAGGCGCGCCTGCCCGCTGCCGCGCCAGAGCCCGCGCGGCGGGACCTGGACGAGCGGCGTGTGCGCGCTCACCGTGTAGGCGAGCGAAGTCGGGTCGATCTCCGGCCAGCGCTCGGCGAGCAGCGAGCGCAGCTCGGCACGCGTGCGTGGCTGCTCGTCGATCAGCGCCCGGCCGGCGCCGACGATGTCCTCGGTGCGCGCCGCCGCGATCGCCTTGCGGAACTGGCTGCCGCGAAACGCGCCGGCCAGCACCGTGCTCATCAGCGGCCACAGCAGCTTGTAGTCGGCAGCGGTCACGAGGTGCACCGTCGAGCGCATCAGGCCGCCACGCACGGCACTGCGCTCGACGATCAGGTCTGACAGCTGCTCGGGGTCGAATGCCTCGATCCGGTTCCAGAGGCCGACGTAGGGCGCCTGGGGCTCCTGCGCCTGCATGCCGACCAGGTGCTCGATCATCGCCTCGACCGAGAGCGTCGCCGGCGACAGCAGGTGCTGGCGCAGCAGCAACGTCCGGTTGAGCGTGCGCCGGTCGAGCACCGGCGAGTCGCCGTCTGTGAGCTTGGCGCTCACAGGAGCTGCTGCACCGCCCAGCCGTTGCCGTCGGGGTCGGCGAAGAAGACGAACCGTCCCCACGGGAATTCCTGCACCTCGGATGGCTCGACGCCGGCGTCGACCAGCGCCGCACGGGCGGCGTCCGCGTCGCCGACGACTACCTGCAGCCCGCGGAGCGTGCCCGGCGTCATCTCTGAGAGGCCAGTGCCGACCGCGATCGAGCACGCAGAGCCGGGCGGCGTCAACTGCACGAAACGGATGTCGTCGCTGACCCGGTGATCGTGGTCGGCATGAAACCCGATCCGCTCGTAGAACGCCTTCGCGCGGTCGACATCGCTGACCGGGACCGCGATCAATTCAAGCTTCCAATCCATGCTGTGCTCCTTCGGGAGTGGCCTTGCGGCGGGGGCTGGGGGTTCCGATTCGGCTTGACGCGCAGCTTATTCGGAACGGAATCTACGGTTCCGATTATACCATGCGGAACGGAATATTTCGTTCCGAAATTGTGTTAGGCTGGGCCGCGAGATGAGCGTTGACGAGTCCGCCGGCGGCCCTGCAACCGACGGCCCCGCAACCGACGGCCCCGCAACCGACGGCCCGCCGCCCCCGCGCCAGCCCCGCCCGCGCGGGCGCAAGGCCGAGGCGGCGATCAACGACGGGCTGATCCTTCAAGCCGCGCGCGAGGTGCTGACGACGGCGCCGGATACGCCGATGGCCGAGATCGCCGCGCGGGCGCACGTCGGCGTCGGCTCGCTCTACCGGCGCTTCCCGAGCAAGGAGGCGCTCGCCTATCGGCTGTGCCTCGATGGGATGAGCGCGCTCGCCGACGTCGCCCGCGACTCGCTCGACGACCTGCGCCGGGAGGACCCGTGGCAGGTGTTTGTCGGCTTCATCCACGGCGCGATCGAGGCCGGTGCCGGGTCGCTGCGCGGTCTCGCCGGCACATTCGTCCCCGACGACGCGCTCAACCGCGTCGCAGTCGAGATGGCAGCGCTGATCCAGGAGCTGCTTGACCGCGTGCAGGCGGCGGGCGCGGTTCGCGACGACATCACCGCCAACGATGTCGGCCTGTTCTTCGAGATGTTGCGCGCGATCCGCGTCGGCGACCCGAAGCGCAGCGACCAGCTGCGCGGTCGCTACATCGATCTGTTCGCGCCCGGGTTCCGGCCCGCGGCGAGCAAGCTGCGCGGCACGCCGCCGACGTGGGCGGAGATCAGCGGGCCCTGGAACCCGTAGGCCGAAACCACTCAGGTCGGGCGCGCTCACTATCGTGAGCGTCCGATGACGGCGACCCTGATTGACGGCAAGGCGATCGCACAACAAGTGCGCGCGGAGGTCAAGCGCGACGTCGACGCGTGGACAGCGGGCGGCAGAACACCGCCCGGCCTCGCGACGATCCTCGTCGGCGACGACGCCGCGTCGGCGGTCTACGTGTCGGGCAAGCAGAAGGCGAGTGCCGAGGTCGGGATCGAGGGCTTCTCGCATACGCTGCCGGCCGACACGAGCCAGGCGGTGGTTGAGCGGCTGATCGCCGAGCTCGGCGCCGACGACCGCGTGTCGGGCATCCTGCTCCAGCTGCCGACGCCGCCCCAGATCGACGGCCCGCACCTGACGACGCTGATCGACGCGCGCAAGGACGTCGACGGACTCACCCCGGTGTCCGCCGGGCTGCTCGCCAAGGGCCTGCCGGGTCTGCGGCCGTGCACGCCATCGGGCGTGATCGAGCTGCTGCGCCGCCATGACGTCGACCTGGTCGGCGCCGAGGCTGTCGTCGTCGGGCGCTCAGACCTCGTCGGTAAGCCGGTTGCGGCGTTGCTGCTCGCCGAGCACGCGACGGTCACGATCTGCCACTCGCGCACGCGCGACCTGCCCGAGGTGTGCCGGCGCGCCGACGTGCTGATCGCTGCCGTCGGCCGGCCGGAGATGGTCAAGGGTGACTGGGTCAAGCCCGGCGCGACCGTGATCGACGTCGGCATCAATCGCACCGACGCCGGGCTGGTCGGCGACGTCGAGTTCGCATCCGCGGTCGAGGTTGCCGGTCTGATCACGCCCGTCCCGGGCGGGGTCGGGCCGATGACGATCGCGATGCTGCTGCGCAACACGCTCGAGGCCGCTCGGGCGATCGCCGGCTGACTCACCCCTGCGCGTGCGCCATGAACGCGCGCACCAGCGGTGAGTCGTCATCTGCGCGCGTGACCGCCACCAGCTCGGAGTGCGGGGCGCCTGTGACCGGCAGGTAGGTCACTCCCTCCAGTGCGAGCCGGGTGACCGACGCCGGCACAAGCGAGGCGCCGATTCCGGCGGCGACGAGTCCGATGATCGTCAGCATCTCGGGCGCGTACTGGACGACCTGCGGGTGCGCGCCGAGCCCGACCATGCTGCTGATCAACAGGTCGTGAAATCCCGGCGCCTGGTCGCGGGGGAACAGGACGAGCGGCTCGTCGGCAAGGCGGCGCAGCGGGATCCGTTTGAGCTTGCCGAGCGGGTGCCCGGCGTGGAGCGCCGCGACCGTGCGCTCGCGCAGCACGACCTTGGAGCGCAGCTCGGGCAGGTCCTCGATCGGCGGGCGCACGAGGCCGACGTCGACGACGCCGGCGCTCACGAGCCGCAGCGTGTCAGCGGTCGGGCGCTCGTGCAGCTCGATCTCGACGTCGGGCGCCGCGGCGCGGAAGCGCTGGACGATCCCCGGCACGACCGACAGCAGCGCCGAGCCGACGAAGTTGATTCGCAGCCGGCCGGTCTGGCCCGCATCGATCCGCCGCGCGGTGGCGACGGCGCCGTCGAGCTCGGCGAGCAGCTGGCGGGCGTCGCGCAGGAACGCCTGACCGGCTGCGGTCAGCTCGACCCGCCGGCGCGTGCGGGTCAGCAGCAGGCACCCGAGCTCCTCCTCGAGCTGGCGAATCTGCTGGCTCAGCGGGGGCTGGGAGATGTGGAGCCGAGCCGCCGCGCGGCGGAAGTGCAGCTCCTCGGCGACCGCGACGAAATAACGCAACTGGCGCAGTTCCACTGATTCAGAATACATATCAGTTGCGCCGAATTCGATATTGGACACGATCAGAGCCCGGGCGTAGCGTAGGCACGACCCGGGAATGTCCTACCTACTGACCTGCCCAAACTGCGGCGTGCGCGAAGTCAACGACTTCGCGTTCGGTGGCGAGGTCTCGGCCCGGCCGAAGTCGCGCCCGACGTTTCGCGAGCTGAACACCTACAACTACTTTCGCCGCAACGTCGCCGGGGTGCAGCGCGAGTGGTGGTTTCACCGCTCCGGGTGCCGCGCGTGGTTCATCGCCGACCGCGACACGCGCACGAATGAGGTGCTGATGGTCGCGCGGCCGGGCGAGGCACCGTGACCCGTCTGCCCGAGCAGCCGGCCGAGCGGATCGACCGCAACAAGCTGATCCGCTTCACGTTTGACGGCAAGCGCGTGCAGGCCTACGAGGGCGACACGATCGGCTCGGCGCTGTACGCCGCGGGCCAGCGGACGTTCTCGCGTAGCTTCAAGTACCACCGTCGCCGCGGCCTGATGTGCTGCGCGGGCCAGTGCCCGAACTGCATCGTCGCCGTCGACGGCGCGCCCGGCGCACGCGCGTGCACCGAGCAGGTCCGCGACGGCATGAAGGTCGAACACCTCAACGCCTGGCCATCGCTCGAGCACGACGTGATGAGCGCGACCGACGCCGTCGGTGGCACGTTCACGCCGCCCGGCTTCTACTACAAGACGTTCATCCGCCCGCGGCGGTTGTGGCCGGTGTACGAGAAGGTGCTGCGCCACGCCGCCGGGCTCGGGAAGCTGCGCCACAACCAGCCCGAGCGCGAATGGAAGACCGAGTATCGCCGCCGTCACGCCGACGTGCTGGTCATCGGCGGCGGGGCCGCCGGGCTCAGCGCCGCGCGCGTCGCCGCCCAGCGCGGCGCCGATGTCGTGCTGGTCGACGAGGGTCCCGAGCCCGGAGGACGCCTGCTCGCCGAAGGCCAGCAGGCACGCGTCGATCAGCTGCTCGGCGAAGCCCGCGACGCGGGCGTCGAGATCATCGCGCGCGGGTCTGCACTGGGGTTCTTCGACGGGCTCGTCCCGGTCTGGCAGGGCGACACGCTTCACCAGCTGCGCGCCCGACGTCACGTGATCGCGACCGGCACGATCGAGCAGCCGCTGGTGTTTGCGGGCAACGACCTTCCGGGCGTGATGCTGTCCGACGGCGCGCGCCGGCTGGCGGCGCTTTACGCCGTCAAGCCCGGCACCCGGGCCGTCGTTGCGACGACGTCGGACCGCGGGCTCGAGGCCGCGATCGCGCTGCACGAGGCCGGCGTCCAGGTCGCCGCCGTCGCTGACCTGCGCTCGACCCCGGGTGCGCCGTCGACCACGCTCAAGCGTCTCGGCATCGAAGTGCTCGCGGCGCACACGGTCGTCCACGCCCGAGGCAAGAAGCAGGTCAGCGAAGCCGTGCTGATGCCCGTTCAGTCCAG
Source organism: Solirubrobacteraceae bacterium (assembly GCA_036490775.1). Classification (GTDB taxonomy): domain Bacteria; phylum Actinomycetota; class Thermoleophilia; order Solirubrobacterales; family Solirubrobacteraceae; genus Palsa-465. Next base: position 1,103 of record DASXDD010000052.1, on the reverse strand, counting down.
CGGCGCCGGCGCGCGGACGTTCCAATGCGACCTCGTCGTCGTCTCCGGCGGCACGATCCCGGCTAGCTCGCTGCTGCTGCAGGCCGGTGCCAAGACGCGTTACGACGACACGCACGGCAACTTCGCGATCACCGAGACGCCGGAGCACGTCGCCGGGGCGGGCGAGGTGATCGGCCACGAGCAGCTCGACGTCGCGCTCCACTCGGGCGAGCTCGCCGGGCTCGAGGCGGTCCACGCGCTCGGACTCGGCGACTCCGAATCCAGCACCGCGGCCGACGAGCTGCATCGCCAGCTCGCGCTCGCAGCCGACCACCGCGCCCCGGTTGCGGTGCCGCCGGCAGCGATCGGAGCCGAGCAGGGCAAGTGCTTTGCGTGCCTGTGCGAGGACGTGACCAGCAAGGACATCGGGCTCAGCATCAACGAGGGCTATGACTCGATCGAGCTCGCCAAGCGCTACACGACCGTGACGATGGGGCCGTGCCAGGGCCGGATGTGCCAGCTGCCTGCGGTCCGCGTGATGGCCCAGCAGACCGGCCAGTCGCTCGCCGACGTCGGGACCACGACCGCGCGCCCGCCGTGGGTGTCGGTGCCGATGGGGATCCTCGGCGGCCGGCCGATCGAGCCGGCCAAGCGCTCGGCGATCCACGACCGCCACCGCGCGCTCGGCGCCACCGTCAAATGGGCCGGCGACTGGCGTCGTGCCTATGACTACGGCGACCCGCAGGGCGAGGCGCTCAACGTCAACACGGCGGCCGGGATCATCGACGTCTCCACGCTGGGCAAGCTCGTCGTGCGCGGACCCGACGCCGGCGAGTTCCTGGACCGGCTCTACCCCAACCGCTTCTCCAACCTCAAGCCCGGGCGGATCCGCTACGGCGTGATCAGCTCCGACGCCGGGCGGATCGTCGACGACGGCACGATCTGCCGGCTCGATGACGAGACCTACTACGTGACGACCACCTCCAGCGGCGCCGGCGCGGTCGAGGAGTGGTTCGGCTGGTGGCTGGCCGACTGGAAGCTCGACGTCCGGCTGACCGATCTGACGCAGGGGATGGCGGCCGTCAACCTCGCGGGCCCGCGGGCGCGGGAGATCATCTCGGCGG
>DASXDD010000051.1:0-2555 GCA_036490775.1 Solirubrobacteraceae bacterium | reverse complement strand
CACGCTGACCTGGACCTTGATCGGCTTGCGCGCCGCCGCTTGGGCGAGCGCGCTGTCGACGGAGTCGGTGAGCGCCGCGTCGTCGACCTTCAGGCCCGTCTGCGACTGCACTGTCTGAACCGCCGCCGACGAGTAGGCGACCGCAGCGTCGCGCGCGGGTCGATCGAGCGTCCGCTTCACGCGGCCGACGAGCCGCGCGACCGACGCGCGCGAGAACGACACCTCGGGCTCGATCTCGGCATCGACGCTGCCGCCGGTGAGCGACCGCGCGACGCGCGAGAAGATGCTTCCGTCGCGGCTTCGCGCCACCGCCTGGTCGACCGCACCGTCGATGTCAACGTCGAGCTTCGCCGAGCGCGGCCGTAGTACGAACCGTCGACCGTGGTAGCGCACCACCACCGGCTTCTGATACCGCGCCAGGTACTGGCTCTGCAGCCGCGCGCGCGCCTGCGCTGCGGTCAGCCCGCCGACGTCGACGCCCGCGACGCTGACGCCGTGGGCGATCTTGTCGCGCCGGCCGTGGTCATAGGCGTAGGCCGCGACCGTGAGCACCAGCAGCAGGCCAACCACCGCGCCACAGACGATCAGCACGCGCTTGCTCATCGGTCAGACCCCGAGCTCGAACAGCGGCTCGCCGCCCATCGCTTGGGAGATGTTGTTCGCGGTCCGCGCGAGATGGTCGTGCAGCGTGACGGCCGCGCGGTCGGTGTCGTGCGCGACGCACGCGTCGAGGATCGCCCGATGCTCGCCGCCGCGGCTCGCGAGCTGGCGGCACTGCGGGACCTCGAGGCAGTAGCGCTCGCTCGTCTCCCACACGGGGCGAATCAGCCGCACCAGCCACGCCGAGTCAGCCGCGTCGTACAGCGAGAAGTGAAACGCGTCGTGTCCTGCCGACGTCGTCGCCGAGTTGTCGTCTGACATCCCCTGAAGAGTCGCAAGCCGGGCGGTCGCGATCGCCTCGTGCTCGGCGTCGAAGCGCTCGGCGGCACGGCGGATCGCGAGCACCTCCAGCGCGAGCCTCGCCTCATAGACCTCGGCGAGGTCGGTGGTCGAGAGCTCGGTCACGCGCGCCCCACGGTGCGGGATGTTCTCGACGAGCCCGGCGGCGTCGAGCCGCCGAACGGCCTCGCGGATCGGCATCGGGCTCATGTCGAGCACGTCGGCGAGCTCCTCGATCGGAAGCCGCGCGCCTGGGCGCAGCTGGCCCGTGATGATCGCCCGATGCAGCGTCTCAAACGCTTTCTCGGCCAACGTCCGGTGCCCCCGATTCGAGCCTTCATCTGCAAGTACAGCGAGATGGGACTCCATTGGCATCCGTAGTATCGGAATCGTTGATCAAAAGTCAAGAACTCACCCGTGACGGGGCGCAGGCGCTCGACGCCGAGGACCCACTGTGCGAGTTTCGCGACCGGTTCGTGATCGACGACGACGTCGTCTACCTGGACGGCAACTCGCTCGGCCGGCTACCGAAAGCGACGGCCGACCGCCTCGCGCGCGTGATCTCAGAGCAATGGGGCCGGCGACTGATCCGCTCGTGGGAGGAGGGCTGGATGAAGCTTCCGACCGCGATCGGCGACCGGCTCGGGACCGCCGCCCTCGGTGCCGCCCCAGGCCAGCTCGTGGTCGGCGACTCGACCACGGTCTGCTTCTACAAGCTCGCCTCGGCGGCGCTCGACCTGCGTCCCGGCCGCGACCAGATCGTGACCGACTACGACAACTTCCCGACCGACCGCTACGCGCTGGAGGGACTAGCTCGCGCTCGGGGCCTAGAGCTAGTTTTCTTGCGCGGCGATCCTTGCGGCGGCCCGACCCCCGAAGCGGTCGCCGACCTTGTCAGCGGCCGGACGGCGCTCGTGACGTTCTCGCACGTCTCATACCGCTCGGCGCACATCGCCGAGATGGCCGCGATCAGCGCGGTCGCCCACGACGCCGGGGCGTTGACGCTCTGGGACCTCAGCCACAGCGCCGGCTCGGTGCCCGTGGCGCTCGACGCCGACGGCGCCGACCTCGCCGTCGGCTGCACCTACAAGTACCTCTCAGGCGGTCCCGGCGCGCCGGCGTTCATGTACGCGCGCGCGACCCTGCAGAACGAGCTGCGCCAGCCGATCTGGGGGTGGCTCGGGCGGCGCGATCCGTTTGAGATGGAGCACGGCTACGAACGTGCCGAGGGCGTCACCGCGCTGCTGTCGGGAACGCCGCCGGTGCTCAGCCTGAGCGCGGTCGACGAGGGGGTCGCGCTCGTCGAGGAGGCCGGGATCGAAGCGATCCGGGTCAAGGGCATCGCATTGACCGAGCTCGCAATCGCACTGACCGATGCGCGCCTCGCGCCGCTCGGCGTGTCGGTGGCCTCGCCGCGCGATCCGGAGCGGCGCGGCGCCCACGTCGCGCTCGCGCATCCCGACGCCAAGCGCCTGTGCGCCGAGCTGATCGAACACGACGTGATCCCCGACTTTCGCCGCCCCGACGTGATCCGGTTCGGCTTGTCGCCGCTGAACACGCGGTTTGTCGACGTGTGGGACGGGGTCCAGACGCTGCGGACGCTGCTCGAGGGCCGC
>DASXDD010000050.1:0-2248 GCA_036490775.1 Solirubrobacteraceae bacterium | reverse complement strand
GTCGCCTACTCGTCGGCGGCGGTTCAGACAGTGCAGTCGCAGACGGGCCTGAAGGTCGACGACGCGGCGCTCACCGACTCCGTCGACAGCGCGCTCGCCCAAGCGGCGGCGCGCAAGCCGATCAAGGTCCAGGTCAGCGTGACCAAGCCGAAGCTGACGACCGATCAGCTCGCGAGCCGCTACCCCTCGTTCATCACGGTCGACCGCGGCGCGTTCACGCTGCGCGTCTACGAGCACCTGAAGCTCGCCCGCACCTACTCGGTCGCCGTCGGCCAGCAGGGCCTCGAGACACCCGCCGGGCTCTACCACATCCAGAACAAGGCGGTCGACCCTTCCTGGCATGTCCCCAACAGCGCGTGGGCGGGCTCGCTCGCGGGCCAGGTGATCCCGCCGGGACCCGATGACCCGATCAAGTCGCGGTGGATGGGGATCTTCGACGGCGCCGGAATCCACGGCACCGACGAGGTCAGCTCGATCGGCCACGCGTTCTCGCACGGCTGCGTGCGGATGCTGATCCCGGACGTGATCGACCTCTACGACCGCGTGCAGGTCGGCACGCCGGTCTACATCGGCGACTGACGCTCAGCCGCCGAGGTAGGCGCGCCTGAGGTCCTCGGACTTCAGCAGCTCGGCCGCGACGCCCTCGAGCACGATGTTGCCCGTCGACAGCACGTAGCCGCGGTCGGCGATCGACAGCGCCATCGTCGCGTTCTGCTCGACCATCAGCACCGCCACGCCGGACTCGTGGACCTCCTTGATGATCTTGAAGTTCTGCTGCACGAGCGCCGGCGAGAGGCCCATCGACGGTTCGTCCATCAGCAGCAGGCGCGGCTTTGACATCAGCGCTCGCCCCATCGCGACCATCTGCTGCTCGCCGCCCGAGAGCGTTCCCGCGAGCTGGTCGCGGCGCTCGTGCAGCCGCGGGAACAGCGTGTGGACGCGCTCGTACTCCTCGTCCAGCCGCTCCTTGCCACGCAGCACCGCGCCGAGCTCCAGGTTCTCGCGGACGGTCATCTGCCCGAACAACCGGCGGTTCTCGGGGACGATCGCGACGCCGTTGGCGATCCGCTGCGGGACCGGCCACTTGGTCACGTCCTCGCCGGCGAGCAGCACCCGGCCCGAGCGCGGGCGCACCAGCCCGAGCACCGTCTTCAGCGTCGTCGACTTGCCCGATGCGTTGCCGCCGAGCAGGCAGACGAGCTCGCCGGCGCCGACCTTGAGGTTGATGCCCTCGAGGATCCGCATCTGCGCGTAGTACGTCGTGACGTCGTCCAGCGCCAGCAGCGCGTCTTCCATCAGGCCTCCGCGAGCGCCTCGGGGTCGCGGCCGAGGTAGGCCTCGACGACCGCCGGGTGGTTGGAGACCGTGTTGAAGTCGCCCTCGGCGATCTTGACGCCGTGGTCGAGCGCGATCACGCGATCCGAGCAGCCGCCGACGACGTGCATGTCGTGTTCGATCACGAGGATCCCGACGCCGAGCTCTGAGCGCAGGCGGCCGATCAGCTCGGTCACCTCGTGCGTCTCGTTCGGGTTCATCCCGGCGGCAGGCTCGTCGAGCAGCAGCAGCCGCGGCTGGGTCGCGAGCGCGCGCGCGATCTCCAGGCGCCGCCGGTTTGCGTAGGAGAGGCTGTAGGCGGGCTGGTCCCAGCGGTAGCCCGCGAGCCGCTGGCCGAAGAACCCCAGCACGTCCTCGGTCCGCTTTCGCACCTCGCGCTCCTCGCGGCGCTGGCGCGGCAGGCGGAAGATCGACTCCACCGGGTTCGACTTCGTGGCGCCGTACGTCGCGGCCATCACGTTCTCTTTGACTGACATGTTGAGGAACAGCCGCAGGCTCTGGAACGTGCGCGCGATCCCGCTCTGGGTGATCTTGTGGGCCGACAGGCCGACGATGCTCTTGTCGGCAAAGCGGATATCGCCTTCGCTCGGCTCGTAAATGCCGGTGATCACGTTGAACACGGTCGTCTTGCCGGCACCGTTGGGGCCGATCACGCTGACGACCTCGCCCTCGTTGACAGTCAGTTCGAGCTCGGTCAGCGCCTTCAGACCGCCGAACGACAGCGACACCTTGTCGAGTTCGAGCAGTGCCACTTAGACGACCTCCACGCGTTTGGAGCCGAGCAGTCCCTGCGGGCGCGCGTTCATCATCACGATCAGGATCACACCGAGCAGGATCTGGCGCGTGATCGACGGCTGGGACACGAGCCGCCCCTCCCACACGCAGGCGGCGAGATAGACCGTCGGCACCATCA
>DASXDD010000049.1:0-35124 GCA_036490775.1 Solirubrobacteraceae bacterium | reverse complement strand
CGCGCGACGCTCGCGCCGTACACCCGAGGCGAGCGCCCGTGGGTGGTCTCGGTCGGTGCGGTGCTGGCGCTGCTGACCGGGGGCGTGCAGCTGATCCTGTACCTAGCCGGCGTCAAGCTGAGCGTCGGCGACACGCGCCCGGCAGCGGGGTCGACGATCGTGTTCGCCGGGCTGATGTTCGCTTGTGCCACCGGGATGTGGCTGATGCGCTACTGGGCGGTGCTCGGGTTCATGGCGCTGATGGCGCTGATGCTCCTGTTCTTCTCGTTCGCGCTGATCAAGGCGTCGACCGTGCTCGGGTTTGCGATCGCGATCGTCGGCGTGTGCATCACCGGCTTTCTGTTCTTCAAGCTCGTGCGCGTGCTCAGCCGGCTGCAGTTGCCCCGGTACCCCGGGCGCTGACAGTGCGGCGCTGAAAGCCCTGCTCACAACCCTTCAGCTAGGCTCACATACATGGCGCAATCGTCCTATGACTGCATCGTGATCGGCTCGGGGCCGGGCGGATATGTCGCCGCGATCCGTGCCGCACAGCTGGGGATGAAGACCGCTGTCGTCGAGAAGGATCGCGTCGGTGGTCGTTGCCTGAACTACGCGTGCATCCCGGCGAAGGCCGTGCTGCGCGTCGCCGAAGTTCTGTCGGAGGTTCGCGACGCCGACGAGTTCGGAATCAAGGTCGCTGAGCCGGAGGTCGACTACGACGCCGTCAGCGCGCGGCGCGAGAAGGTCGTCTCGACGCTCACCGGTGGCGTCTCGGGGCTGTTGAAGAAGAACAAGATCGATCTGATCGAGGGCGAGGCGTCGCTGACGGGCAACGGCTCGATCGCGGTCAACGGCGATCAGATCGCCGCCAAGACGATCCTGCTGGCGACCGGCTCGGTCAAGCGACCGATCCCCGGGACGCAGTTCGGCGGACGCGTGATCGGCACCGAGGAAGCCTGGGCGCTGAGCGAGCTGCCGGCCACGATGGCAGTCGTCGGCGCCGGCGCGTCGGGCTCTGAGATCGCGTCGGGTTACGCGCGCCTAGGCGTCAAGGTGCAGCTGTTCGAGGCACTCGAGCGCGTGCTGCCGACCGAGGACGCCGACATCTCCAAGCTCGCCGAGCGCGGCTTCAAGAAGCAGGGCATCGAGGTTCACACCGGCACGCTCGTCAAGGACGTCGCCTCGGGCGACTCAAGCGTCAAGTTCACCTACGGCGAGGAGGCGGGCGAGGCCGACTGGCTCGTGATCGCCGCCGGCCGCGGCCCCGACGTCGAGGCCCTGGGGCTCGAGGCCGCCGGCGTCAAGCTCGACGGCGACGGCCTGATCGAGGTCAACGGCGCGATGCGCACAAGCGCGACCGGGATCTACGCGATTGGCGACCTGGTCCACGGTCCGGCGCTGGCCCACAAGGCTTCCGACGAGGGCGTGATCGCCGTCGAGGACGCCGCCGGGCTCGAGACGCACCCGATCGAGTACATCGATATCCCGCGCGCCACGTTCTGCGCCCCGAACGTCGCAAGCTTCGGGCTGACCGAGGCCCAGGCGCGCGAGCAGGGACACGACGTGACGGTCGGCAAGGTCCAGTACGGCGCGGTCGGCGCCGGGACGGTCTACGGCGACCGCACCGGGTTGATCAAGATCGTCGGTGACAAGAAGTACGGCGAGCTGCTCGGCGGTCACATCATCGGCGCGAAGGCGACCGAGCTGATCCAGGAGCTGGTCAACGCCCGGCTGCTCGAGGGTGGGTATCCGGAGATCGCGCGCACGATCCACGGCCATCCGACGCTGTCCGAAGGTGTCATGGAGGCGGCGCGAGCCGCCGACGGCTGGCTGATTCACGGCTGAGCGGGCTGTGGCAGCAGCCCTGACGCCGTCGACGCAGCCGATCTTCTACTACGACCTCGGCAACCCGCGCTGCTACCTGCTCGCCGAGCGGATCATGGCCGATCTACCGGTCGTGCCGGAGTGGGAGCCGGTGCTCGGCCCGAGCATCGGCATCGACGAGCCCGAGCCTGACCGGGCGGCGATCGAGCTCGAGGCAGCCGAGCGCACCATGCAGGCGGTGCGCTGGCCGTCCAAGTGGCCGCCCGACGGACGCAAGGCGGCGCTCGCGGCGACGTACGCCAAGCACATCGGACGGGCGGTGGCGTTCTCGCTTGCGTGCTTTCGCCAGACGTTTGCCGGCGGACGCGACCTCGGCGACGAGGGCACCGTGCTGATCGCCGCGGCGGCGTGCGAGATGCACCCGACCGCGGTACTGAAGGGTATTGGCCTGCGGTCGGTGACGGCCGGGCTCGATGGCGCCGGCGCCCGTGCCGTCAGCGCCGGCGTGATCGCGCTGCCCGCGATCGGAGTCGGCGCGCAGGTGTTCTACGAGCTCGAGGAGGCGGCGGCGGCGCTCGAGACGGCAGGAGCGCAGCGTTGAAGGCAAACCGGGCGTTTGAGCTGATCGTTTCGCGTGGCGGTCTCGAGCCGTCGTTCATGGCCGACCGCAAACGCCTGGACCGCGTCGAGGTCGTCTCGATCGACGACGGCGAGGTGATCCTCTACTGGGAGCTGCCGGCCAAGCAGGCGGCAAAGCTGCTCAAGCTGCTGCGCAACGACCTGATCAACCTCGACGCCGACGAGTTCATCCCGACGTGGGGCGGCCTCGATCTGGAGGACCTGCTGTGAGCTCGACGGGCGCCAAGGGCGAGACGCGGACCGAGGAGCCGAGTGCCGCCGAGCGAGCGATCGCCCGCCGGGCAGCCGAGGCGCGGGCCACGGTCCCCGATCTCGAGCTGTCGGCCGACGTCGACATGGCCGCTTCCCTGGCGCTGGGCGCAGCGCAGGGATGCTCGACCGCCGCGATCGTCCTGCGGGCATGTGCGCTCGCGCTGCGCGCGGTGCCGCGCGCCAACGGCGCCTACCGCGACGGGCGCTTCGAGCTGTACTCGCGCATCAACGTCGGGTTCGTGGTCGCGACGCCACAGGCGTACCTGATCCCGACCGTGTTCGATGCCGATCGCAAGACGCTCGCGGAGCTGACCGAGGAGCTCTCGCAGCTCGAGCGCGCGGCGTTGGCGGGCGAGCTGGCACCGCCCGCCTACTCCAACGCGACGTTCACGCTGTCTGACGTCGGCGCGCTCGGGGTGCCCGCCTCGACGATCGTCGTCAACTCCCCGCAGGCGGCCGCCGTGAGCGCCGGCGCAATCCGCGAGGCGCCGGTCGTCCGCGACGGCAGGATCGAGCCCGGCAACTTGATGACCGTGACGCTCGCGTGCGATCACCGGATCCTGTACGGGGCCCACGCGGCGGCGTTCCTCGCCGAGCTCACCCGGACTTTGGTGACGGCAAGCGCGTAGGACGGGCCCGAAAGCGGGCAGAATCCCACCCACGACATGGGCCACAACGAAGCAGCGGCCCTCGCAAACCGGCTACGGTCGGCCGTGGGAGACGAGCGAGTGCTCAGCGCGATCGCGACGACGCCGCGCGAGCGGTTCGTGCGCGCCACCGAACGCGATCGCGCGTACGAGAACGTGGCGCTGCCGATCGACTGCGAGCAGACGATCTCACAGCCGCTCGTCGTCGCGCGGATGCTCGAGGCGCTCGAACTGCACCGATCCGATCGGGTGCTCGACATCGGCACGGGCTCGGGCTACCACGCGGCGCTACTCGCGCAGCTCGTCGCGCACGTGTGGACGATCGAGCGCCACCCGCAGCTGAGCGCCGCTGCGCGCGACGCGATCGACAGTCTCGGAATCGACAACGTCACGTTCCTCGTCGGCGACGGCGGTGACGGGCTCGCTGAGCAAGCGCCGTTCGACGCGATCAACGTCGCCGCAGCGGCCGACGCCGTGCCCGACTCGCTCGAGCGCCAGCTTGCAGAGGGCGGGCGGCTGGTCGTCCCGGTCGGCGGCACCGACCAGTACCTGATGCTGGCGCGACGGACGCCCGAAGGGGTCGTGCGGTTCAGGCTCGAGGCCGTGCGGTTCGTGCCGCTCGTGCGCGGGGACGGCTAGCGCTCGCGCCATCGCCGAGCCGCTGCTGCATGACCTCGATCGCGACCGGGCTTGAATCGACGAGCACGAACCGGCGGCCGAGCTGGCGGCAGACGGCGCCCAGCGTGCCCGAGCCCGCGAACGGGTCCAGGCACCAGCCGCCTGGCCGCGACGACGCCGACACGATCCGCCGCAGCACGCCTTCGGGCTTCTGGGTCGGATAGCCGGTCTTCTCACGGCTGTTGGTCGGGACGATCGTGTGAAACCAAACGTCGGTCGGGCGTTTGCCGCGCGCGGCCTTCTCGGCGCTGACCAGCCCCGGCGCCATGTACGGCTCGCGCTCGACAGCGTCGGCGTCGAAGTGATGCGCCCCGGGCGTGCGCACGTAGACGAGGATCGTGTCGTGTTTAGCCGGCCACCGGCGCCGCGGCTTGGCGCCGTAGTCGTAGGTCCAGATCAGCTCGTTGAGGAACGCGTCGCGCCCGAACACCTCGTCGAGCAGCAGCTTGCAGTAGTGCGCCTCGCGGTAGTCGATATGGAAGTACAGCGTCCCGTGCGCCGCCAGCAGCGAACGGGCGCGGCGGATCTTCGGCTCCAGGAAGCCGAGGTAGTCAGCGAACGCGTCGTCGTAGCTGAGCGTCTGCAGCAGCCGCGAGCTGTAGCGCTTGCCGCCGAACCCGATCCGCCCGTTGTCAGCGTCCGGGACAGCCGCGAGCGTGCGGCGAGATTGCGTGCGCCCGGTGTTGAACGGAGGATCGAGGTAGATCAGGTCGAAGCTCGCTTCCGGAAGCGAGTCGAGGACCAGCGAGTTGTCACCGAAGATCACCAGGTCGTCCGTGAGGGCGACATCACCGGAGGCGGGCTCGAAGCGCACGGCCCGAGAACCTACCGTGCCGTGCGGCAGGCCCATCTCTCGCTAGGATTCACCATTCGTGTTCTCTGAACGCCTCGACCGTCTGCGCGAAAAGGTCCTCAAACGCCGGATCGCGCGGTTTGCGATCTCCTCGATGGTGTCCGCCACGACCAGCGCGATCGTGTTCGCGCTGCTGTACGTGATGGGCATCGGCACGACCGTCTGCTCGATCACGGCGTTCGTCGCCGGCGCGATCCCGAACTGGACGATGAACCGGCGCTGGACCTGGAAGGTCGAGGGCCGCGTCGCATTCGGTCGCGAGATCGTCGCCTACGTGATCGTCTCGGTGTCGACGCTGATCGCGCTGTCGCTGGTGACAGGCTGGACGCACCGCCACGTGCAGGGAATTCCCGCCGGGCACGGGATCCGCGTGCTGCTCGTGACGGGCTCGTACTTCGCGGTGCTCGCAGTGCTCTACGGGCTGCGGTTCTTCCTCTACGAGCGCTGGATCTTCTCGGGCCGCAGCCGCGTGCGCGCGGCGTTGCGGTCGCGCCGCCAGGTGTGGATGGCGGCCCGGGCGAACCGGACTCCGTAGCCGAAGTTCCCGCCCTTCTTGGTCGCGGTCGCGTGCTCACCGCGGTCGCGCATCGTCGTCGGCACCTCGGCGAGGCGATAGCCGTTGAGCGCGGCGCTGATCATCAGCTCCGATGCCTGGTACTGGGGCTGCTCGAGCGTCACCGCGCCGGTCACCTCGGCCCGCATCGCGCGGATACCGCACGCCGGGTCGGTGATCCGGGTGCGCACGATCGTGCTGATCAGGGCGCCGAACACGAGCACGCCGGCGTGGCGGACCTTGTCGGTCGTCAGCTCGGCGCCCAAGCGCCGCGAGCCCGAGACGAAGTCGGCGCGGTTGTCGAGGATCGGCTGCACCACCCGGGCGAGCTCCTCGGCGTCGTACTGGCCGTCAGCGTCGATCGTGGCGATGATCTGGGCGCCGCGCGCGCGGGCCAGCCAGTAGCCGAGCCGCAGCGCCGCGCCCTGGCCGCGGTTGATGGGCACGTCGCAGACGAGCGCGCCGGCAGAGCGCGCGCGCTCGGCGGTCGCGTCCTTGGCGCCGTCGACGACGACGATCGTCTCGGTCGCCAGGCCGGCGGCCTCGGACGGGATCTCGGCGACGACGTCGGCGACCGTCGGCTCCTCGTTGTAGGCCGGAATCACGATCGCCAGCGGCGCGCCGACGTTCGGCGGATGCGCGGCCAGGAAAGCGCGGACTGCGTCGCGCTCACCGGGGTCCAGCGCGGCGAGCTCGGCTTCGAGCGCAAACGGCTCGGACGCGGCGAGGCTCATTTCTGCGCTCCTGCAACTCCGGGCACGCCAACGGCGCCCGAGCCCGCGAGCACGGCCTCGTGATCGATCTGCGACCACTCCTCCCAAACGCCCACTAGTCCCTCCTCAAAAGTGAATTGTGGCGACCATCCGGCCGCGCGAGCGCGGCTGTTGTCGACGATCACGGCCGGCATCTCGCCAGGCTTGGCCGGCCCATGACCCACTGACACGTCGGCGCCGGTGACCTCGCGCACGGCATCGACGACTTCGAGCACCGACAGTGACCGGCCCGCGCCGATCACAACCGGTCCATTCCATTGCTCGTTGACGAGCCCGAGGCGCATCGCGGCGATCACGTCGCTGACGTGGACGTAGTCGCGCACCTGGCGCCCGTCTCCGTAGATCTCGAAGCTGCCGCCGAGCCGGATCGCGCGCATCAGCCGAGCGACGATGCTGTCCTTGGCCTGCATTCCGGGCCCGTAGACGTTCGTCAGCCGCACCGCCGTGCAGCGCAGGTCATACGAAGCCGTGTAGGCCGACATCAGCATCTCGGCAGCGGCCTTGGTCGAGCCGTATGGAGTCAGCGGCCGCAGCGTCGCGGACTCGGTGATCGCGGGGGCGTCCATCGGACCGGTGACGGCGTTCGTCGACGCGAATACCAGCGACTTCGCGCCGGCCGCCCGCGCCGCCTCGAGCAGCGACGCGGTCGCGGCGACGTTCGTGCGGTAGGTCAGCTCCGGGTGCTCGAGCGAGCGCAGGACCGAGGTCACGGCGGCGAGGTGTACGACCGAATCGAACCCACCCTCGAGCGCCGCCGCGAGCACGTCGTTGTCGGTGATGTCGCCCCGCACGACGTCGACGGCGGGATCGGGATGCGGCTGCAGGTCGACGACCCGTACGGTCGCGCCGGCGCCCGCCAGCTCGGCGACCACGTGGCGGCCGATAAAGCCCGAGCCCCCGGTGACGAGGACGCGCCGTCCTGACATCGTCGCCTCGCTCATGCCTTTGCGAGCGTGCCCGCCGGGTTGTGGAGCTCGTTGGACGTCTGGCGCCAGCGCACGGTCGGTCTGATCGCCTCGAGGTCGACGCGGTGCCGGTGGCGCTCGACGACGTCGAACAGCTGGTCGATCAGCGTCGTGCCGAGCAGCGTCGGCTGCAGGCCGAGCTCCTCGAGCGCCTGATGCCTGACGTTGTAGTAGTGGTCCTCGGCCTCGACGCGGGGGTTGTCGACATGCTCGATCGTGCACTCGCCGGGGAACACGTCGACGATCGTCTCGGCGATCTGCTTGACCGACATCGTCTCGGTCAGCTGGTTAAAGACGCGGAACTCGCCGCGATCGGCCGGGCTCTCGGCGGCGAGCCGAATGCACTCGACCGTATCGACGATGTTGATCAGGCCGCGCGTCTGCGAGCCGTTGCCATAGACGGTCAACGGGTGCCCGAGGACGGCCTGGATCGTCATCCGGTTGAGCACGGTGCCGAACACTCCGTCGTAGTCAAAGCGCGTCGCGAGTCGCGGGTCAAGCGCCGTTTGCTCGGTGTCGGCGCCGTACACCACACCCTGGTTGAGGTCGGTGGCGCGCATGCCCCAGACGCGGCAGCCGAACTCGATGTTCGTGCTGTCGTGGACCTTGGAGCAGTGGTAGAACGAGCCCGGGCGCTTGGGGTAGATCATGCGGTCGGTGCGGCCGTTGTGCTCGACGTCGAGCCACCCCTCCTCGATGTCGATGTTCGGCGTCCCGTACTCGCCCATCGTGCCGAGCTTGACGAGGTGGATGTCGATGTCGGTGTCGGCGATCGCGTACATCACGTTGAGCGTCCCGACGACATTGTTGGTCTGCGTGTAGACGGCGTGGGCCTGATCGATCATCGAGTACGGAGCGGCGCGCTGCTCGGCGTAGTGGACGATCGCCTGGGGCCGGAAGTCACCGACCATCTCGTGGACGAACGCGGCGTCACAGAGGTCGCCGACGTATGACTTGATCTGGTTGCCGCTGACCTCGCCCCACGCCGCGATCCGCTCCTCGAGCGGCGCGATCGGAACGAGGCTGTCGACGCCCATCTCGACGTCGTATCCGCGCCGGGCGAAGTTGTCGTTGACGGCAACGTCGTGGCCGGCGGCCGAGAGATGAAGGGCGGTCGGCCACCCAAGGTAACCATCACCACCAAGAACCAGGATTTGCATACGGGGGCTCAAATGCCTCCATTCGACGACAGAACGTAGATGGGCGCTTATCGGCCTCGAACGGGGCGCAAAAAATCAAACGAGCCCCCAGGGGATTGGGGCCCGCGAGCGCACGAGAATAGCCGAGAACCCAAACAGAAGTAGCGTACGCGGTCCTCGCTGTGGGTCGGGTCGTACCGAGAGGCGACGCGGCCGGATGACTGGCGAGGACGCAGGAGGCGACGCGCAGCAGCGCTGCGCGAGCCGACGAGGACGAAGCCAGGCGCCGGCCGAGGCGTCTCGAATACGATCCGAACCCGCGGCGGGGGCCGCGAAGTGCCGCGTAAGGTTACGGCCGATGGCTTACGCACCGCCGCGGTTCAACCGTCGTGCCGCGCTGGTCCGCCGGAGGCGCCTGATGCTCGCCGTGGCCGGGCTGGCGCTCGCGATCGGCGTGATCGTCGCCGTGACCAGCGGCGGCGGGCGACCGCGGCTGCCGCTGCCGGGGGTCGGCCGGCCTGCAAAGGCCGGTGACCCGTTCGCCTACGTCGCCTCACGCGAGTCCGACTTCGAATCGCGGGCGGTGGCGGGGAGCGCGCACGTGCTGTTCACCAAGAGCCCCGGCGGGGTGCTTGCGACCGCTGCGCGGGTGGCCGCGCTGCGGCCCTTGATCAACGCGGCGACGCGCTCCACGAGCATCGATCCGAACATGGTCGAGGCGCTCGTGTTTGTCGAGAGCGCGGGCCGCAACAACGTGATCGCCGGCACCGACGCGGCGGACGCGGCCGGGATCACGCAGATCCTGGCGCAGACCGGTCAGTCGCTGCTGGGGATGCACATCGACCTCGCGCGCAGCCGCAAGCTGACGGCCTCAATCGATCGCGCGGCGGGCAACGGTCGGCCAGGCCAGGTCGCACGGCTCCAGCGCCAGCGGGCGAAGATCGACGACCGCTTCAACGAGCGCCTCGCGCTGGTTGCGACGGTGCGCTACCTGCGGCTGGCTGAGCAGCGCTTCGGGCGCCAGGACCTCGCGATCGAGTCCTACCACATGGGAATCGGCAACCTCCAGAACGTCCTGCACGACTACGACGGCGGCAAGCCGGTGCCCTACGTGCAGCTCTACTTCGACACCGCGCCTGACCATCACACGTCCGCGTTCAAGCTGCTGTCGGGGTTCGGCGACGAGTCCTCGCTGTACTACTGGCGGATCCTCGGAGCGGCGCAGATCATGCGCCTGTACCGGACCGATCGCACCGTGCTGACCCGCCTGAATTCGCTGCAGACGAGCACCGACTCGGCGGCCGCGGTGCTCCATCCGCCCGACAAGACGCGCCCGTTCCCCAACCCGACGGCGCTGTATGACGCGTACGCCAAGCGGACGCTGCTGCCGCTGCCCGCCAACGCGACTGAGCTCGGACTCGCCTACTCACGCCAGATCGGATCGCTGGCCAAGAGCGTCGGCGCGGCGCCGGCGGCCTACCGCGGGTTGCGAACGGATGCGCTGGACATGCTGATCGAGCTCGGGTCGCGGGTGCGAACGCTGTCGGGCGGGGCCGCGCCGCTGCTCGTCGACAGCGCGGTGACCGACGGCCGCTACCAGGGCCGGCTCGGTGTTGATGACGCGGCGGCGACCAGCGGCTACTCGTTCACGATCGCGCGACGCTACGTCAACCGCTCCCAGGCGGTCGCGTTCCAGGCGATGCTCGACCGCCTCCAGGCGCTCAATCTGATCGCGTGGGAGCGGTTCACGAGCGTGATCGAGGTGACCGTCGCGTCCGATGCCGGGCACGCGATCGTCGACGGGCCGTAAGCGGCTCTCAGCTCTGACCCTGCAACCCGGTAGGTTGCGGCGATGACCGACGCCGTACGCACGCCCGACGAGCTGCTCGAGGGCCTCCCAGACTTTCCGTTCACCCCGTCATACCGCGAGCACGACGGCCTGCGGCTGGCCTACCTGGACGAAGGCGACGGCCCGCCCGTGGTGTTCTTCCACGGCGAGCCGACGTGGTCGTTTTTGTGGCGCAAGGTGATCCCGCCGGTGCGCGACGCCGGCTTTCGATGCGTGGCGCCGGATCTCCCCGGATTCGGCCGCTCCGACAAGCCCACCGACCTGGAGTGGTACAGCTACGACCGCCACGCGGCGGCGATGGTGGCGATGTTCGAGGAGCTCGACCTGCGCGGCGCGACGGTCGTCGTGCATGACTGGGGCGGCCCGATCGGGTTGCGTGTCGCGGTCGAGCAGCCACAGCGCGTCGACCGGATCGTGGTGCTCGACACCGGTCTGTTCACCGGACATCAGGAGATGAACGACGCCTGGATGGCGTTTCGCAACTTCGTCGAGCGGACCGAGGACGTGCCGGTCGGGCTGCTCGTGCGCAGGGCGTGCAAGACCGATCCCGGCGACGAGGTGATCGCGGCCTACGAGGCACCGTATCCGAGCCCCGAGTCCAAGGCCGGCGCACGAGCGTTTCCGCTGATCCTGCCGATCTCGCCGGACATGCCCGGCGCGCAAGCGGGACAGCGGGTGCTCGAGGCGCTGCGGGGTGACCCGCGCCCGAAACTGTTTCTGTGGGGCGACTCCGATCCGGTGCTGCCGCTCGAGACCGGCCGCCGGTTCGCCGCCGCGCTTGGCGGCGAGATCGACCACGTGATCGAGGACGCCGCCCACTTCCTTCAGGAAGATGCCGGCCCGCAGATCGGCGGGCTGATCGCCGACTGGCTCGCAGCGCCCGCCTGAGCGACGGGCGCTAGCAGCTAGGCGACCTCGGACTCGACCTCGACCTCGGCCTCGGCCTCGAGTCCCGCCGCCGGTCCGGGCGTCGCCGTCACCGACGGCGTCTGCGCGGTGGCGATCGTCTCGGCCATCCGCGACTCGTAGGCGGCGCGAGCGCCGTGGTCGGGGTGGGTCATCATGTCGCCCCCGATCGCCTTGCCAACGGCGTCACGTGCCCGTTGGGGCAAGATCGCACTGATGCGCATCGTCGCGTTCAGGCGCTTGGGGACGTACACCTCGTAGCGACCGGTCTGCAGCGCCTCGACGATCGCCTCGGCGACGTCCTCCGGCTCAGGCGTCTTGATCCCGCGAAGTGGCTGAAGCCCGGAGTAGAGCTCCGTGTTGACGCCGACGGGCATCACAACGGTGACGCCGACGCCGGTTCCCGCGAGCTCCAAACGGATCGAGTCGGTCAGCCCAACGACCGCGTGCTTGGTCGCAACGTAGGTGGCGAGGTGAGCGCTTCCGGTCTTGCCCGCGACCGACGCGATGTTCACGAGGTGGCCTCCCCCGCGCGGCACGAAGCGCTCGAGCGCGAGCTTGGAGCCGAAGATCACGCCGTGGAGGTTGATGTCGACCATCCGCTTGGCGGTTGCGTCGGTCTCCTGGGCGAACGCGCCGATCGGCATGATCCCCGCGTTGTTGACGAGGACGTCGAGCGGACCGAGGCGGTTCTCGACCTCGTCGAGGAACGTGGCGAAGCTGGAGCGGTCGGTCACATCGAGCGGCAGGCCGACGGTGCCGGAGCCGAGCTCTTGGGCCGTGCGCTGGGCGAGCGCGGCATCGATGTCGCCGATCGCGACTCGGGCACCTTGGGCGATCAGCGCCGCCGCGGTGGCGCGACCGATCCCCCGGGCACCGCCGGTGATTGCAACGACATCGCCCGCGATCGAGCGTGGGGCTTTCGCCATGAAGCAGTCCTCCTGAGAAGCGTTATCTGATCGAGACGGTACCGGCTTTGGCGACAGGACCGACGGATATCCTCCGATCGCGATGGCTTTCTTTGGCTTCGACGGGCAGCGGCTGGCATACACGATCCATGGCGAAGGCGAGCGCACGACCGTGCTGATGCCGGGGCTGCTGCTGTCGCAACGGATGCAGACGCGGCTCGCGCGCGACCTCGCCTCAGACGGCAACCGGGTCGTGACGTTCGACCCGCTCGGCCACGGCGCATCGGACCGGCCGCGCGAGATGTGGCGGTACTCGATCCCGGCGTTCGCGACCCAGACCGTGGCGCTGCTCGACCACCTGGGGGTCGAGCAGGCGATCGTCGGCGGCACGTCGCTGGGAGCCAACATCTCGCTCGAGGTCGCCTCGATCGCGCCTGAGCGCGTGCGCGGAATGCTGCTTGAGATGCCGGCGCTCGACAACGCGATCCCGGCCTGCGCGGTCGCGTTCACGCCGCTGCTGCTGGCGCTTACGTTCGGCGCGCCTGCGATGAACGCCGTCGCTCGCGGCTCGCGGCTCGTCCCGCGACAGGCGGTGCCCGGGCTGGCCGCAATTGCGCTCGACTGGTTCTCGCAGGACCCGAGAGCGAGCGGCTCGGTGCTCCAGGGCATCCTGTTCGGGCGCACGGCGCCCGACCGCATGGTGCGCCAGGGCCTGCAAGCGCCGGCACTGGTGATCGGCCACCCACGCGACCCGGTGCACCCGTTCTCAGACGCCGATGCGCTCGCCCACGAGCTCCCCAACGCCCGTCTGCTCGACGCAAACTCAGCGATCGAGCTGCGGGTGCGCCCGGCTCGCCTGACCGCCAAGATCGCCGAGTTCATCGGCGACTGCTGGGTAGACCGCGAGGCTCGGCCCGCGAAGCGCAGCCGGCGCGCGGCGCGCGCCTAGTCCGCGGCGGTCCAGTCCTCCGCCAGCATCGCGTATACGACGTCGTCGTAGCAGCGCTCGCCGACGCGGATCGCCTGGCGCAGCGTTCCCTCCTCGCGAAATCCGAGTCGCTCCGGGATCGCCCGGCTGCGGACGTTCGGGACGGCGGCGGTGATCACGACCCGGTTTAGGTCCATCACCGCGAACGCGTGGTCGACGAGCGCGCTGACCGCGGCTGTCATCGTCCCCCGTCCCTGCTCGCCGGCCGCGAGCCAGTAACCGATCGTGGTCGAGCTGTCACGCCAGTTGACGGCGTTCAAACCAACCGCGCCGACGATCGTCGCGTCGCGCACGATCGCGCACTCGAACCCGTCGTTGTCGGCGAGCTGCCGGGCCTTCATCTCAAGAAACGCACGCGTGTCGGCAAGCGTCTGTTCCCCGGCCCAGGGCATGAATTCGGCCAGGCGAGCGCGGTCGGCATCGATCACCGCGTACATCTCCTCGGCGTCGTCGGGGCCCATCGGCCGCAAGCTGAGCTCGTCCGACAGGCGCGCACGGCCACCGAGCGGGTTCGCCGCGGGCGGGATCCCACGCGGGCGCGGCGGGCCGGGCGGCGCCACGATGTCACGGCCGGTCGGCGCGAGCTCGCCGTCGAGCTCGAGCTGCCAGAAGTAGCGCGTGAACGTGACCCCGGCGCGGAACTCGCCGACGTGCGGCTCGATCCGCTCGCCACGGGCCATCCGAACGATCAGCTCGGGATAGGTCCGGCCCGGCAGCGCCGCGTACATCGGCGCCGGGAACGCGCCCCCGAAGCGCGTGTTGACGTCGGTGATCCCGAGTCCGACCTCGCTGTCGCGGAACACCTGCACGGTGCACGGACCGCGGACCCCGAGCGCCTCGACGACCCGCCGGCCGAGCTCGATCAGCTCGGGGTCGGCGATCACGGTGCCCTTGATCGATTCGCCGCCGCGTGACTCGATCATCGTCCGCGGGATCGCGTTCAGGCAGCGCCCCTCGAGGTCCGACAGCGCATCGATCGAGAACTCCGGCCCGTCCATCAGCTTCTGCACCATCGCCGGCTCGGCGATGTACTGCACCATGAACGCGGTCGCGGCGACGTCGTCGGCACGGTGGATCGAACGCGCGCCCGAGCCCTGGCGAGGCTTGACCATCACCGGGAAGTGCGAGACCGGCGCCCCCGGGAGCACGGTCGGCGGCGAGGGCAGACCGAGTGACTCGAGCAGCAGGTGCGCCTCGTACTTGTCAAACGTCGCACGGGCGATCTCGGCGTCGGGGACGAACGCCGGCAGTTCACCTGCACCGCGCGCACGCGCCAGCACCTCGAGGTCGAGGTCGGTGAGCGGGACGACGGCGCCGACGTCGTAGCGCTCGCACAGCGCCCGCAGCGCGGGCACGTACGCGGGGTCATCGATCCGCGGCACCGCGTGGCGGTAGTGAGCGGCGTACTGCGCCGGCGCCAGCGGGTTGGGGTCGGCGGCGACGACGGTCGCGTGCTGGGCGAAGGCCGAGACGATGTCGTAGCGCTTGCCGACACCGGTGAGCAGGACGCCTACGTCGGGCGCCATCCGCCCGTCTCTCCCTTGTAGAGCCCCTGGCCGGTGAGGACCATCCGCACCGTGCGGCCGAGGATCTCGGCGTCGAGCGCGAGCGTGCGGTGGTCGACGTACCAGAGGTCGAGCTCGATCCGCTCCGGCCATGGCAACGACGCGCGTCCGTTGACCTGCGCCCAGCCCGTGATCCCCGGCTTGACGGAGAGCCGCCCGCGCTCGCGCTCGGTGTACTGCTGCACCTGCACCTCCAGGGTCGGGCGCGGCCCGATGATCGACATCTCGCCACGGAGCACGTTCCACAGGTTTGGAAGCTCGTCCAGCGAAGTGCGGCGCAGGAACTTGCCGACCCGCGTGATCCGGTCGTCGCCCTCCTGGATCGCCAGTCCGGCGCCGGTGAACTCGGCGCCCCGGACCATCGTGCGCAGCTTGTAGATCTCGAACAATCGCCCGTCCTTGCCGACGCGCGTCTGGGTGTAGAGCGGGTGGCCAGCGGACTCGAGGCGGATCGCGACGGCAAGCAATGCCAGCAGCGGCGCCGTCACGAGCGACACCGTCCCCGAGATGACGACGTCGAATGCGCGGCGGACGACCGCGTCGACCAGACTCATCGCGTGCCCTCCGCCGGCTCCCAGCCGGCAGCCGTGCCGCTGTGCAGCCAGTCCCACAGGCCGACGGCAAGCGACGCCGTCGTCAGCACGTAGTAGCGCGCGATCAGCAGCGGCCGCGCCGGCACGGCCCGCGCAGCGAGCGCTGCGAGCAGGATCGCGAGCTGGAGCGCGACGGCGACCGCGTAGACCCAGCCCTGTCCGAGCAACGCGACGCTGGTCACGAACGCGACCACATGCAGGAACGGGGTCAGGTAGCGGATGATCCGGTGCGAGGCGATCATCAGCGCGTACAGCGGGTCATAGCCGCGCGGCGACAGCATCCCGCCGCGCAGCACGATCGGCCACATGTGGCTGCTCATCCGGCGCTTGCGCGCGAACTCGCCCTCGATCGTCGGCACCATCTTCTCGGTCGCATGTGCGTCGGACGCGTACACCGCGCGCCAACCGTGCTTGACCATGTTGAACGGGAACGACAGGTCGTGGCCCATGATCGGGTCGACGAACATGTACGCCTCGCGCCGAGTCGCGTAGATCGCGCCGTTGCCGCCCGTCACCGAGCGGACCCTGGACTCGAGCGCCCGCAGTGCCATCTCGTAGCGCCAGTAGACGCCCTCCTGGTTGGTTCCGCGCTCGTTGACGAAGCTGACATCGCCGCAAACGTAGCCGACAGCGGCGTCGGCGAACGGCGCGACCAGCCGCCGCAGCGCCGCGGGCTCCCACTGCACATTCGCGTCCGTGAACGCGACGAGCTCGCGCTCGGAGCGCTTGACGGCGGCGTCCTGGGCGCGGATCTTGCCGCCGCGCGGGAGCTCGAGCACGACGTCGGCGCCGGCCTCGCGGGCGAGCTGCGCGGTCGCGTCGGGAGAGCCGTCGCAGACGACGACGACCTCGACGCGGTCAGACGGATAGTCGAGCTCGCGAAGGTTCTCGATCCGCCGCGCGATCACATCGGCCTCCGCGTAAGCGGCGACGATCACAGACACCGCGGGAAGCTCGTCTCGCGCTCCCACCGGCCGGCGGCGCGTCACGCGCGCGAGCGCCGACAGCAGCACGAAGTAGCCGGCGTGCGCGTAGAGCACGAGCCCCACGGACACCCAGAAAACGATCGCAAGGGCGGTCACGTCAGCGCACCGTAGACGGCCAGTGTGCGCCGCGCGGCCTCGTCCCAGGAGTACGGACCGGCCGCGGCAGCTGCGGCCGCGGCCGCCATCCGCTCGCGCTCCCCCGAGTCTTCTAGCAGGCCCGTCAGCGCCTCGGCGAGCGCCCCCGCATCCCCTGGAGCGACCAGCCGCGCCGCGCCGGTCGCCGCGACCTCACCGAAGCCGCCAACGTCGGTCACCACGGTCGGCTTGCAGAACGCCAACGCCGTCGCGAGCACGCCCGACTGGTCAAACCGCTCCGTGCGCGAGTACGGGAGCACAGCGACGGTCGCATGGCGAAAGCACGTGGCGAGCTCTGCGTCAGACACAAACCGCGAGACGAACCGCACGGTCGGTCCGGCCAGCGCGCGCAGCGGCGCGACGTCCATCCGCGGTCGTCCGACGATCCACAGCTCGGCCCCCTGCACCTCGCGCCACGCCCGCAGCAGCACGTCGACGCCCTTGTACGGTCGCAGCAGGCCGAAGAACAGCACGACCGGCAGGCGCGACGCCGCGAGCTCGGCGGGCAAGCCGGCTTCGGGCAGGCGCGTCAGGTACTCGAACGCCCCGTGATGGATCACGTGGACCTTGCGCGAGTCCAGCCCGAGCTCACCGACGAGCTGGGCGCGGCCGTACTCGGAGTGGGCCACGATCGCGTCGACCGCGTGATACAGCGCTCGCTGCGCCCGGACCTGCCCGGCCCGGGGTTCGCGGGGCAGCAGGTCGTGGGCGGTGAGTACGACCGGGCGGCGCGGCAGCAGCATGCGGTCGAGCAACTGCACGTCGAGCCACTGGAAGTGCACGACGTCGGCTCGGGCGGCAAGGCGCCGGTAGCGCAGCATGTCGGGCACGTGCTCTGCGAGCTTGGCGACGGTCCGCGCGCGGCTGCCGGCGGCTGCCGGAGCGTGGCGATAGAAGTGCTCGCGGCGCCGGTAGCCGTCCGGCCGTGGGGCCTCGCCGTAGGCAAACCGGCTGGTCACGAGCTCGACGTCGGCGCCGGCCCGAGCAAGCGCCGCGCACAGTGCGTGGTCGTAAGGCGGCGTGAACGCTGAGGGGTCGACGACCTGGACGCGCATCAGGAGCGGCGGCCGGGGACGCTGAACGCGCCGGTGCGCCGGGGCTGGCGCGGCACCGCGTCGAGCGGACGTCCGGCGAGCTTCGCGATCCGCCTCGCGGTTGCGCGCGTCTCGGCACCACCGAGCGCGAGTACGCGGGCGTTGTGCTCGCGCCCCAGGCGCCGCACCGCGGGCGCGATCGAGGCAAGTGCCGGCTCGCCCTCGCCACGGCGGACGCGATCCAGCGCGCACCGCAGCGGATGGTGCAAAACAAGCCGCGCGAGCGCCGACAGGCGCGCGGCGGCACCGTCGTCCTCGCGGTAGGCGACGTTGAGCGTGCGCATGATCCCGGCGTCGAGCGCCTCCGGCCGCGCCGAGGCCTCGACCCGCGCGCCGTCGAGCGAGCGCGCGAACTCGACGAGTGGGTCACCGCGGGCAGGGAAGCGGTCGGCGACGAGCACCACCTGCGCCGGCGCCGCGCGTACGGCGCCACGCGGACGGTTCGACAGCGCAAACCCGGCGAGCTCCTCGGCCGACAGCAGCGCGTCGATCAGCGCGTAGCGCCCGCGCTCGATTCGCCCAGCCCTGTCAACGGCGGGAGCGCCGCGCCCCGCGCCAGGGGTGCGCTTGACCCGCCGCCAGACGCGCGCGCCGGCCCGGCGGACGGCCGGCTCGGGCTCGAACCCCTCGTAGCGGCGGGCGAGCCAGGCGCGGCCCGCGGCGTAGCCGCGCCACTGGCGACGCAGGTCGCCCAGCGTCGTCCGGTAGCGATGCTCGACGCTCGCGCCGCGGCGCAGTTCAAGCCGCCAGCCTGCCGCCTGCAGGCGCCAGCTGAAGTCCGTGTCCTCGGCAGCGCGGACACCCTCGTAGAAGCCGCCGACTTGTTCGAACGCCGCGCGGCGCACGAGCAGGTTCGCCGCCACGGCGCGTGGCCGGTAGGAGTGCTGAAGGTGTGCCTCCTGGTTGAGGAAGCCGCGGGCGGCGCCGTAGCGCGCCGCGACCGTCGTGTCGCCCGCCGGGGCCGAGAGCACCTCGCCGGCCAGAGCGCCCACGTCACGCGCGATCAGCTGCGAGAAGTAGGCGTCGAGCAGGTCGTGCGGCGCCAGGCAGTCGGAGTCCAGGAACAGGATCCAGTCGTTGCTCGCGCGCATCGCGCCGGCGTTGCGGGCATGCGCGGGGGAGCGCTCGCCAACGGCGTTGATCACGATCACATCGGGCGTCGGTGTTGCGCTGCCGGAATTGTCGGCGAGGATCAGCTCGTCGCCTGGCCGCGTGTCGAGTGCCTGCAACGCCTTGATCGCTGCGTAGGCGGCCATGCCGTCCCCTGCGAACGGCATCACGACGCTGACCAGCGGCCGACTCACCGCGGCCCTCCCTGGGGAATCCTGCCCCGGACGCGGCCGAGCACGCGGCGCAGGTTACCGACCTCCTCAGGGTGGGCGAAGCCCGTGAGGTACAGCGCCGGGACAATCGCGAGGAACACCGCGATCCGCGAAAGCAGACCGATCGGGCCATAGGTGGGGAGCACGAGCTCGCCGACGACCGCGAAGCCGCCGATCACGAGCACGAGGTGCGTGAGCCGGCGCCACTCGAACGTAACCTCGAACAGCCTTCTGGTCAGCAGATGCATCATGCCGAGCATCGCCACGTACGCCCCGCACAGGGCGATCCCCGCGCCGGCGATGCCCAGCGGCGGGACGAGCACCAGCAGCAGCACGACGTTGGCCGCGAGGCCCGCGATCGAGGCGGGGAAGTTGCGCGTTGTAACTCTGGCGCGCCCGGCGATCACCAGGAACACCACCCACAGGCCGTACATCGCCCACCCGAGCGAGACCCATGGCAGCGCCTTGTAGGCGCCGTAGAACTCCGGCGTCGTGAGCAGCCGTACGACCCACCTGCCGCCGAGCGTCAGCCCGGCCACGGCCCAGCCGCTGATGAGCACGTAGTAGGTGGTCACGAGGCCGTACAGGCGAGCCGCTTCACGGTCGTCGTCGACCGAGTAGGCGAGCGGCGGCCACGCGTACTGAAACGCACGCACGATGAACGCGACGGCGCCCGCGAGCTTGACCGCGATCGAGTACAGGCCCGCCTGCGACGGGCTGCGGCTGTGGTAGATGTAGAAGCGGTCGATCAGGCTGAGCGCATACACCGATGCCTCGGCGGGGACGGTCGGCAGCCCGAAGCGCAACAGCTCCCCGAGACGCTGAGTGTGGTCCTCGGGCGGCGCCGCGCGGGGGCGCAGCCGCTCGCGCATCGTCCACCACAGGCCCAGCAGCACGAGCGTCGAGGCGCCGTAGTTGGCGAGCAGCAGGCCGCGCGGCCCCTGCCCGAGCGCGACCACGAGCACAAGCGATCCCGCGACCGTCATCAGCACGTTGGTCAGCGACGCGATCGCGTACACGCGCACCCGCTCCTCGACACGCAGCAGGCCGTAGGCGAGCTCGAGGTTCGTGAACGCCCACAGACCGAGCACCGCGATCAGGAACAGGGTCGCGTCGTCGTGACCGAGCACGAGCTTTGAGAGCGGCTGCGCGGCGGCCGCGAGCACGAGCGCGACGGCCGTCGTCGCGACCAGCGTGAACACGACCGCGCGGCGCACGAGCGCGTCGCGTCGGTCCTGATCGGCGTCGGTGAAGTAGAAGCGCAGGAACGCCTCGATCATCCCGAAGCGCACGAGGATGCTGATGAAGATGACGCCGTTGGCGAGCAGCTCGACTTCGCCGTAGCCGGCGGGGTCGATGTAGCGCGTGTACACCGGCAGCAGCAGGACCGCGATGAACTTCGAGACGACGTCCGCGATCTGGTAGGCCGCCAGGGTGGTGACCAGGCGCTTCAGGTACGTAAGCACGGGGGGTAACGGTACGCGCGGGCGCCGCTAGTACACGCAGCGTGTACTAGCGCGAGAGCATCTGCCAGAGGCTGTTGGTGAGCTCCTGCGCGTCGACGTTGTTGTGGACGAGGCTCGAGCCGAACCCGATCAGCCCGATGTCGACGACCGTCCCACGCCCGAGCCGGTAGCCGACGATGCTCGGCGCGTTGGTCGTTGCACCAGCCTCGGAGGCGACCTCGCCCGGCGCCGCGACCGAGCGGAACGGCTGATAAGAGTGAAAGCCCGGGAACGCGCCGGACGTCTTGGCAAAGATTCCCAACCCGTCGCGGATCACGGTGACGAGCGCGTTGGAGTGCGTGACCACGGGACCGGGGCGGGCGCCGAGCGGGTCGGTGCTCGTTGGGTTGGTGGGGCGCACAGCGCGCTCGCCTCGGACGGTGGCCGAGCGCAGCATCGAGTCGGTCCCGAGCGACATGACGTGACCGCCGTTCTCGACGTATGCGCGCAGCGTCGATGCGAGCGTGCCCGGCAGCCACCGCAGGCTTCCGGCAAGTACGACGCCGGTGTGGCCGGCAAGCGACGGCCCGAAGCCCGACACGAGCCCGACGTCAGTCGTCAGGTCGTAGGCGCGGTGGGTCTTGTCGAGGTAGGCGAGCAGCGAGGCCTCATCGACGCCGCCCGCGGGGAACCCGTTTGCGAGCGGACGGTTGAGCGCGATCGAGTCGCCGGCCTCGAGCGTGTTCGGCAGCCCGTCGCCGTTGTCGTCAACGGGGTTCAGGCCCTGCCAGGTGAGTGCCGGTAGCACGACGAGCACGCGCGGCTGGTGGGTCACCGCCGGGACGCTGGCGACGATCGGCACGACCGACCGGTATGGGCCGGAGCGCAGCGCCAGCTCGTACAGCCCCGCCGGACCGCTCGGCACCTTCAGGTTCAGTGTGAAGCTGGCGGTCGCTCCGTGGCCGAGGACCTTCTTGGCCCCCGCGCGGCGTAGCGCCCACCGGTAGCGCTGCTGGCGCGCATCGACGTAGACCGTCGCGGTCGAGCCGGCCGGGACCGGGCGAACCGGCGGCTCGGCAGCCAGGTAGCGCACGGTCACACCCGCGTGCGGCGTCGTTCCAGGCACGGGCGGGACGACGAGCGGGAAGTGGCCGGTGTTGCACGCCTGATCGGTGACCTCCATGCCGACGAGGTAGGTGCCGGCCGGCGCCGGCTGCTGGTTGATCTTCCCATCCCAGACGGTGCTGTGGGCGCCACCCACGACGCGGAACTGCTTGACGACCGGGTCGCTCGGCAGATCGGTGCGGTAGAGCTTGATCGTCGGGCCTCGATGCTGGTTGCCCGTGTACCGGATCGTGGCACCGTGATCGCCCTGGGGAATCAGCGACGGCGTCACGCTCGTGACCACCGGCCGCGGCGGGATCGTCCGTACCGTGATCGGCTCGGGACCGTTCTGGTTGGAGATGTCGGCGGTGCGACCCTGGTGAACCAGCGCGACCCGGAAGTAGTAGACGCCGTCGGGCGCGACCTGGCCGTTGTCCTCGCGGCCGTTCCAGGAGAACACTCCGTCGGGCTTGCGAACGCCACGGCGCATGTGGCGGCCGGTCGCGATCGTGCGCACGATCGTCCCGGACTGGTCGACGATGTACACGTCGACGTCGTCGGAGCGGTGCTGCAGGTAGAAGGACACGAACGCACGCCGGTGGTTGACGCCCTGGCACGTGACTCCGTCGGCCGGGTTGATCCACGACGGGGCCGGCGCCGGGAAGCCGGAGATCAGGGGAGTGGTGACCTTCAGGTGCTGGGTGACGAAGAACGCCCCGACGGTTGCGACAGCCAGCGTCACGAACGCGACGACCGGCAGCCTGCTCACAGCGCCACCACCGCCACGTTGGGGACCTTGAACTCGTGGAACGCGTCGAGGCCGCGCGGGTCGCGGCTACAGAGCATCACCCGGATCGAGCCGCCGTGGCATACCGCGAGCGCAGGCAGTTCGGCGCCTGAGTGGATCTCGCGTGCCGCAGCGCTGACGCGGTCGAGCTGGTCGCGCAGCGACTCGCCGCCGGGAAACCGGAACGACTCGCCGGCGCGCAGCCAGGCGCGGTAGCCGTCGGGGTCCATCCGCTCGATCTCGATGAACCGGTAGCCCTCCCAGTCGCCGCGGTTGGCCTCGCGCAGCCTCGGATCAAGGCGCGGTTGCAACCCGACCCGGGCGCCGACGATCCGGGCGGTCTCGGCGGCGCGGCTGAGGTCGGACGCCCACAGCGAGCGGATCCCCATCGTCGCGACCCGCTCGGCGAGCTCGGCGGCCTGGGCTCGGCCGGTGTCGTTGAGCGGGGTGTCGGTGAACCCCTGGACGCGGATCGGCTCCAGGTTGTCGTTCGTCTCGCCATGGCGGGCGAGGAACACCCCCTCGAGGCCAGAGCTCACGGGCTGCGAAGGCCGAGTGTGTCGGACCGCAGCCCGAGCCGCAGCGTCTCCAGAGCGAGCACGTCGTCGGGGGCGATGTTCGACAGGTTGACGTCAGGGCCGAAACGCCGGATGAACCACACCTGCTGGTGCTTGCGCGGAGCATCGAACATGATCCGATGCCGGTCGATGCCGTGCACGATCTCGTCGATCAGGCCCTCGCGCACCTCCTCGGTCGGCCGGAAGATCCCCGCGGTCCCGGCCTCCCGTCCCTCCGCGATCACCTTCCATGCGCCGGCGTCGATCTCCAGCTGCATCATCTCGACCCAGCGGTACGGCGGCGTGATCGCGCCGGTGTCGTCCTTTGACCCGACCTCGGACAGCACCGTGAAGTCCTGCGCCAGCGATCTGATCAACTCGAGCTTGTGCTCGTGCTCGAGCGCGATCGTGCCGTCTGAGATCTCGAAGTGCTCGAGTCCGAGCTCGCGGGCCCAGGCGACGAGCTCGGAGAGCTTGTCCTGAGCGATCGCCAGCTCGGTCAGCGTGCCGCCGAGCATGACGGGAATCCCGTGGTCGCGGTAGCGCGCGAGCTTGCGGTCGAGGTTCTCGGTCGCGATCGCGGTGCCCCAGCCGAGCTTGACGATGTCGACCGACGCGCCGGCGACCTCGATCATGCCGTCGACCTCGGCAACCGACAGGCCCTTGTCGAGCACGTGCGTGATCCCGTCCTGGCGAGGCTTCGCCGTGCGATCTGGAAGATCGAGCAGGTCTCGCATCAGCAGAACGCCTCCGTTAGGCCGAGAGGTCAGTGCCCACGGTCACGATCACCTGTGACGTGCACGTGGTCGACCCCGGACACGCGACCGCTTGGGTGCTCGGGTCGATCGGCTGTACCGATGCCGGGCCCAGCTTCAGCGACTGCGCGACCGCCAAGGCGTCGCGCTTGTCGCCGGGCAGGTAGGCGACGATCGTCGCGGTGCGCGTCTGGTCAGAGGCCGTGGCGACCCGTCCCTGCTTGTAGCCGGCTCCCATCAGCTGCGTCGAGATGCGCCCGGCGAGGCCGTTTGAGGCCGTGCCGTTGAGCACCGCGACGGTGACCGTCGACGGGGTGACGGTGGCGGCGCGCTTGCGGCGTGTGGCCGCCGTCGTCGCGTTGTTCGTGACCGATGCATTCGACGAGGTGCTGGGGCTGCCACCCGACGACGTGGCCTTCAGCAACACGACCACAATCCCGGCGACCACGAGCGCACCGACCACCGCGATCGCGATCCGCAGGCCGGTTCGGCGCCGCGGCGGCGGGCCGGAGAGCCGCGGCGGTGGCGTGACCGGCCGTCGTCCGACCTGGGCGGCCCGACCGGCGCGCCCGGGCGGCGGCGTGACCCGCGGCGGTGGCGACACGCGCGGTGGTGAGCCGCCGCCATTGCCGCTGCCGTTGCCGCCCGCGACAGTCGCGGGCGCCATGCCGCCGAGCTCAGTCAGATCCGATGGCTGGGCCTGAGCGTCCTCGGGTTCGGGTTCGGGTTCCGGCTCTGGCGGCGCGACCGGCGTCGTCGGAATCAGCTTCGTGGCCGCGCTCAACGCGGGCGCGGCGACGCCCGCCGGCGGCCCGGGTGCAACCGCCGCAGCCCCCGCGAACGCCGGCGCGCGGGCCGGCGCAGGGCCACGCGATGCCGCGACCGAGGCCGGGCGCGCGGCCACCGCCGGCTGCTGGCGCGCGAGGCTCGTCAGCCTCGTTTCGAGCTGCGCGACCCGCTGGGCGGACTCATACGCCTGCTCGCGCAGGTTCGCGGTCTCCCGCGCCTGGGCGAAATACAGCAGCACGAGGATCGCCAGGCCGATGATCGAGGCAAATCCGGCGTCCGCGCCCACCGACGAGACAAAGTGGTGGACAGATAAGGCGACAGGGAGGTTCGCCATCCGCGCGCAGTCTACGGGGCCACCCGGGCGCCAGAGTCAGCGACCGGAACTCGGGTTCCCGACAGCTTCGAGACGCGCTCCGCCAGCGCCGCCGCGTCGCCCTCCAACACCAGCAGGTTAATGTCGGTGAACGTCTGCTCAGCCCACCTCGGGTCAAGCGGCGCCCGCTGCGCGCGCAGGATCCGTTGCACCGGGGTCGGCTGGGGCCGCTCGTAGGGGTTGAACAGGTCCTCGTGAAACTTCTCGCCGGGTCGCGCGCCGACGATCTCGATCGCAATGTCGCGCTCGGGCTCCAGACCCGACAGGCGGATCATCGTCTCGGCGAGGTCGACGATCCGGATCGAATCGCCCATCTCGAGCACGTACACCTCGCCGTTGCCCTGTGTCAGAGAGCCGGCGCGGATCACGAGCTGGACTGCCTCCGGAATCGTCATGAAGTAGCGGGTCATGCGCGGATCGGTGACCGTCAGTGGCCCGCCTGCGGCGATCTGGCGGCGGAAAATCTGCACGACCGAGCCAGACGACCCGAGCACGTTGCCAAACCTCACGGTGGCGTATCGGGTGGTCGGGTAGCTGACGGCGGCGGCCTCGACCGCCCACTCAGCCAGCGCCTTGGAGGCTCCCATCACGGTCGCCGGCTTGACCGCCTTGTCGGTCGAGACGAGCACGAACGCGCCGACACCGATCTCGCCGGCGATCCGCGCGACCAGCCGCGTCGCGAGCGCGTTGTTGCGGACCGCCTCAACCGGGTTGAGCTCCATCATCGTCACGTGCTTATAGGCGGCCGCGTGGAACACGACGGCCGGGCGGTGCTCGGTCAGCACCTCCCGCATCCGCTCCTCCTCCTTGCAATCGGCGAGCACGGGAACCGCCGAGCGCACGTGACGGTCCTCCTCGAGCTCGCGGAGGATCTCGAACAGGTTGTCCTCGGCGTGGTCGACGAGCACCAGGCGCCTGGGGTTGACGCGCGCGATCTGCCGGCACAGCTCGCTGCCGATCGAGCCGCCGGCGCCGGTCACGAGCACCACCTCGTTGGCCAGGTAGGCCCCGACGCGCTCGAGCTCCATCCGCACCGGCTCACGGCCGAGCATGTCCTCGACGCGGACCTCGCGCAGCTGGCGGGTGACCTTCAGCTGCCCGGAGCCGTCGGCGAGCAGCTCGAACAGCGTCGGCATCGTGCGGACCGGAATCCCGCGCTTGCGGCAGGCGGCGACGACCCGCGCGCGCAGCGTCCCGGGCGCCGACGGGATCGCGATCACGACCTCGTCGGGCTCGACCTCGTCGAGGATTCGCGCGATGTCCTCGGCCGACGTCGTCCCGAGCACCTTCAGGCCGTGCTCGTCCTTGATCCCCTGCTTACGGGGGTCGTCGTCGATGAACCCGACCGGCCGCATCCGCAGCTGCGGGTTGCGGGCCAGCTCGCGCACGACCAGGCGGCCACCGTCGCCGCCGCCGACGACCAACACATCGCGCGCACCCTTCTGCACGCGGAAACTCCGGACCCGTCCCTCCACGATCAGGTGCACGAGGAATCGCGCGCCGAGCAGCAGCGCCAGCATCAGCAGGAACAACAGGGCGATCACGCTCGCGGGCAGCGTCACCGGGCTCGAGACTGGCCCGGTGGTCTGCACCGGGTGCAGCAGCGCGATCGCGCCGACGACCACGACCGTGGAGACGACCACGCCCTTGACTACCGCCTCGTAATCACGCTGCCCGACGAACGTCCACAATCGCTCGTATAGCCCGAACGCCGCCAGCACGACGATCGACACGATCACGACCCACGCGACGGTCGAGGTGAACAGGTGCTCGTATCGGCGCGGGACCGGGTCCTCGAACCGTAGCCGGAAGGCTAGGAAGTAAGCGAGCGCGACCAGGAGACCGTCCACCAACAGCTGCGGGATCGAATGGCGGTGGACGGGAAAGGCCGCGGATCTGATCCGCTGGCGCATGCGGCGGCCATTCTAGTCAGGCTCCGGTAAGGACGATCTAAGCGCCGCCTCAAGCGACGTAGGCAAGCGACGCCGGCAGCGGTCCCACTGACCCGTGACGGTGGCGGCGTCGCAGCGCCTCGCCCGGGCGCCGGCGGTGGCGCAACGAGCGCGCGAGCCCTGGTGGCTCAGCAACGTGCATCGCCGGCCAGCAGGCGGTCCCGCCGTGGCAACGCTTGATCCCAATCAACTCGGCGTGCAGCAGCTCCAACTGCGTCGGCGTGACGCTGCCGATCAGGTTGTGCAGCTCGAACGGATCGTTGTCGAGGTTGTAGATCTCACGCTCGCCGTCGTTGTACTCGACGTACAGGAACTGGTCGGTCCGCATCGCCTCATACGTGTTCGGGTTTCCGCTGGCCGGCTGCTGGTAGTCGGGGTCGGAGGCGAGCAGGTGCGGCCCGCGGTGTTCGACGAGGATCGCGTTGCGCCAATCCAGCGGCGCCAGCCCGCCGAACAGCGGCGCGAGGCTGTGGCCGTCGCCGCCGAGCGTGGTACCGCCGATCTGCGCGAACGTCTTGGCCAGGTCGATGTTCTCCGACATCGCGTTGGTCGCCGTGCCGGCCGGAATCCCGGGGCCGGAGATCACCAGCGGCACGTGGATGTCGGTGTCGAACGCGGTCATCTTGCCCGGCATTAGCCGGTACTCGCCGGTGTGCAGTCCGTTGTCGGAGCTGAACACGATGTAGGTGTCGTTGCTGAGCCCATTGGCGGCGAGCGCCGACTCGATCTGGCCGATCATCTGGTCGACTGCCTGGACCGCCTGCGCGCGGCGCCGGTAGACCGTGTTGATTCGCTCGATCTCGGGATCGGTGAGCGGCGGCCGTCCGGCCAGCCAGGCCGGGGCGTCGGTCGGCAGCCTGTCGAAGTTGGGCGGTTGTGGCGCCTGCAGGCCTGGGAAGTCATCGGCGTCGCGCGGGGCCGGCGTGTACGGGGAATGCGGCGCGAACGTGGCGAGCTCGAGGAAGAACGGCTGGCCTGCGGCGGCCGAACTGTTGATGAAGTCGACCCCCTTATTCGCGATCACATCGGTCAGGTAGTCCGACGGCTTATCGCCGTAGTGCTGAAGCTGTCCGTTCTCATTGAGGTCGTAGTTGAACTCGGGGTAGCCCCAGCCGGCGACGTCCCATTCGCTCCATCCCTGAGGCACGTACGTGAACGGCAGCCCGGGGACGCCGCCTCGCTGTGTCCCATAGCCGTTGAGGTACTTGCCCATCAGCGCGGTTCGGTAGCCGGCGTTCTGGAGTGCCACCGCGAACGTATGCTGCTCCTCGCCGCGGCTGTAGAACTGGTCAAAGCCACCATGCCGCCCCGTGTTGTTCAACACGTGCGTGTCGTGCGGGAAGTTGCCCGTGAAGATCGACGCTCGCGACGGACAGCACAGTGAGTCCGACACGAAGTAGTTGTTGAACGTCATGCCGGTGCGCTGCATCGCCTCGACGTGGGGCATGTAGCGCAGCAGGTTCATCGAGAGGTCGTCGGTGAGCACGAACACGACGTTCGGCCTGGTCGACTTCGCGGTCACCTCTCGGGGTGCGGGCGCGGGCGCCGATTCGACGCGCGCCGGCTCGGAGCCCTGTGATGCGGTCGCCACGCCGGCGACCAGGCTCACGGCGGCAACGGCAGCGAGCGACAACCAGAAGATCCGCCCGCGGATCAGCCTCGAGCGCACGTGACCCGGTCCCCTTGTCTCATGTCATTGCACGCAAAGCCGCACCGCTCGCCACCACAGTACCCGGGCGCAATCGTCTCGCGACGACCTTTGCGAACCCTTAACGGGGCACGGTCAGAGAGCTAACAGCTCGCGACCGGCGAGCGATGCCGCGCCCCGGGGCCGGTCGGGCCCCGAGGCGCGAAAGGCTTCTAGTACCCGGGCGGCAGGGGCGAGCCCTGCGACTTCGGGCGCGGGAACGCCCCGGAGGTACCGAGCACGTGGCCCTTGGCGTCGAGCGCCTGGACCTTGTACTGCTTGAACGTCGACGTCAGCCCGATCACGGTCTCGAAGCTGTTCTTGGCCTTCGTGGCGACGAGCGCAAGATGCTTTGCATCGCGACCGGCCAGCACGCGCCAGGACGTGACTTGCGTCGCGCCGTCCCAGCTCGCGTAGACCGTCGCCTTGCCGTGAGCGGTGCGGACCGCGCCGGCAGGCGGGAACGACGGCTTGCCGGTCCAGTTCTGGACGTACACGCGGTAATTGACGTCAGGGTTGGGCCAGACGCCGTCGAGCAGCACCTTGCCGGTCTTCGAGACCTCGGAGAACAGCGGCTGCTGGCCCCAGCTGATCACGGCGTTGCCGTTGGACAGCAGCCGGGTGCTGCCGAGGAACGCGGCGTTGAAGTTCTTGCCGCGGACGTACTGGGCGACCAGCGATCCAGTGTGATTGGCCAGGTTGAGCTGCAGCACCAGTCCGCGCGAGGGTCCGATCGGCGGTGCGAACTTGCCGGCGCCCAGGATCCCGCAGCAAGCGTCGTCGAACATCACGACCTTGTTGCCGGGCAGCAGCTGAACGTCGTGCTGGAACTGGAACTGCGCGTTGGTCGGCAGCGCGAAGGTGCTGATCTTCGGGTTGCCGCTCAGCGTCCACTGGACGTTGCCGGACGGGTCCACGTTGTAGGCGGCCCAGGTGTTGCGGAACGACGTCAAAAAGCCGCCGTGTCCGGTGAGCTGGATCGCGTTGATGTGGTAGGCGTCCCACGGCACGCCGGGCACCGGGGCGGGCCGGGCCTGCGACTGGCTCAGCGGCACGTGCTGAAGCGCATCCCAGGTCTTGACGAGCTTGCCGGTCTTCAGGTCGTACTCCTGCACGGCGGAGTCCGACAGCGTCCCGGCCGTCGGTCCACCGAACGCCGTGAGGTCCATCGGGACGTTCTTGTAGGCGGTGACCCATGCGTCGTGCCCGCTGATCACGAAGTCATGCTCTGAGAGCACCCAGCCGTCCTGGCCGGTGATCGACGCGACCTGCTTGTAGTGCTGATCGACGACCACAAACTTGCCGCTGGTCGTCGCGCCGACGCTGGAGATCAGTCCCTGCCACCACGTGAGCACCGGCTTGCCCTGGTAGGTCTGCTCGCGGAGGTTGCCCGCAAGCTGGTTGGTCCCGACCGGGTTAAACCAGACCGGCTGGAGGTTCTTGTCGAGGATCAGCGGCCCACCCTCGCCGACCATCGGCTGCGGGACGGTGAGGTTCTTGAAGTTGGCCACCATGAAGTAGCCAGGAGCGAGCTTGCTCGACACCACCGGCTTATCGGTGTGGAACACCGGCGGGTGCAGCTTCGGCGCTGACTTGAAGTTCCACGCCCCCTTGGTGGTGAACGCACCGATCGGCGGGGCGGATGCGGCTTGAGCGCTGGCGGCGGCGACTGCCGAGAGGCACAGAGTCGCTGCAAAGGCCAGGCGGAGGATGGTCTTAATCTGTCGAAATAGCATTCTAAATTCACCGTAACACGGCACTAGGCCCGATGTTGCGCCGTTGTGACGCGTGTTGACAGAGGGTCCGATACCCGCGATCTGACCGGGGTTTTCAGGGCGAGACGCGGCCGCTGCGGACCTGTCTGCGACGCCTGTGAGCCGGCCGCACGGCGGTCAGCAGGAGGCTCGTGAGAATCGCCGGGTCGCGGCGAATCCGGTCGGCCGCGGACGCATCTCGTGGCCGTTTGGCGAGCTCGAGCTGGTCGATGCTGCGCAGTTGCTGGAGGCGTCCCTCGGCGATCAGGCGCTCGTCGACGGCGCCGAGCTTGCCTTCGAACACGGTCAGCACCGGCGTCCCAAGAGCGACGGCCTCGCGGTTCATCGTGCCGCCGGCCGACACGACCAGGTCGGCGAACGCGATCAGCGATTGGGCGTCGATGGCGCGCTCGGGAATCACGAAGCCGCCGGCCTCCTGTAGCTGCAGCCGCTGCTCGTCAGTACGCGCGAGCACCACGGCCTGGGTGCCGCGCATGCGCTCGAGCACCTGCGCGAACAGATCGTTCTCGAAGCGGTGGTACAGCGAGACCTCGGGCGGCGTACGCACGACCGCGATTGGCTGCGCCGGATCGAGCGCCAGCTCGTCCAGTACCGCCGGGTCGGGCTCGAAGTCGGAGAGGTAGTACTCCTCTTTGAGGCCCTCGTAGGCGTGGATCTTTCCGTCGGCGCCATAGCGATGCAACCGCTCGGGCGGGATCGCGTCGGGAACGACGACTGTGCGGGCCAGGCGGCAGTTGACGTGGTGCTGGACCGCCGCCCACTCGTAGTCGAACATCGTCGCGCTCGGGATCCGCAGCAGCGCTGCGGCGACCGTGACGTCGTTGGAGCCATGGCCGAGCGCGAGCTCGAAGCCTCGGCCACGCGCCCACTTGGTCAGCGCCAGCGACCGTTCGCCCAGGCCGCGGGCCTTGGCGGCGAGGCCGCCACCGCGGTGGTGGCCGATCGCCGTGTGCTCGATCCCGAAGCGACGGCACAACCCGAGCGTCTGAGCGAAGTCGCGGGCGGTGACCTCCACCTCGTGGCCGCGCGCGCGCAGGTCCGCGATCACTGGCCGCATCACCAGCACGTGAGGCGAATTGGTGAGGTCGATCCAGACCTTCAACGTGCAGGTGCCGCGAGCGCGGCGAGCGCGGCGACGACCTCGCCGGCCTGTGCAGCCGACAGCACCGGGCTCATCGGGAGCGCGAGGTTGTCGCGGCCAAGCGCGTCGGTTACTGGGAGCGGAACGTCCCCGGCGTAGGGCGCCATCGACGGCTGGCGGTGAAGCGGGGTCCGGTAGTAGCCGCGCGTCTGGATCCCGCGCTCGCGCAGCCCAGCGATCAGCTCGTCGGCCCGCGGATGGGTGACCACGTATAGGTGCCAGGCGGGCTCGGCGCCGGCGGGCACGGCCGGCGGGGTCACGTGATCGGCGATCCCGGCGTCCGCGTAGGCCGCGGCTGCAGCGCGGCGGCCGTCGCACCAGGCGTCGAGCTCTGCCAGCAGGGTCCGCAAGATCACGGCCTGGAGCTCGTCGAGCCGCGAGTTGTAGCCGACGTAGTCGAAGTGCTGCTTGTCGCGCGAGCCGTGGAAGCGAAGCGCGCGAGCGAGCGCCGCGACCTCGTCGTCGTCGGTCGCGATCGCGCCCCCGTCGCCGAAGCAACCGAGGTTCTTGGACGGGTAGAACGAGAACGTCGCGGCGTCGGCGAGCGCGCCCGCGTGGCGCCCTCCGAGGCTCGCGCCGGCGGCCTGCGCGGCGTCCTCGAGCACCGGCACTCCGAGTTCGCGCAGCTCGGGCAGCGGCGCCGGCAGCCCGAACAGGTCGACGGCGACGATTGCCTTGGTGCGCGGGGTGAGCACCGCCTTCACGGTCTCGGCCGTGATGTTGCGCGTATCCGGATCGACGTCGCAGAACACTGGACGCGCGCCGGCGGTGACCGCGGCCTCGGCCGTCGCGTAGAACGTGAACGACGGCACGACGACCTCGTCGCCTGGGGCCACGCCCAGCGAACGCAGCGCGATCGTGATCGCATCCGTCCCGTTTGCGACGCCGATCACGTGGCGAACGCCGAGGTAGTCGGCGAACTCCTGCTCGAACGCCTCGACCTCGGGACCGAGGATGAAAGTGCCGCGCGCGATCACCTCACCGATCCGCTTCTGGATCGTCTCGTGCAGCGGCGCCTGGAGCGTTGCGGTGTCAAACAGCGGAATCGTCATAAGCGGCGGCGAACCCTAACAACACGGGAACTGTCGGCCGTGTCGCGGCCGCGAGTGCACGTGTCCGGGAGCTCTGCGTGGGATCGACGAGTGGCTGGGCGTGAGTGCCGTCGCACGTGGGATGAGTCGATGCCGAAGCATCGGCGATTCCCACGGGTGGCGGCAGGCGCGTCCAGACGCCGTCGAGACGCGTAGAGCTTCCGGAGACGTGTACTACGCTTGGCCGTCGTGCACCCAGTCCTCGCGTCTCTGACCGGCCCGCTGGTCAACCTGGCGACGCACATCATCGGAAGCCTTGGGCTCGCCGGAGTCGCGGTTCTGAACGTGACCACGGCCGTGATCGGCGTGCCGGGCACCGAGCCGGTAATGCTGTTCGCCGGATTCGACGTCTACAACGGCCACCTGACGCTGGTCGGGATCATCGCCGCCGGCGTTCTCGGCGACATGATCGGCGCCTCGATCGCATATGCGATTGGCTACTTCGGTCGCCGCGAACTGCTCGAGCGCCAGGGCGGCAAGCTCCACGTCAACCCCCAGAAGCTCGAGCGCGCACACCGGTGGTCAGAGCGCCACGGCGCACCGGCGATCTTCTTCTCCCGGATGGTTCCGTTTGCGCGCGCCGCGTTCCCGTACGCGGCAGGGGTCGCCGAGATGCCATTCGTGAAGTTCGCGCTGGCGGCGCTAGCCGGCTCGATCATCTGGATCGGCGGTCTCGGCGTGCTCGGGCGCGAGGTCGGCAGCAACTGGAGCAGCTGGCGCCACCACCTCGAGTACGTCGACTACGCCGTCGTGGCGCTGGTGCTGGCGGGGATCGCGTACCTGGTCGTGAGGCGAGTGCGTCGACGGCCGGCCGCCACCGACGCGCCCGCCGCCGGAGAGCCGAGTACGAGTGAGCAGCACAGCGGGGCGCCAGGGGAGCACACCAAGGCACCCGTGGATGTGGGCCCGAGGTAGCGCCGATCGCCGGCTCCCGGTCGGCCAGGCAGTCGCGCTCGGCGTGCTGCACGGTCCGGCCGAGCTGCTGCCGATCTCATCCTCTGGCCACATCGCGCTCATACCGTGGCTGCTGCGCTGGGACTACGACCAGCTCGACGACGAGTTGCGCAAGTCGTTCGAGGTGGCAGTCCATGCAGGCACCGCAGCGGCGCTGCTGATCACGCTGCACGACGAGGTCGATGCCGCGGTCCGCGGGCTGAACCTGCGACGAGTGATGATGATCGGGCTGTCGTTCGCGCCGCCGGCGGTCGTCGGCTACACGCTCGAGCGCCAGATCGAGCGACGCTTCGGCACGCCGCCGACGATCGCCGGCGCACTCGTGGTCGGGGCGATCGCGATGGCCTGGGCCGATCGCGGCCCGCAGCGCCGCCGTCACACCGATGCCGGCGCGCTCGACGCGCTGCTGCTGGGCGTCGCCCAAGCGTGTGCGCTGATCCCCGGGATCTCGCGCAACGGCGCGACCCTGGCCGTCGCCCGCGGGCGCGGTTTCACCCGCGAGGACGCCAACCGGCTCTCGCGCCACGCGGCGCTGCCGGTGATCGCCGGCGCGACGCTGCTCAAGGGCTGGCGGCTCAAGCGCCGGGGGCTCCCGCCCCAGACAGCGGTGCCATTCGCGGCCGGCGCGCTGGCCGCGTTCGTCTCGACGCTCTCGTCGACGTGGCTGGTCAGGCAGGTCGAACGCGACCGTTCGCTGCTGCCCTACGCCGCCTACCGGATCGCGCTGGCGGGGCTCGTGGCCCGACGACTCCTGCATGAGCGGGGAGAAACTGAGCGTTACCGAGTGTGAACAGCGGGCAGTTGGCGCAAAATAGGGGAATTACATGACCACGCTGCTCGGCACGACGCTCAACGGGCGATATCGACTGGAGGCCAGGATCGGGGCCGGGGGGATGTCAACCGTCTACCTGGCACTCGACGAGACGCTCCAGCGGCAGGTCGCAATCAAGCTGATGAACCGCGAGGTCTCGAGCGATTCGGACCAGCTCGAGCGCTTTCGGCGCGAGGCCCGCGCGGTCGCTCAGCTCTCGCATCCCCACATCGTCGGCGTGATCGACGCGGGTGAGGATGAGAGCCGGCCGTACATCGTGTTCGAGTACGTCGAGGGCGAAACGCTCAAGGAGCGCATCCGCCGCCTCGGCCGGCTGCCGATCGCCGAGGCCGTCGCCTACGCGATCGAGATCGCGCGGGCGCTCGGCGCCGCTCACGCGCGGCACATCGTTCACCGCGACGTCAAGCCCCAGAACGTCCTGATCGACGAGGAAGGCTCGGCGAAGGTCACCGACTTCGGGATCGCGCGCACGCTCGACGAGGAGGGCCTGACCGCCGACGGGCGCGTGCTCGGCACGACCGACTACGTCTCCCCCGAGCAGGCTCTGGGCCAATCGGTCACCGGCCAATCGGACCTGTATTCGCTGGGGATCGTGCTGTTCGAGATGGTCACCGGCGACGTCCCGTTCAAGGGCGAAAACCAGGTGGCGGTCGCGATGAAGCACGTGCGCGAGGAGCTGCCAGACGTGCAGACGCGCCGCCCGGAATGCTCCTCCGCGCTCGCGGCCGTGATCGACACGGCGACCGCCAAGCACCAGGAGGACCGCTACGCCGACGACGCCGAGCTGATCGCCGACCTCGAGGACGTGCTCGCGATCGAGACCGCTCGGGCCGGCGGCGCCACCGGCGAGGCGACGAGCGTGCTGCGGACGCTGCCGTCGCGGACCCGGAGGCGGATCCCGTTCCGGATGCGTCATCGCGCCGCTGCGGTTCTGGCGCTGCTGGTGTTTACGGTCGTGGCCGTCGGCGGCGTCGTCTGGCTGGCGACCCGGACGCATCACGGGACGGGCAAGCTCGCGGCCAACCCACCGGCGTCGTCATCATCGTCGTCGGGCGGCGCGCCGTCGCAGGTGCGCCTGTGCCAGGGGTGCGCTTTCGGCTTCAACCCGCTCGGACAGCCGACCTACGAGCACCTCGACGCGAACCTCGCGATCGACAACCAGGTCAACACGGCGTGGACCACTCAGACCTACTTCGACGGCACGCTCAACAAGGCCGGCGTCGGTCTGTACCTC
>DASXDD010000048.1:0-37697 GCA_036490775.1 Solirubrobacteraceae bacterium | reverse complement strand
CTGCAGGCGCTCGAGAGCGATCTCGAGGTGCGCTTCGGTAACGACACGCGCGTGATCGCAGCGCGCGGGCCCGCAGCCGGGCTCGCGCGTCTGCACGAGTTCGCGCGGGCCGGCGAGCCCGTGGCTCTGCTGATCGCCGACCAGCTGATGCCGGAGATGACCGGCATCCAGTTCCTCGCGCGCGCACACGCCGTGCATGCTCGAGCAAAGCGAATCGTGCTCGTCGAGCGCGACTACACGGCGGCGAACCCGATCGTGCCCGCGATGATGCTCGGGCAGATCGATTACCACCTGACCAAGCCGTGGCTGCCCGACCAGGGGCTGTATCTCGCCGTCAGCGAGTTCCTCGCGAGCTGGGCGCGGTTCGAGTCAGACGAGTTCTCGATGTTCCGGATCGCGACGGCCGAGAACAACGCCCGCGGCCACGAGATCCGCGACCTGCTGACACGCTTCAACACTCCGTTCATCTGCCATCACGCCGACTCCGATGCCGGCGACGCGCTGCTGCGCGAGGCAGGCGAGCGCGGATCGCGACTCCCCGTAGTCGTCCGCCACGATGGCCGCGTGCTAGTCAACCCGTCCGACGGAGACCTCGTCGCGGCAGTCGGGGGCGGCACGCGGCTGGGGATGGATACATATGACGTCGCGATCGTCGGCGCTGGCCCCGCCGGCCTCTCGGCCGCGGTGTACGCGGCCTCGGAGGGACTCGACACGGTGGTGCTCGAGCGTCAGATCTCCGGCGGACAGGCGGGCTCGAGCTCGCGGCTTCGCAACGTGCCGGGATTCGTCTGGGGGATCGGTGGGCACGAGCTAGCGCGACGCGCTTGCGAGCAGGCGTGGCTGTTCGGCGCAAACCTCGTGTTCGCCCAGCAGGCGACCTCGCTTCGAGTCGCCGGCGACGAGCACGTGATCGGACTCGCCGGCGGCCAGGAGGTCGCCGCTCGCGCCGTCGTGCTCGCCGCCGGCGTGTCGTGGCGGCGCCTCGAGATCCCGCAGCTGGAGGCGCTGATCGGTGCCGGCGTGTTCTACGGCGCCGCGGTCAGCGAGGCCCGTGCGATGCGCGGGCGGCGCGTGTGCGTCGTTGGCGCCGGCAACGCCGGCGGACAGGCGGTCGCGCATCTTGCCAAGTACGCCGACGAGGTGACGTTGCTCGTCCGCGGCGACTCGCTGCGCGACCGCATGTCGGACTACCTGATCGCCGAGCTCGGCGCGCTAGGCAACGTGTCGGTGCATTTCGGCGTCGAGCTGGTCGACGCCGAGGGTGACGAACAACTTCTGGCGGTCGTCGTCCGCGACCGCCGCAGCGGCGCGACCCGGCGGATCCCGACGGCCGGACTGTTTGTGATGATCGGCGCCGAGCCGCATACCGAGTGGCTCGAGGGCGCTGTCGCGCGTGACGAGGACGGGTTCATCCTCACCGGCCGCGATCTGGGACCGATGCGACGATCGCCAGCGGTGCTGGAGACAAGCGTCCCCGGCGTGTTCGCGGCGGGCGACGTGCGCCACGGATCGATCAAGCGCGTGACCACCGCGATGGGCGATGGCGCGACCGCGATCCACCTCGTCCACGATCACCTCGACGCGATCGCTCAGCTCAGCTCGCGCTAGCCAGCACGTCCGGGAGCTGGCGCCGCGACGACACGTTGAGCTTTCGAAACGCCCGCCCGAGGTGGGTTTCGACGGTCTTTTCGGTCACGAACAGCGTCTGCGCGATCTCGCGGTTGGTGCCTCCGGCTGCAGCCAGCTCGACAACGCGCCGCTCGCTCGGCGTCAGTGAGTCGGCGCCGTCACGATCGGTCGTGGTCGGGCGCACGCCGATCGCGGCGAGCTCGGCACGAGCGCGGCGTTCGAGGCTCCGCGCCCCACATCGCGACGCCCACATCAGCGCCTCGAGCAGCGGCTCGCGCGCCGCCAGGCGCTGGCCGGTAGCGCGGATCGTGGCGCCGAGGTCGAGCAGCACGCGGGCGTGTTCGAGCCGCGCCGGCGACGGCGCCAGCACCTCGAGCGCCGCTCGTAGGCGATCCGCTCGTCGTTCCGGTGGGCCGACCAGCGCCTGGGCGCGCAGCGCGATCCCAAGCGCGCGCGCCGTGCCGAATTTTTGCGCGCGGCGAACCTCGTCGTCGGCCATGCTGCGGGCCTCGTCGTGGCGCCCGAGCTCGGAGAGCGACAAGGCGGCCGCCGAGCGCCAGGCGAGCACCGCCGGGTTCAGAACGCCCAGGGCGGGATGCCCGAGCTCGCTCGCGCACAGCTCCTCGACCGCCGCCTGGTGGTTGCCGGCCGCGGCTCGGACCAGCGCCGACGCGTAGCGAAGCTGGGAGCTCGGCGAGAACTCGGTGTCATACCGGATGCCGACCTGGTCGATCAGCCGGCGCAGCGACTCGGGACTCTCGTCGCGGTCGAGCCCGGCCAGCACCGCGGCCGCGACCGCAAGGACTACGAACTCGGCGCCCAGCACGTCGGGCGCGAGCTCGATCGCCACCTCCGCGTCGGCCTCCGCGCCGGGCAGGTCGCCGCGGCGCACGCAGATCAGCGCACGCATCGCCGACATCGACGCGACCGTCACCGCCGCGCCGCGCGCGCGAGCTCTCGCGAGCACGTCATCGGTGCCGCGCTGAGCGGCGTCCAGCTCGTCGGTGGCCAGCAGTACCGCCAGCGACACGATCGACCACGCCTCGCCGCGGTGAGGCTCCGACGGCAGCCCGGCCGCGAGCGATCGCAGCGCGTAGTCCTTGGCCTTGGCGGCCGAGCGCAGGTACATCAGCTCGTCCATCGCCAGCGTCGCGAGCGTCGTCGCCTCGACTACGCCGCGTGCTGGGCCGCCCGGGTCGCGCAGCGAGCCGATTACCGAGTCGGCCTCGCGACGTGCCGAGGCGGAGGTGTAGCTGGCCCCGAGCAACGCCACGTCGAGCCGCTCGCGGGCGGCTCCGCCCGGCGGCAAGCGGTCACGGGCGCGACGGAGGATCGCCGCTGCCTCAGGTGCGCGCCCGGCGAAGAACAGCATCCCGCTGAGCTCGATCGCGGCCGCGACGATCGCCGACTCGTCCCGTGCGTCGGCGATCGCCTCCGACAGCGGCTCGAACGCATCGGGCGTTCCCGCACGTGCGCGCGCGAGACCGAGCTCGAGCACGACGGCCGGCCGCTCGTCGGGCGTCGGGGGCTCGTCGATCGCACGGGCGAGCAGCGCGGCCGCGCCGGTTGCGTCGCCGAGCGCAAGCGCCTCGCGCGCGGCATCGCGCAGCAGCGCCACGGCCTGCACCTCCGCGCCGGGCTCGGTGTGCATCACATGCGCGGCGACGAGCCCCGGCGCCGCGCCTCGCGCCTCGAGCAGCTTCGAGGCGGCGCAATGAAGTCGCTCGCGCTCGGCGGCCGACAGATCGCCGTAGATCGCAGCCCGCAGGATCGGGTGTGTGAAGCGGATTGTGCCGCCGGACTCCATCACCCCCGCCGAGACGAGCGATGACATCGCCACCTCGAGCTCGGCGCCGGCGAGCGCAGCGAGCCCGGCCGCGTCCCCGACCTGCGCACCGTCGCCGAGCACGGCGAGCGAGCGAGCGAGCGTGCCGACCGCCGGAACCATCCGGGCCAGCCTCAGCAGGACCGTGTTCGCAACGCCGCGCGGGACGATCGCGGCGACGTCGGCCGCGGCGGCAGCCGTCGGGTCGAGCCCACGGCCGGCCGCCTCGTCGAGCAGCTCCCCGAGCAGGAACGGATTGCCGCCGGTCACCTCGATGCACGCACGCACGAACCGCTGGTCGGGCTCTGCGGACAGGCGCTTAGAGATCAGGACCGTGATCGCG
Source organism: Solirubrobacteraceae bacterium (assembly GCA_036490775.1). Classification (GTDB taxonomy): domain Bacteria; phylum Actinomycetota; class Thermoleophilia; order Solirubrobacterales; family Solirubrobacteraceae; genus Palsa-465. The sequence goes on along the minus strand of DASXDD010000048.1, from coordinate 33,900 downwards.
CCCGGGGTCAGCGGCGACGGTCGCAGGAGTTCGGTTGCCGGGTCGGTCGCGAGCATCGCCGCCTCGGGCGTCAACGCAGGATCGAGCGGCCGTGTCGCGAGCAGCAGACCCAGCGGCAAGCCCTCGAGCCGGCGGGCGATGAACGACAGCGCGCGAGCCGAGGGCGCGTCACACCACTGCAGGTCGTCGACGATCAGCAGCAGCGGCGACTCGACCGAGATGTTCGATGCCAGCCAGTACAAGCCGTGCGCCCACGCGTAGCCCGGATCCGGCGCCGCCGGACCAGCCGGCTCGGCCGCAACCGGCATCGGCGCCGCTGTCAGTACCTCCGCCGCGCGTCCGGCCGCCCCGGCGAACCAGCGCTCGCGCTCGCGTGGCTCGGCCTCGAGCACCCGGCGCTCAAACAGCTGGCGCACCACCCCGTAGGGGAAGCCCTGCTCGAGCTCGGTGGCGCGGGCGTCGAGTGTCGAGATCCCGAGCTCGTTCGCGCGCTCGCGGGCGTGCGCGATCAACCGCGACTTCCCGATCCCCGCGGGGCCCTCGATCACCGTGACCGAGCCATCCCGGCGCCCAACGCCGCGCACGGCAGCACGAACTCGCTCGAGCTCGTGCGCGCGCTCGAGCAGCGTTGCCGACTCCGCAACGGCTTGCGTATTCATGCGCCCAAGCGATCGTATGCGGCCGGGAGGGGGCGGCGCAATGTTGGGGGTCGATGTCAGGGGATCTGCCCGATGTGCGGGAGCCCCTAAGGGCGCACCATGACCTTCATGGAAATCGGCTCATCAGGAGGACAGCGTGGCGCTCATCCAAGTCAAGGTGATCAAGGGCGTGTTCACAGCGCAGCAGAAGCAAGAGATCATCGAGCGCCTCACCGACGCGATGGTCGAGGTCGAGGGCGAGCAGATGCGCCAGGCCACGTGGTGCATCGTCGAGGAAGTTGCCAGTGGCGAGTGGGGCATCGCCGGACGCACGGTGACTGCCGACGACATGAGGGCGCTGGCAAGCGGCTAGTGCGATGAGCTGCACCGTTGAAAAGGCCTCGTGCCCGCGTGAGCTTGATCCCAACGCGCTCGGCGACCACATCGACCAGTTGTTCCGAGCGGCGTGGGCGCTGTGCGGGTCGCGCCATGACGCCGAGGACCTCGTGCAGGAGACGTTCGTCAACGTCCTCAAGCGCCCCCGCTGGCTGCGAAAGGACAACGAGATCGGCTACCTGCTGCGGGCGTTGCGCAACACCTACTCCAGCCGCTACCGCGTCGCGGCACAACGTCCGATCGTGCATCAGCTGATCGAGGACGAGATGCTTCCCGCCCACGAGGACGAGCACTCGAGCCGCGAGATCATGGAGGCGATCGCGAGCGCGCCGGCTCACTACCGCGACGCGGTGATCGCCGTCGATCTGCTCGGCATGTCCTATCGCGAGGCTGCGAGATGGCTGGGCTCCCAAGAGGCGACGATCACCACCCGGCTGCACCGAGGACGCCACCATGTCGCACTCAAGCTGGCCTGAATTCGCGCGCGACCGGCGTTGGAAGGATCGCCGGGTGGCCCTCGTCTTCCCTTGCATGGGGGCAAGCAATCAGACATGCGATCGGCGCGAGCTGCCGCTCGCCGACGGCACCAAGCTCGACGTGCGGCCGATGGTTCGCGACGACCGCGACGGCTTCGCGGCGCTGTTCGAGCGCCTCGGTCCCGAGTCGCGCTTTCACCGCTACTTCTCGCCCAAGCCGGCGCTCACCAGTCGCGAGCTCGACTACCTGAGCGAGGTCGGGCACGTCGGCCACGTCGCGTTCGTGGCGATCGACCGGTCCGACGAGTCGATCGTCGGGGTCGCGCGCTACGTCGAGCACGGCAACACCGAGCCGACCGCCGAGCTCGCGGTCGAGGTCGCCGACGAGTTGCAGCGACGGGGCATCGGCACAGCGCTGTGCGAGCGAGTGATCGACGGTGCCCGCTGCAACGGCTTCACCCGGCTCACCGCGACAGCGCTGTGGGAGAACGATTCAGCGCGCGCGCTGATGCGGCGGCTCGGCTTTCACGCGGTGCGCAGCCAGGGCAGAGAGATCGAGTTCGAGCTGACACTCGTCCCACGAACCAACTCGTCAAATCTCGAGACCGAAAGGAGGCTTTGATGAACACCCAGCTCAGCCATCAGGTAGCCCAGCAGCGGGCGACCGACCTGGCGCTCGCCGCAGAGCGGACCCGGCTTGCACGCGACCAGGATGCAGCGGCTCCACGCCGTGCGCTCGCGGCGCTTCGCAGGCGCCTACGGGACCTCCACCACCGCCACGGTGATGTTGTCCTCCCCACCCCGGGAGACAGCTGTGTCGGTGAGCGCGCGGGCTAGCTCGAGCGGCGTCGCCCGTTCCGGCAGCGCGGCGATCAGCTCGGCGAGCTCTCGCTCACTCGACAGGTAGTTCCACAGCCCGTCGGTGCACAGCAGCAAACGTCCCGGGGCTCGGGGAGTGATCACCGCGAGGCGCGGCGGCCTCGCGGGGGCGTCGGGACCGACCCAATGGGTGATCGCATGAAACACGGGACTTGCGGCCGCCTGCTCGGGCGTTAGGAGCCCCTTCGCGATCCCCTCCTCCGCCAGCGAGTCGTCGACGGTGAGCTGGCGCGCGCCCGCCGAGTCCAACCAGTACGCGCGGCTGTCGCCGACCCACCCGATGACGAGCTCGTCCGCGCGCCGGATTGCCGAGACCAGCGTGCAGGAGGGGTCCACGCGGCCGGTCCGAGTCGTCCACGGCACCTGCTCTACCGCGCCGCCCGCGGCCTCGATCGCCTTGGTGATTGCCTCGCCGGCATCGCGCGACGGATCGGACACAGCCGCGGCAAGCATTACTCCGGCCGTCTTCGCGGCATGGCGCGCGGCGGCGTTGCCGGCACTCGCCGACGACGTGCCGTCGCACACGACCGCCGCAACGCCACGGCCCTCGATCACCTCGAGGAAGAACGAGTCCTCGTTGCGACGATGCACGCGCCCGCGGTCGCTGACCGCCGCGGCGATCGTCAGATCGAGCTCGGTCCGGTCGCCGTCGGCGGGCGGTGCGTCCTCGATCACGCGCGTGCCGCACCGTTCACAGAATCGATCGCCGTGCTGCAGCGGCGCCTGGCAGTTGGGGCAGTGATTCTGCGTCGTCGTCATACCCATGTCCTTGGTCGTATTCGGTTGGCGTCGTCGACAAGCGCGATCCGCTCGGCCCGCGTGGAGGCGTGCCGCGCCAGCTCCCTGTAGCAGCGTTCAAGACCGAGGCGGAGCTCGTGCTCCTGGAGGCGGACCCCGAGCAGCCGGCCCGTGCCGGCTCCGCCGTTCGTGCCCAGCAGCGTCAGGCGCAGCGCCGCGTCGAGCAGCTCCGCGGTCATCCGCTCGCGCTGGACCTCGTCCACCGGCAAACTCTCTAGCGCGCTGCCTGCAACAAGCAGATCGGCGATTGCCGGCTCACCAATGCCGTTGCCCGCGCTGAGCACGTGCACGCGCGCGGTTTGAGCATCGATGTAGCCGCTAGACGAGTCCGGCACGCGCTCATACGCCGCCAGTGCGCCGGTGCGGTCGCCGGCCGCGAGCAGGCACCGCGCCAGCCCGAACGACGCGGCCGTTACCGCCGGATCGGTGCGCGCCACGACCTCGTACCACCGAGCCGCCTCGATGAGATCGCCGCCCGACTCGCACGCAAGCCCGAGTGCCAGCTTGGGCGCGAGCTCCCCCGGCACCGCCCCGTACACGGCATCGAGCGCGATCCGTGCCTGCTCGGCTCGGTCCGCTCCCAGATCGGCGAGTGCGCGGTACCAGTCGACCCGCCACTCCCGGGGGTGCGTCGCCTGCATCTCGGCGAGCAGCGCGTCGGCCTCGTGCAAGCGCCCGTCGTCGAGCGTCGCAGCCATCAGCCGGAGCTCGATCTCAAGCGCGCGCCGCTCGTCGCCCGACAGACGCGGACGGGGCAGGTGGCGCCAATCGGGCAGGTCAAGACCGCATCGAGGCGCGGGCGTGAACAACGTGCTGCGGACCGGCGCCGGCACGCCGGACCGGTCGGCAACCACCTCGGCGAGCACGCCGCGGAGTTGGTCGGCCATCTCGTCGGCGGACTGGAAGCGATCGTCGCGATCCGCGGCGGTTCCCTTGAGCAGGAACCTGTAGAGCGAGTCGTGGTGTGCGAACAGCGGGACCACATCGGGCGTTGGCAGCGAATAGCGGAACTGGGGGACGCCGATGCACAGGACGGCGAGCGTGCGCGCGACCGTGTACAAGTCCGATGCGATCGACGGGCCGACGGCCGGGACCTCTGGCGCCTCGTACCCCGGCGTCCCGAACCAGGCCCCTCCGGGCTCGTCGACGCGATAGACGCTGCCGAGGTCGATGAGCTTCAGCGAGTGTCTGGTCTGGATCACGTTGTCGACCTTGAAGTCGCAGAACAGCAGGCCGATCTCATGCAGGTGCGCTAATGCCGGCAGGATCTCGAGGACGTAGGCGATTGCCTGGTCGGGCGGGAGCGGCCCGGGCTCGCGGTGGTCAGTCTCCCGGGCGGTGAGGATCTGCTTGAGGCTGTGGCCGCCCACGTACTCCATGACGATGTAGCCGGCGCCATCGTGCTCGACGAAGTTGAAGATCTTGACGATGTTCGGATGCTCGACCTCGGCCAGGAACCGCCGCTCGGCCATCGCCGCGGTCGTGGCGTCGTGGTCGTCGGCGTTGAGCAGCCCCTTGAGCACGACCCATCGATCCGAGACGTTGTGATCGCGCGCAAGGTAGACCCATCCCATGCCGCCGTGTGCGAGGCAACCAACGACCTCGTACTGGCCCGCGACCAGCTGGCCGGGGGCCAGCTTCGGCGTGAAGCTGAAGCCGGTGCCGCAGTTGCGGCAGAACCCCGTGGCGCGCCCGGGCGTATCTTCCCCGGCACGCCCCACCGGCTCGGTGCAGGTCGTGCAAAAGCGCCGGGTCTCGGGGACCGTCGGCTCGACCATCAGGGCGTCACCCGGGTCGCGAGCCGGTATCGGCGGAACCTCGACGAGACCTTGGAGCTTCATCTCAGCGCTCGTAACGGGCGGTTGGCGTGACGGGTATGGCTGTAAGACGGCCGAACCAGCGGTTGTAAATCCGCCGCCAGGTCCCGTCGGCCCGCATCCGCGCGAGCACGCCGTTGACGAACCTGACGAACTCAGGGTGGGCCTTGTTGATCGCGATCCCGTAAGGCTCCTTGGCCAGGGGCGCGCCGATGATCTTCGTGTAGGGATCCTGGGCCTTATATCCGAGCAGGATCGAGTCGTCGCTGGAGATCGCGCCGACCAGTCCCTGCTGGAGCGCCACCAGGCAATCGATCCGTTCTGGGACTGGGTACGTGACCGGTCGCGGGTGCAACGATTGGAGCGTCTGTAGGGTCGTCGAGCCGACCGCCGCGCAGATCGGCCTTCGCCCGAGACCGGCGAAGTCGTGCGCGGTCGAGTTGGACGGGACCAGCAGGCGCTGGCGGGCGTCGAAGTAGGCCGTCGAGAAATCGACCTGCTGACGGCGCGCGCAGTTGATCGTCACCGCGTCGGCGACGAGGTCGACGCCGCCGTCCTGGACGACGGGGATCCGCTCGGCGGGTGTGATCGCCCTCAGGTGGATCGCCTCCGGGTTGCCGAAGATCGCCCTAGCGACCTGGCGGAGCAGATCAATCTCGAACCCCTCGATCCGCGAGTGCATCGGGTTGAAGTTTGCGAACAACAGCGTGCTCTGATCGACGCCGGCGATCAGGTAGCGGTGCGCCTCGATCCGCGCCATGAAGCTGCCCTTCGGCATCGCGCCGGGCTTGGGCAGCACGGCGGGCGGGCGCAGGCTCGCGGTCACGTCGTGACAAGCCGGCGCGGGCGCCGGACCCGCCGGTGCCGAAGCCGGCCCCGCGGGCGCCCTCACGTTCAGCGCAGCGAGCGTGATCTTCAGCGGACGATCGGAGCTCGACGCACAGCCCGCGGTCACTGCGACGGCGAGGGCGATCGCGGCCAGCGCCGGGAGTCGGTTCCTCATCGGTACTCGTTCCGCCGTTCTCTGATCCCCACGAGCGCGAATACCGCCGCGACCAGTGCCAGCACCGGGATCGCGAACGCGAGTCCGGTGAGCGCCGAGGTCGCGTCTGATGCTTCGCGTGTGAAATGCGATTGAGCGGCTGCGATCTGCGTCCGCAGGTCGATGCTCAACCGTGACGCCGGCGCGGACTGCCGCGCCGACACCGTCGCCGCGAGATCGACTGCCGACACCACGGTGCCTCGGTTCTGAAGATCAGAGATCCGCTGCGTCTGCGACCGATAGGCGTCGAACTCCTGCGCCATCCGTGCGGTCCCCCGCGTCTCCCCGGTGCGACTCGCGAGCGAGTCGATCTCCGCAATCAGCCCCCCGTGCGGCGACAGCATCCGCATCACGCCGGCGAGGTCGGCCGGGTCGGTCTCGTCGCTCCCCCTGCTCGCGAGGATCAGGCTCTCATCGCTCTGCGCGCGCGACAGCAGCACGCGAGCGGCCGACAGCACCTCCAGCGAATCCGAGCCCTGGCGCTGGGCGCTCAGCAGCGCGTTGCGCTCAACGACCAGGCCCACGACCGCCCAGATCGAAACTGCCGCGATCACGAGCGTCGCAACTACCATCCACACGTTCAGGATCCGGCGGCTGATCCGCGCGACGTAGAGCTGTGAGCCGATCAGGATCCCGATTGCCACGACGATCGCGATGCCGATCACCACCAACGGACCCGCAGAGGTGCCGGATCGATAGTCCGCGTCGAGCCTGTTGGCCTCGGTCGCGTACAGCCGTTCGGCCGCCGGCAGCATCGAGCGATTCAGCAGACCCGACGCGCGTCGCAGGTACGACGCGCCGACAGGGAACCCCTGGAGGTTGTTGGCGCGGGCCGACTCGATCAAACCGGCGTAGACCGGCAGCTCGCCGGCGATCTTGCTCACTGCCACCCGTGCGACGTCCGACTCACCGGCGTCGCGCGCCAGGGTGGTCAGCGCGGCGCTGGCGAGGCGCAGCTCGAGCAGGTAGTGGGCGCGGCGCGAGGCGGGCTCAAGTCCGCCCGTGAGGAACGTCGTCGCCGCCGTGGCGTTGGCGTCGGAGAGCGACGTGTAGAGCGTGACCGCCTGGACGAGCAGCGGCTCAGTGTCGAACCGCGCTGTGTGCACCGCCGCTGCGCGCGAACGCTCGGCGAGCGTTGCGATCACGCCGAAGCAGGCGGTCCCGGCCACCACCAGCGCCGCGACCAGCGCGAGCTTCCCGGGCGTGGTCATCGCACGCTGCGCGAGCCGGTCGAACACCGACGCCGTGCGCGCCCTCGCACCTGCGCGCGGGAGCGTCGCTACAGACTGAAAGCCCTCCACCGCCACGTTCGCCGTCGCACGATCTCACCCCCGTTTGCCTGGCGCGCATCGTAACTCGGCGGCGATGCAAGCTCCAGGGTGTGTGCCTGTGTCAGGCGTCGCGCTCGTAGCGTGCCCGCGCCCTGGCAACCGTCTGACCGTCCACCGTCGCCTCGTAGAACAGCTGCAGCCCCCCGGCTGTCTGCCGGTCTACGTAGACGCGGACGCTCAGGTCGTCATCGGCGGCCACTGGCACCAGATAGTCGATCGAGATGTTCGCCAGCGCCATCCGGTGCTGTGGAGCGGCTTGCTCGGGCCCGGCGCGCCGGTAGTCGACGAATGCCGCCTCGAATACGTCGATCAGGCGCTCCTGGATGCGGAAGCGATGCTCGAATACGAACGGTTCTGTCCGTGCCATCGCCCAGGCCTCGTCGAACGCGTCGGCGTCCAGGGGCACGAGCCACGCCTCGGCGATCTTCTGATCTGCAACTCGATATGCCCCCGCCGTGCGCCACCGCGCTTCCCCGGACCCCAGGCGGGCGTGCCCGTCAGCGAGCGCTACGACCACATCGTCGCCGACCAGCTCGCCGTGCTTGGTGATCTCGATCCGACCTGCGGCCATCGCTCGGCGGGCGCCGAAGTAGTCGAGAACCGCCTGCTTGCCGCGGTAGTCGCCGGCGATCGGGCTCGTGCCTGGCACGTGCCAGACGATCTCGTCGGCGAGCAGCTCGCTCAGCGGGTCCACCGGGCCGCCGGCGTACATCTCGCGTTGGGCTGCGAGAAACGCGTCGACGATAGTTTTCGGGGCCGCGCTCATCCGCCGCTCGCGAGCGTTGGCGGCGGCTCGATGCCGAGCACGCCCGCGACGGCGCGGGCCGCGAGTAGCTCGTCATTGGAAGGTTGGCCGGCGAGTGCGATCACGGTCCCCTCGAGCGCCCCAATATAGGCGAGCGCCACCGCCTTCGCGGGCGGGCCGGCCGGGATCGACCCGTCGCCGCGGCCGGCGTTGATCAGGCGTGTGATGCGTTTGACCAGCGTGCCCGAGATCCGCGCGACCTCGCGGCCGACCGGATTGTCCTTGTCGCCGAACTCGAGCCGCAGCGCGATCTCAAAGCGCGCCACGTCGCGGCGGCAGAACACCGCGTGCCCGCGTGCCAGCGCGATCAGCGCGGCGGCGGGGTCGTGCTCTCGTTCGACCTTGGCGCCGACCTCTGCGCGCCAGGTCTGGTCGGCCCACTCGAGTACCGCCAGCACGAGCTCGTCCTTGTCCTTGAACTGGTGATACAGGGCGCCCCGGGTATACCCGGCCTCGCGCGCCACCCGCTCGAGCACGAGGTTGCCGTAGCCGTGACGGGAAAGCCCACGCGCGGCGGATTCGAGTAGCGCGCTGCGGGTGCGGGCGCTGCGCTGTGCTTGCGTTGCCATCTCGCTTCGCATAACATACATGCATGTACGTATGTGATGAAGTCCCAACGACAGCGACCCGGGGCGAGCTGCGCCGGGTCGACCTCCCACCCGCGGCGCGAGCGCTCAGCACGCTCCCGCGGATCGACTACGCCGACGCGTTCGTGGTCGAAATCGGCTCGCCACCGGAGCGGACCGCCGAGCAGTGGGCACGAGCCGTCCTCGAGGAGCTGCCGCTCGCGCTGCGCATCAAGCTCGTGCTCGGCTGGTCGGCACTCGGCCTGCGGCTCGGATCACCTGTGTCGGATCGGTTCGTGCTCGGGTGGAACGTCGCGCACAGCGACGCCGACTACACGCTGCTGTCAGCAGGATCTCGGTTCGGACTGGCGGGTGAGCTCCTGTTCAAGCCCGAGGGCTCGCAACTGCTGTTCGCCACGTTCGTGCGACAGCAGGGCGTGTTCGCGCACGCGGTGTGGCCACGGATCGTGCCCCAGCACGTGCGAGTCGTGAGGCACGTGCTGCGGCGGGCGAGCTTGCGCTAGCCGGCGACGGCCCGAACGCGGATCCGCGGCCTGGCGTTGTTGACGTAGCCCTTCGGGTTCCAAAGCGCAGCCTCGTCCTCGGGCTGAGTGGCCGCGGAGGAGTCCCACGCACGTACCACCAGTTCGTGCTCGCCGACGGCGAGGTCGAGCGTGATCTGCCACTGGCGCCAGGCCCACCGCCCGAGGTCCTCCAGCAAGCGGGCCTGAGACCAGCTGGAACCGCCGTCGGTTGAGACATCGACCCGAACGACGTGTCGCTCGCCGCCCGCGAACGCATAGCCGCGGACCTCGACAGGTCCAGCCGCGACCGTTTCTCCGTCGATTGGAGACAGCACATCCGAGTTGAGTGCGACCAGGCCGAGCGGCATCCCGACGTCGGGCCCCGGCGTTTCCTGCTCGGGCACCAATCGGTAGACGACGCGTTGAAAATAACCCCGCCATGGCCGCGAGCGCAGCTCGATGCGCTCCAGCCACTTGACGCTGCGGGCGCCGATGTAGCCGGGCACGACCACGCGCAGCGGGGCGCCGTGCACTGGTGGCAGCGGCTCGCCGTTCATCGCCCACGCGAGCAGCACCTCGGGGCGGAACGCCTTGTCGAGCGGCACCGACCCACCAAATCGCTGAGCGGGGCGCGCCTCCAAGCTCATGTCCGCACCCTCGAAGCCGACATCTGACGCGTTGGCACGCGGGCGAGCGAGCGCGAGCACGTCGGCCAGCGCGACTCCGGCCCACACGGCCGTCCCGGTCGCTCCAGGGCCCCACGGTGCCTCACCCGGGATCTCGCGGATCCCGACCAGCCCTGCACGGCGATTGCCGGCACATTGCAGCGTGGCGGTGACCTGACGTTCGGCAAACGCCTCGCGCAGCGTCCTCAACGACAGGCTCAGCTCGCGCTCGACCTCTCCGTCGACCCGCAGTCGCCAGGCGCCCGCGTCGAGCTCTGGCACTTCGCCGTGACTGCGTACGTAGAACGCGTCGGTCGCGGTCACCGGCCGCTCGCCCAGTGAACGGAGGCCGGTCTCCGCGTTGAACGGCTCGTGCTCATGCACCACCAGGTCATCGCGCTTTCCATAGCGACCCATGGCCCCAGCTTACGGAGGTGGCGCGGCCTTTCGGCTATCTATAGTAAGTTGATCGACATTATGGACTTCACACCAGTAAATGGTGCTTCGACCGCGAGAGTCGCAGACCGGGGGCCGCGTCTGATCGACACCGACGTTCACGAGCGGGCCGGCCTCGAGGACCTGCTCCCCTACCTCGAGCCGATCTGGCATCGGTACATCAAGGACTACGGGTGGACACCCGAGCGGCAGCTTCCGTACAGCCAGCCAACTGCAGGCGGACTGGATCGGGCCGACGCAAAGCCCGACGGCATCCGCCCAGGAGGCAGCGACCTCGGCTTCCTGCAGGCGCAGCTGCTCGACGAGTACAACGTCGAGGCCGCGGTGCTCACCGGGTGGCTCGCCGCGTCGGCGCTGCAGGAGGGCTGGACGGAGTTCAAGACCGCGCTGATGTCGGCCTACAACGACTGGCAGGTCGCGGCCTGGCTCGAGCGCGATGACCGACTGTTCGGATCGATCCACGTCAACCCGTGGGACGTCACCGGATCGGTGCGCGAGATCGATCGGATCGCAGGCCACCCACGGATCGTGCAGGTGATGCTCTACAGCGGCTCGGAGGCGTTCGGGGCGCCGCAGTATCACCCGATCTTCGAGGCCGCCGACCGGCACGGGCTCGCGGTCGCGATCCACCACAGCGAGAACTCGTCGACCGCGCTCGGGCGCCACCGCTACTTCATCGAGTGGCACACGCTGGTCTCGCAGGTGTTCATGTCGCAGGCCGTCAGCCTGATTTTCAACGGCGTGCTCGAGCGCTTCGAGGAACTCAAGGTGATCCTCGTCGAGGGCGGCTTCTCGTTCGTCCCGCACCTGCTCTGGCGGATGGACCAGCAGTACCGCGAGCTGCGCCACGAGGTCCCGTGGATCAAGCGGATGCCGAGCGACGCGGTTCGCGCGCAGATGCGTTTTGCCACCCAGCCGATCGAGGAGTTCACGTCGGACCAACTCGTGACGCTGATCGATCAGATGGGCTCTGACGAGCTGATCTGCTTCTCCAGCGACTACCCGCACTGGGACTTCGACTCGCCGCTGCGGGCGCTGCCCGCCGGCCTTCCCGAAGATCTGGCGCGCAAGATCTTCGTGGAGAACGCGCTCGACCTCTACCCGCGGATCGCCGCGCGAGTCGGGGCCGGGACCGCATGAGGCACGACGTGTGCGCCTCCGCCGAGCTTGCGGCCGGAGACCTCCTGAGCGTGACGGTGCAATCACGACCGATTGTGGTCGCCCGCACCAGGGCCGGCCGTCTGCACGCGGTCGCCGACCGCTGTCTGCACCAGGGTGCGCGGCTGTCGCGTGGGCGGCTGCTCGACGATGTCAACGGCGACACGCCCGGCGAGTACCGGTCCGGCGGCGACCGCGAGGTGATCAAGTGTCCGTGGCACGGATACGAGTACGACCTCCAGTCAGGCTGCGTGCTGTTCGACCATCGGCGACGCCTGCGCACGTACCCAGTCCACGAACACGACGGCCGGATCACGGTTGAGCTCGCGGAAAGTCGTCGGCCCGCGGGGGCGGTGACCAACTGATGGCTCGTGGTCTGCGCTCCGCGCTGACGCGCCCGACGCTGTATGCCGGCGTGCTGGGCTGCGCACTCCTGCTCGGGCTCTGGTACCTGACCGTCGACGTGCTGGCGGTCGGGCGCTTTGCAGCGCTCCCACGACTGTCGGACGTCGTGCGCGAGTGGACCAGTCACCACCCGCTCTACGGCACGTCGCTGTTCACCCACGACTACTACGTCGACATCTGGATCAGCGTCCGCAGGGTCCTGGAGGCGTTCCTGCTCGCGACCGTGCTCGGCGTGCCGCTGGGCCTGGTGATCGGCTGGTCGCGGCGGCTTCGCGAGTTCAGCTTCCCGGTGCTCGAGCTGGTCCGCCCGATCCCGATCCTCGCGTGGGTCCCACTGGCGATCGTGATGTTCCCGCACGGCGAGCAGCCGGTGATCTTCCTGACGTTCCTCTCATCGTTCTTCGTGACCACGCTGAACACGATGCTTGGGGTGCAGTCGATCGACCGCGACCTCGTCCGCGCCGCTCGCAGCCTCGGTGCGCGTCCACGCGACGTGTTCCGGACGGTCGTGATCCCAGGCGCGCTGCCGTATGTGATGACGGGGCTGCAGATCGCAATCGGGGTCGCGTGGTTCTCGCTCGTCGCCGGTGAGATGGTCGCCGGCCAGAGCGGGCTCGGCTACCTGATCAACGACTCCTACACCACCACGAAGTACCCGACGATCGTGATCGGGATGTTGACGCTCGGGATCGTCGGGTTTGCGACGAGCGCCGTCGTCCGGCTGATCAGCCGCCGTCTGCTCGCCTACCGAAGCGAAGCGATCGGGGCATGAGCGCCAGCCTGACCGTCAGCCGCGTATCGAAGTCCTACGCGACCCGCCGCGGTGACGTGGTCGCGCTCGAGGACTGCTCGCTGCACGTCGAGCCGGGCGAGTTGCACGTGATCGTCGGTCCGTCGGGCTGCGGCAAGACCACGCTGCTGGGCGCGATCGCCGGCTTCCACGACATCACCGAAGGCGAGATCCGCCTCGACGGCGAGCTCCTGTGCGGCACCGACGTGCCCCAGGCCACGCCAGGCGCAGACCGCGTCGTCGTGTTTCAGCACTGCACGCTGTTTCCCTGGCGCACGGTGCTCGACAACGTCATCTACGGGCCCGTCGTCCAGGGGCGGCTGTCCCGCGGCGACGCTCGTGAGCTCGCGCGCGAGCGACTCCGCCAGGCTGGACTCAACGGACTCGAAGACCGTTATCCGGGCGAGCTGTCCTCAGGGACCCAGCGACGCGTCGAGATCGTCCGGGCACTGGTCAACGAGCCGCGGCTGCTGCTGCTCGACGAACCGTTTCGCGGGATGGATGCGATCACCCGAGGGGTCATGCACGAGGCGCTGCTCGAGTTCTACGACCGCGCCGAGGCGACGGTCCTGTTCATCACTCACGACATCGAGGAAGCGGTATTCCTCGGCAGTCGCCTGTCGGTGATGAGCGCACGGCCCGGCACCGTCAAGGCCACGATCGAGGTCGACCTGCCGCGTCCCCGCGAGATCACGGTCCGCGCCAGCGCTCGTTTCGGCGAGCTCGAGACAGCGGTTCTGCGAGAGGTTCAGGACGAAGCCAGTCGCGCGTTTGCGGTCGGCGACAAGGAAGCTGCGTGAGCAGCGTCGCCGTCAACCGTCGCGCCTCGCGCCGCCGGAGTCCGATCCGCCGAGTGCCCAGATCGCTGCGCTCGACCGCGCTGTGGCGCGGCGTGCTCGGGATCCTCGGATTCCTGGTCATCTGGGAGCTCGGCGCCAAGCTCAACGCACCGGTGATCGGCAAGCTCCCAGCCCCCACGGACGTCGCCGGCGCGTTCAAATCGCTGGCGACCTCGAGCGGCTACTGGAGCAGCTGGGGTGACAGCGCCACGCGTGTGGCGTGGGGATTTGTGGCTGCGCTCGCCGTAGGTGTCCCGTTTGGGCTGCTGCTGGCGATCAGCAAGCGAGCCAAGGCGTTGCTGTTCGCGCCGTTTGAGATCTTGCGGCCGATCCCGCCGCTTGCATGGGTCCCGCTCTCGATCCTGTTCTGGCCGACGCCGGATCTGTCGATCGAGTTCGTGATCTTCCTCGGCGCGTTCTACACGATCGTCCTCAACGTGGTCGGCGGCGCCGAGCAGATCGACCGCCGGCACGTGCTCGCGGCGCGCTCCCTCGGCGCCGGCAACCTGACCGTGTTCCGGCGCGTGATCCTGCCGGCCGTGCTGCCGTCGATCGCAACCGGCGCGGTGGTTGGCATGGGGATCACCTGGGAGGTCGTGGTCGCGGCCGAGCTGATCTCGGGCGGCGGCCAGAGCAGCAGCGGCGGCGGGCTCGGCTTCCTGCTGTGGAACGCCTACCAGGGCGGCGCGATCGCGCAGGTCGTGGTGTGCATGATCAGCCTCGGGATCGCGGGGTACCTATCGAGCACGATTGTCCGTCGTCTGAGCGACCGGTTGATGCCTTGGCGCCGGACGTGACAGCCGGCGCGCTGGCCGTCGAACACGTCTCGGTGGCACTGGCCGGACGCGAGGTGGTTCGGGACTGCTCGTTCTCGCTGGAACCGGGCGCGCTGACGGCGATGGTCGGACCGTCGGGTTGCGGCAAGAGCACGCTCGCGTTCCTCGTCGCGGGCTACCAGCGAGCGAGCGCCGGCGAGGTACTGCTCGACGGCAAGCCGGTGCGCGGCCCGTCGCCCGACCGGCTGATGATGTTCCAGGAGACCGCGCTGATGCCGTGGATGACCGTGGCCGAGAACGTGATGTTCGGTCCGCGCGCCCGCGGCGCCCGTCGCGCGCAGGCGCGCATCGTCGCGGAGACGACGCTCGAGCGAGTCGGACTCAGAGCGTTCGCCGACAGTTACCCGAGCGAGCTGTCGGGCGGCATGCAGCGGCGCGCCGAACTCGCGCGCGCGCTCGTCAACGAGCCAAAGGTGCTTGTGCTCGACGAGCCGTTTCGGGGACTCGACGCAATGACCCGCGCGCTGATGCAGCGCTACTTCGCCGAGCTGTGCGAGCAGAGCTCGGCGGCCACGCTGTTCATCACCACCGACATCGACGAGGCGCTGCTGCTCGCCGATCGGCTGCTGCTGATGAGCGGCGCGCCCGCCCGGGTCCGCGAGGAGATCGACGTCGAGCTTCCCAGGCCGCGACGGCTGGAGTCGGTCCTCCGCGAGCCGCGGGCTCGGGAGCTCAAACAGCGCGCGCTCGAGACCTTGCACGCAGAGGCGGTTCACGCCGCTCAAACCACCACCACCGGAGAAAGAACGTGACCAGAGCACGTCGTTGGCTGTTAGCGATCCTGATCGGACTGGGCGTCGCCGTGGCGGGCTGCGGCGGGTCGGGCGGGGCATCATTGGGCTCGGTCGGTAAGCCCGTGCATCTCGTCGTCGGCTACCAGCCCTACTACACCGAGGCCTGGTCGGCGCTCGTCCTGCGCCAGACCGGGCTATGGAAGAAATACTTGCCGAAGGGATCGACGGTCGACTTCCAGGTGGGGCTGCAGGGGTCGATCCTCGTCGGTCAGATGCTCGCCGGCAAGCAGCAAGTCGGCTACATGGGTGACATGCCCGCGATCGTCGGAGTCAGCAAGCGCCCGATCCGCGACCTGCGGATCGTTGCCAACGTCGGGACGTCGCCCGACGAGTGCGGCGTGTTCCTGGTCCGCCGAGGGGCGCCGTCGTTCAGCTCGCAGACCCAGGCGCTGCAATGGATGAGCGGCAAGAAGGTTGCGGCGGCGCAGGGCAGTTGCGCCGACCGGGTCGCGCAGACCGTGTTCAACCACAACGACGTCAAGCCAAAGGACTACCTCAACCAAAGCCTCGACCTGGTGACGTCGGACTTCCAGAGCGGCACGATCGACGCGGCGTCGGCATGGGAGCCGGTCGCGTCCAAGCTCGTCGATGCCGGGCTGGCCAAGCGGGTGGGCAGCGGCAACGTCGACGGCGTCGACACGGCGGCGTTCCTGGTCATGTCCGAGCAGCTGATCAAGCAGCGGCCCGACGTGGCCAAGGACTGGCTGAAGGCCGAGCTCGCAGCCGAGCGTTACCTCGCCGACCCCGCCAACGCCCCCGCAATCACGAACATGGCCGTCGGCCAGACCAAGGGCTACTCGCTGCAGGAGATGCGCGACGCGCTTTACCGCTCGTGGCCTGCGGCGCAGGGCGGCGGCGCCGACGGGATGAAGCTCCAACTGCCGTTCACGATCGGGTCGAGCTCGATGAGCCTGATCGGGTCAGACACGGCGTTCCTGTTCAAGATCCACTCGCTGCCGACGTCCAAGCTGCCGGACGGTGCGATCGATCCGTCGCTCGCGCAGACCGTGCTCAGCCAGAGCGGCGACAAGTCGCCCGTCGGTGTCGTGAAGGCGACCAACCAGCAGTAACGTCATGAGCGTGCTCGACGCGCCCGGATTCTCGCCCCGCACCGCCGCGCGAGCGTTCGGGCGCGTCGACCCCAAGGACATCCTCGAAGGGCTGACGCCCGCCGAGCGCGAGCACGTGCAGCGGGTCGGGCGACGGCTGCGGTTGCGTGCCGACGCCCTCCTCTACGCGCAGGGCGACCCGCCCGGCTCGACCTACTTCGTGCAACGAGGGATGGTGCGCACGTTCCGGACCTCGCGCTCGGGCCGACAGTTCACGGTCGGCTTCTGGGGCGAGCGCGAGATCATCGGCGGCCCCGACGTCTTCACCGGCGAGCCGCGCCTGTTGTCGGCGCAGACGACCACACCGTCGGAGCTGATCGGATTTTCCGAGCGCAATCTCGACGCACTGATCGGCGAGGTGCCGCGCTTTGCGCGCAACCTGGTCGCTGCACTGTCGTTCAAGAGCCGCTGGGCGATGAGCACGAGCAACGACCTCGGCACTGGCCGCGTGCCACAGCGCCTGGCGCAGGTGATCCTGATCCAGTCCGAGGTTCACGGCGAGCGCGCGCCCGACGGCGCCAGCATGCTGACCCACGTCTCACACGAGGATCTGGCAAAGCTCGTCGGGGCCTCGCGTCAGTGGGTCACGAAGGCCCTCGCCGATCTCCAGCGTCGGGGGATCATTCGCGTTGCCCGGCGGCGCATCGTCGTCCTCGACGAGCAGCGCCTGGCGCAGCTCGCGGCGCTCTGAACGTCAACAACCGGACAGTCCGAGGGTCCCTCGGGGTCGACAATCGACGGTATGTCAGATCGACCCAACATCGTCTTCTTCCACGTCGACAACCTCGGGCTCGGAGAGCTCGGCTGCTACGGCGGCGGGATCCTGCGCGGCGCCGACACGGCGCGAATCGATGCTTTCGCGGACGAGAGCATCAAGCTGTCGCACTACGTCGTCGAGCCGCAGTGCACGCCGACTCGCTCGGCGCTGCTCACCGGGCGCTACCCGATCCGCTCGGGCAACCACACGATCGCGCTCGGCGGCAACGACGGAGGGCTTGTGGCCTGGGAGCGCACACTCGGCGACATCCTCTCAGAGGCCGGCTACGCCACCTCGTGCGTCGGCAAGTGGCACGTCGGCGCCGAGGACGGGCGCTGGCCGACCGACCACGGCTTCGACGAGTGGTACGGGCCGCCGCGCACCTACGACGAGTGCCTGTGGCCCGAGGACCCGCAGTACGACCCAGACCGCGACGGGCGCTCGTACATGTACGAGGGTCGGCGCGGCGACGGCGTGCGCGCGATCGAGGACCAGCAGCTCGACCTCGGGGTCAAGCAGAACGTCGACCTCGAATACCAGCGACGCGCGTTTGACTTCATCAGCCGCAGCGCCGAGGCAGGGCAACCGTTCTTCGCCTACTACAACCACTCGCTGATGCACTTCCCGATGATCGCCCGCGACGAGTTCAAAGGAAAGAGTGACAACGGCGACTGGGGCGACTGCCTGTTGATGCTCGACCACGACTTCGGGGCGCTGCTGGACCACCTCGACGAGCTCGGCATCGCCGACCGCACGATCGTGATCCTCGCCGGCGACAACGGCCCCGAGGACCATCTGATCGGGCGCGGCACCGCGGGCTTCTTCGACGGCTCCTACTTCAGCTCGGCCGAGGGCGGGATCAGGACTCCGTGCATGATCCGCTGGCCGGGCCGCGTGCAGCCGGGGACCGAGTCCAACGAGATCGTGCACGTCACCGACATGTTCACGACGCTGCTCAAGTGGGCCGGGTGCGAGGCACCCGGCGACCGCACGATCGACGGGCTCGATCAGAGCGCGTTGCTGCTGGGCGATCAGGAGACCTCGGCCCGCGAGGGCTGCATGGTGTGGCTCAACGAAGAGCTTCACGCAGTCAAATGGGGCCAGTTCAAGGTCAGCTTCAAGCGCCAGCAGCATTTCCATGCCCCGGAGCTACCGCTCGGCTTCGCCCGGATCATCAACCTGCTCGAGGACCCCAAGGAACGTGAGCCGGTCAACCAGACCTACGTTCGCTGGTGGGTGATGCAACACGCCCGGCGATTGATCAGGCAGTTCGAGGAGAGCCTCGAGGACGAGCAACTGATCCCGGCCGGCGCGCCGCTGGACTTCGTACCCCGTGCGGATGTTGGCGACCCGGGCTAGCTCCTGGGAGCGCAGCACCGAGATGGTGCGGATCCCCGGCGGGTCGTTCTCGATGGGGTCTGAGGAGTTCTATCCCGAGGAACGTCCGGTGCGCCGAGTGCCGGTCGATGAGTTCTGGATCGACCGCCATCCGGTGATCAACGCGACGTTTTCGCGCTTCGTCGACGACACCGGCTATGTCACGGTCGCCGAGCGACCCGTCGATCCGCGCGACTATCCCGACGCGGATCCGGCGCTGCTGGTCCCTGGGTCGGCGGTGTTCCGGGCGACCATCAGCGCGAACGACCCACACCCCTGGTGGGAGTACGTGCCCGGCGCGAGCTGGCGTCATCCGGAGGGGTCCGGCAGCGACCTCGATGGCCGTGCGCGCCACCCAGTCGTCCACGTCGCCGCCCAAGACGCAGAGGCATACGCCGACTGGGCGGGCAAGCATCTGCCGACGGAGGCCGAGTGGGAGTACGCGGCGCGCGGCGGGCTCGACGGCGCGCGATACGCATGGGGTCACGAGCTCGCTCCCGGCGGACGCGCGATGGCGAACACGTGGCGGGGCACGTTCCCATGGCGGTACCTCGCGCCTGGGCGCGGCCCCGGGACGACCGGCGTGATGAGCTTTCCGCCCAACGGCTACGGGCTGTACGACTGCATCGGCAACATCTGGGAGTGGACCAGCGACAGCTATGGACCGCCCTCGGCGGTCGGGTCCTGCTGCGGAGATTCGCGCGGGCAGCACACCGGACCGCCGGCACGCGTGATCAAGGGCGGCTCATTTCTGTGCGCGCCCAATTACTGCCGGCGCTACCGGCCGGCGGCGCGCCAGCCCGAGCCGGTCGACACATCGACGTGTCACCTCGGGTTTCGCTGCGTGGTGCGCGATCAGACCCGGTAGCGCTCTGTCAGACCGGCCAGCTTCGCCGCGAGCCCGTTGAGGCTCTCGGCTGCCGCCTGTGACTGCTCCGCGCCCTCGAGGAACTGCGAAGTGCCGTCCTCGATGTTGCCCATCGCGGCCGCGATCTCGTCCATGCCGACGCTCTGCTGGTGCGCCAGGTGAGCGATCTCCTCGGCGGCGATCGAGGCCTCACGAATGGTGTCGGTCAGGCTCAGGATCCCGTCGCCGGCGTGCACGGCCAGCACCAGCCCATTCTCCACGACCTCGGTGCCCTGGTCGCTGGCCGACACTGCAGCGTCGGTCGCGTTCTTGACATCGTTGAGAATCGCCTCGACCTGGGCGACCGCATCCTTGGATTGGTCGGCGAGCCCGCGAACGTGCTCGGCGACGACGGCGAAGCCCCGGCCGTGCTCGCCGGCCCGGGCCGCCTCGATGCTTGCGTTCAACGCGAGCAGCTTTGAGCGATCGGCAAGTTCGTTGACGGTGCTTGTGACCACTCCGATCTGCTGGGTGCGCTCCGAGACCGTCAGGATGTCCCGCGTCATGCCGTCCACCCGCTCGCGGATGTTCTGCATCGCGGTGGAAATGGCCGCGACCGCCTGGGTTCCACCATCGCTGACGTGGACTGAGTCGCCGGCCTGCCGGGCGACATCCCGTGCTCGTGAGGCCATCGCGTCGGCCGCCGCTCGAAGCTCGTTGACCGTCGCCGAGGTTTGCCCGATCGCGGCTGACTGCTGACCGGCGCTCATCGTGTGCTGGCTGACGGAAGCGAGAATCTCCTCTGTTGACGCACCTATCTCCTGGACGCCCACCTGGATCTCGCCCGAGATCTCGGCCAGGCCAACGACCATCGTGTTCAGGCTGTCGGAAAGGTCGCGGAGGTCCGCGGCTCCGTTTGCGCTGACCGTGCCGGTGAGGTCGCCATCGGCGACGCTCGCCGCGAACTGCGAATAGTTGAGCACGGCCGCCTGGAGCGCCTCTCGTGAGGCCCGCTCGACAGATGCGGAGCTTTCCAGCTCACGGTTGCGCTGATCGTTGAGCTCATTCAGGCGCCGCAGGGCGAGTCGGAAGCGGATCCCGGCCGCCACCAGCGTGGCGGTCGCGAGTCCGATCGCGATCTGGCTGACGTGGTCAAGCGAGCCGACGAACAGGATCAGCAGCGCCAGCCCGGAGGCAACGGTCGGGACGGCGAAGCCCGAGGACTTGTTCTCGGCCACCGGCACGCCGGGGTCGGGAGCCAGCCACACGGCGCACGAGATCAGCAGCAGCGACCCGGGCCACGCCATCGCATCCAGGAACCAGCCGACGTCAGTGACGATGATCCCGCCGAACAGTGCGGAGATGTCACCGGCCGCGTTGACCAGGCCGGCTGCGGCGATCAGATACCACCGCGCCCGCCTGCCGACGGGGAGGAGCTTGATGCCGAGGATCGTCAGGCCGAACAGCAGCAGGTCGCCGACCGGGTACACGAGGTTGATCGCAACCGATTCGTTGCCGCCGCCGGCAGCGTGCGCGATCGTATGAAAGGCGAACGCGACCAGCGCCGCCGAGGTCACGAGCGCTGCCACGACACCGTCGAGGTAGTTGGCGGCGGTGAGCTTGCGCACGTCGCGCTGCATCAGCAGCATCACCCCGACGTAGGCCAGCGGGAAGAAGCCCGCCCAAAGGACGTTCGCCACCGAGATCGTCGCCGGGGTCGCGCCGCCCAGCGTCTCGTAGGTCATCGCGAAGTCGCCGAGAGCCCAGGCCACACAACCGAGCCCGAGCCACATCGCGTACTGGCGGTCACGGTGGCTCACATACGCCCGGGCGAGGATCAGGACGCTGGCCAAAAACTCGAACCCAGCGACTCCCCATCCGTCAAGCCAGGTCGGCGCCGCGCCGTCCGGGCCGCGAACGATCAGCGACAACGCGTACGCGACGAGCGCGGCGATCAGCCCGCCGTACAAGGCTCGGATGCCCGGCGACGGGCGACGCGTCGACGTCACGTCGTGTCTGGCGGCCGCGGAGATAGCGGCCCTGCTTGTGTCGGCTACGGCCATTTGCTCGCTCAGCGGTTCTCACCAGTGATCGGACGCCGGTTGGCGATCTGTAGCGGACTGATGGCGGTACGGCTGTAGTTTGGGCCGAACGTTGGTGCTGAGGGTCGAGCGATTAACCGCCTAGGGATTGCCGCCGATCCAGGTGGAGTGGATGGCTCGGCTTACGCATTGGTGCACGGTGTCCGGAGCACGCGGGGCGCGTTGGCTGTCTGGCGCACCCGGCCGTGGCCGGTCCTCCGCACGTGGTTTCTGGGCAGCTTTGCCGTGGCCTGCCTGCTGCTGGTGGCGATCTGGGTCGTTGCTGTTGGGTCGTCTGGGTCGCGGGGCTCGGTCGTGCTCACTCAACCTCCGTTTGTCGTCGGCGGCCCTTCGGATCTGGCTCGGATCGTGGGACACAACCTGTTGGTACTGGCGCTGCACGCGATGGCGTGCGTCGCGGGGTTCATCGCCGGAAGCTCGCTGCCGCTGCAGGCGAAGCATCAGACCGGTGTAGTGCGTCTGATCCATGAGCGTGGCCGGAGCTTCGCGATGGCGTTCGTGGTGTGTGCGATTGGTTTCTCGTTGAGCTGGCAGGCGTACGCAATCGGTACTGCCGTGGCCCACGTCGCGTCGATGGCGAACGCGTCGGCCGGGCTTCTGCTGATCGGTCTCCTGCCGCACGCGTTGCCCGAGCTTGTGGCGCTGTTTCTGCCGCTCGCCGCGTGGATTGTGGCCAGCCGGCGTAAGGAGTGGGACCGCCTACTCGCGGCGACAATCGTCACCGTGGCGATCGCGATACCGATCCTGCTCCTCACCGGCCTCTGGGAGGTGTATGTCGCGCCGCATCTGCTTGGGCCGACGTTCGGGCCCCGGTGATCGCGGCCTGATGCGACGACGGCTCTCTGCAGGCGAAGTGCCGATGGGCGGTACTGGGCTCGAACCAGTGACCTCCTGCTTGTAAGGCAGGCGCTCTACCAGCTGAGCTAACCGCCCGCGGGTTGGGATGGTAGCCGCGCGCTGTAGCCTCCCCGGCCGCAATGGATCTCGGCATCGAGGGCAGGGTCGCGCTGGTCACCGGTGCTTCGAAGGGCCTGGGCTTCGGCGTCGCGAGCGCGCTGGCGCGCGAGGGCGTTCGCGTTGCGGTCGCGTCGCGCTCAGAGGAGCGGATCCGCCGGGCTGCCGAATCGATCGGGGCGAAGCCGTTCGTCCACGACACCTCCGACGCCGGCGCCGCCGGGGAGCTCGTCAAGCAGGTCGAGTCCCAGCTCGGGCCGATCGACATCCTTGTCACCAACAGCGGCGGCCCGCCGGCCTCACCTGACGCGCTGTCGTTCTCGCACGAGCAGTGGCGCGGCGCCTACGAGCTGCTGCTGCTCGGCGCGCTCGCGCTGGTCGAGTCGGTGCTGCCAGGCATGCGCGAACGCAAGTGGGGCCGGGTGCTGTCGCTGTCATCAGCCGTTGTACGGGAGCCGATTCCGGTGCTCGTCCTGTCCTCGGCGCATCGCGCGGGACTGCTCGCGGCCCTGAAGACGATCGCGCGCCAGGTCGCTCCCGACGGCGTCACGATCAACACCCTGCTGCCGGGCGTAATCGCAACCGACCGCGCCAAGGAGCTCGGCGCCGACAGCCCCGAACGGCTTGCGACGGTGGCCGCCGGACGCCTCGGCACGGTCGACGAGTTCGCCGCCGCGGCCGCGTTCCTCTGCTCCGAGCCCGCCGCGTACATCACGGCGACGACGCTGCTCGTCGACGGCGGCGCCGCCAGGTCCGTTTAGCGGTCCCCGGAGACTCTCTCCAGCCTCCTAGTATCGTCGGGGCCAATGAGCGCACTCCGATCCGCGCCGCAACGCACCGTCACGACGATCAGGCGGACGATTGCCGGCGCCCCGACCCAGGTCGCCGAGGGATTCGCATCCGCGGTCCGCAACGCTCCGAAGGAGCGCCTCGAGAAGGTCATGCGCTCGCCCGCTCGCCGGGTGCTACTCGAGACGATCTTCTGGCAGATGCCACGCCAGATCGACACGGGCACCGCCAAAGGGATGAACTGCACGATCCGCTGGCGGATCACCGGGCGACCTGACGGCGAAGCAGACGTCTACGAGCTCGAGTTCGTCAACGGCGACTGCCGCGTCGTGCGCGGCACTCGCGACGCCCCGCCAAAGCTGACGATCACGCTCGACGGTGCCGAGTTCCTGCGGCTTGCGACCGGCAATTCCGAGCCAGTCCAGGCTTACTTCACCGGTCGAATCTCGCTCGCGGGCGACGTCATGATCGCCGCGAAGATGTCGTCGCTGTTCCGGCTCCCAGGCGCAACGCAGCAAGCCGGGACCCCGCGGCAGAACGCGCGCGGTTAGCCCGCCGCCCGCCGCCGGACCGCCACGGTCACCCGCGAGACCGCGCAGACACGTCCCTGGTCGTCTGACAGGTCAACGTCCCAGATCCAGGTCGTCCGGCCGGCATGGATGCGCCGCGCGACAGCATGGATCGTGCCATCGGTGATCGGGCGCATGAAGTTCGTCGCGTTCGACAGTCCCATCGCGGCGTTGCCGTCCTTCCAGACGCCGACGACCGTCCCCTCGGTCGCAACCATCTCCGCCAGCGCCGCGTACGTGCCGCCGTGCACAAGGCCGAACCGCTGGCGCACGGAGTCGGTCACCGGCGCCCGTCCGCGGACCTCGGCGTCCCCGAGCTCTGTGACCTCGAACCCGAGCACGCCGTCCATCGACCGCGGACCCGGCACCGGGTACTCGTCGAGCACGTCGGGCATCCCGAGCGTCTGGCGATGCTCGGCTGCGCTCACGGGTCGGGCAGATCCTCGATCCGCTCGACCGTCAGCCTGCCGACCCCGTTCTCGTCGGAGATCTCGGAGAGGCGGCGATGCAAGCGATCGCGCAGCTCGTCAGGTTCGATGTCGTTGTGTGCGTGGCGCTTGCGCGCGACCACGACGCCGGTGGCGGCGACGCCTGCCACGCCTGCGAGCCCGACCAGCTTCCAACGCATCCGCATCGGTTGCGTAGGTTATTGGCGTGAGCACAGACTCGACGATCACCCTCGACGAAGCCATCGCGTCCGCGGCGACCGGAGACATCTGGTTGTTTCGCGGCAAGTCGCTGGCCGACCGCACGATCCGCGCGGCAACCAACAGCCCCGTTAACCATGTCGGCATGGCGGTCGCGATCGACGACCTGCCGCCGCTGCTCTGGCACGCCGAACTCGGCCGCTCGCTACCAGACGTATGGACCGGCGACCGCCACCGCGGCGTTCAGCTTCATTTGCTGGCCGACGCCGTTACGACCTGGCGCAGCCGCTACGGACAGCAGGCGTGGGTGCGCCAGCTCGAGGGTGAGATCGAGCGCCGACAGGAAGATCGGTTGATGGAGATCATCGAGCGGTTCGACGGCCGCCCGTTCCCCACCGCTTTCGGGCTGCTGCGGCGCCGGGTCACCGGCCGCTGGCGGCGTCGGTCAGCGTCGATCGAGACGATCTTCTGTGCCGAGCTCGTTGCCACCACCTACCAGCACATGGGCCTGCTCGCCGCCACAAGGGCGGCGAGCTCATTTGACCCGGGGCAGTTCTGGAGCGGTGACCGAATCTCGCTCATCCCGCCGTATTGGCTTGGCGACGAGATCGCCGTGTCAGTGGGCGAGGACCGGCTCGCCGCTGACCTGAACTGACGGAACGCCGCGCTCGAACAGCACCGCCGCGACGATTGCGCCGACGGCGAAAATCGCCGCAGCCCACGCGAACGCGGTGGTATAGCCGTGGATCGCGGCGTGGGCCAGCAGTGCCGGCGTCGGGCGTGAGCCCGCGAGCATGCTCGTCGCCGCACTCGCCGCAAGCGTCGACAGCAGCGCGGTGCCGATCGAGCCGCCGACCTGCTGGCTGGCGCTGACGGACGCCGAGGCAACGCCGGCGTCGCGCGGCTCCACGCCGAGCGTTGCGCTGCTCATCGAGCTCGAGATCACAAGCCCGATGCCGACACCCATCGCCAGCAGGGCCGGGAGGATGTCGGTCACGTAGCTCGAGGCAAGTCCGAGGTTGGTCAGGTAGTACATCCCGCTCGCGCCAAGCAGCATCCCGGCCACGACCAGGATCCGCGGGCCGAAGCGAGGCCGAAGCCGCGTGTTGCCGATCACGGCCGAGACCATCACCAGCGCCGTCATCGGCAGGAACGCGAGTCCGGTCGACACCGGTGAGTAGCCGCGGGTCTGCTGCAGGTAGTAGGTCAAGAACAGGAATACGCCGAACATCGCGGCACCAGAGATTCCGATCGAGAGGAACGAGGCGCCGCGGTTGCGGTCGGTGACCACTCGCAGCGGCAGCAGCGGCTTGCTGACGTGCGACTCGATCCAGACGAATGCGGCGAGCAGCGCAACACCGCCGGCCAGCATGCCGAGTGTCAGAGGGTTGGTCCAGCTCGTCGTCTCGGCGTGTGAGAACCCGTACACGAGCGCGAACAGACCGCCGGACACCGTCACGGCGCCGGGCACGTCGAGCTTGGGCCGGTCGACCGCGGCCTGGTTGTGCAGCAACACCAGCGCGCCGGCGACGGCGATCGCGGCGAACACGAGGTTGACGTACATGCTGAAGCGCCAGCTCAGGTACTGCGTGAGCACGCCCCCGAGCAGCAGTCCGACTGAGGCGCCGCTGCCGGCGATCGCGCTGTAGACGCCAAATGCCTTGTTGCGCTCACGATCATCGGTGAACGTGGTAGTGAGCAGCGACAGCGCGGCCGGCGCCAGCAGCGCAGCAAACGCTCCCTGGAACGTCCGCGCCGCGACCAGTTCCGTGAACGACTGCGCCGCGCCACCGATCGCCGAGGCGACCGCGAACCCGGCAAGACCGGCCACGAATGTCCACTTGCGACCGAAGTAGTCGCTGATCCGCCCGCCGACCAGCAGCAGGCTCCCGAACGCCAGCGCGTAAGCGGTCACGATCCACTGGCGGTTGTCGTTTGTGAAGTGCAGCGCCTTCTGGGCCGAAGGGAGCGCGATGTTCACGATCGTCGCGTCGAGCACGACCATCAGCTGCGCGATTCCGAGGATCACGAGGATCTTCCATCGGTTGTCGTAGTGCGGATTGTCTGCGTTCATCGGGGCCCCCTTTGGCGGCTAAGTGGATTAGCGGTATCCGGTTCTGGATGAAGCGTACCACGAAAGTGGATAACGTCAATCCGCTTTTTCCTCTAAGCTCGTAGGCGGTGCCCGTGACCGACCGTCCCCTACGCAAGGACGCCGAGCGCAACCGGCAGCGAATCCTCGACGCCGCACAGGAGCTGTTCGCACAGCGCGGCCTGGGAGTGACGCTCAACGACGTGGCGCACCACGCAGGGGTGGGCGTCGGCACGGTCTACCGGCGCTTTCCCGACAAGGCGCAGCTGATCGACGAGCTGTTCGAGCAGCGCCTTGCCGAGATCGTGAGCCTGATCGAGACGGCGGTCAGGGACCCCGATCCGTGGCACGGGCTCGTTACGTTCCTCGAATCGGCGCTCGCGGTTCAGGCCGGCGATCGCGCCGTCAAGGAGCTGCTGTTCGTGGCTCCCGGCGGCGTCGAGCGGGTCGGGCGGATGCGTGCGCAGATGTTGCCGCTGGGCACCGAGCTGGTCGAGCGAGCGCAATCGTCGGGCAAGTTGCGCAGCGGGATCGCCGCCCAGGACATGCCGTTGCTGCAGCTGATGATCGGGACGATCATCGACGTCTCGCGCGACTACGAGCCCGAGCTGTGGCGACGCTTTCTGGCGATCGTCGTCCAGGGCCTCCGGGCCGATCCGCAGCCGCCCGAGCAGCTCCCCGCTCCGCCTCCCGACCCGGATGTGTTGCAGCGGATGCTCGCCGCCTGGCGCCCCGCGCGCGGTTAGGCGCGGTCAGGCGCGAGCCGCTTCGGGCGGCGTCACCGTCGCGAGCGACGCGGCCCGGCTCTTGGCCGCTCGCACCGCGTCGGTGAGCGTTTCGATGTCGTAGGCGCCGTAGTGACGCCGGCCGTTGATGAAGAAGGTGGGCGTGCCGGACACGCCGCTCTCGTCGGCGCTCGCGACGTCTTCGGTGATGCGAGCCGCATACTCGCGGCGCCGCATCTCGTCGCGGAACCGCTCGGTGTCGAGGCCGAGCTCCTCGGCGTAGCGCAGCAGATCACGCACCGTCAGCTCGTCCTGGTGACTGAGGAGGGTGTCTGACATCTCCCAGAACTTGCCCTGCGCCGCGGCTGCCTCGGAAGCTTCGGCCGCAAGCTGCGCGCGCGGGTGCACATCGTTGAGCGGCAGATGGCGCCACACGTAACGGACGTCGCCGCCGTGCTCGGACAGTAGCTCCCGGATCACCTGCTCAGCCTGGCCACAGTATGGGCACTCGAAGTCCCCGTACTCGACGAGCGTCACCAGCGCGTCGTCAGGTCCGCGGATGTGATCGCGGTCCGGATCGGGGTCGTCGATGAGGTCGAGGATGTCCTCGGCCGTGCGCCCGATCTGCCGCGCCCGGACAGACGACGGCAGCCGCCGCACGATCGCAAAGATCGCCCACCCGACGACGGGCGCCACCACCACGGTCGCGAGCGTCCCGAGGCGCGCCTCGTCGAGCTGCTCGCCGGTGAACGCGATGCTCGAAATCAGCAGCGAGACCGTGAAGCCGATTCCCGCGCAGGCCCCGGCCCCGACCAACAAAGGGTTGCTCAGCGGCGATTTGGGGCCGTGCAACACAGGTCGCGACGCGAGCCAGGAGCCACCGAATACACCGATCGGCTTGCCGACGATGTAGCCAACGAGAATTCCGAGCGTGATCGGTGACGTGGCGGCATTGCTGAGCAGGTTGCTGGTCAGATGGATGCCGGCGTTGGCCAGCGCGAACAGCGGCACGATCACGTAGCTGGTCCATGGGTGCAGGTCGTACTGGAGCCGCTCGTTGGCCGAGATCGCAGACAGCAGGCTCTGCTGCGCTGAGCGCGCGAGCTCCGGCGTCGGCTGCTCGCGAAACGAACGCGTAAGCGCGGTCGCTCGCTCGAGGTCTTCGCGTGACGGTGGATACGCGCTCGTCGCCAGTCCCACCGCCAGGCCCGAGATCACCGGGTCGATGCCCGACTTGAACAGCGCGATCCACAGCGCGACTCCGAGGACGACGCTGCCCGCCCGGCGACCGACGGGCGCGTAGCGCAGCGCCAGCAGCAGCCCGAACAGGCCGACGGCAATGCCCAGCGCCATGAACGAGATGTGGCCGGCATAGACCGTCGCGATCACAAGTAGTGCGGCGAGGTCGTCGACGACCGCCAGCGTGAGCAGGAACACGCGCACGCGGGTCGCCGCGCGCGGCGTCAGCAGCGCCACGGCGCCGAGCGCGAACGCGGTGTCGGTCGACATCGCCGCACCCCAGCCATGAGCGCCGCGCCCGCCGGCATTAATCACCACGTAGATGAGCGACGGGATCAGCACTCCGCCGATCGCCGCCACGACCGGAACCGCGAGCCGCCGGCGTTCGCGAAGCTCGCCGAGATCGAGCTCTCGCTTTGCCTCGAGTCCGACGACGAGGAAGAACAACGTCATCAATCCCTCGTTGACCCAATGGCGCAGGTCGGTCCCGAGTCCGTGGGAGCCGAGGTGGATCGAGAGCTGGGTCGTCCAGACCGACTCGTAGGAGTGAGGCGACACGTTCGCCCAGATCAGCGCCGCGATCGCCGCACCAAGCATCACGATCGCGCCGCCGGTCTCCGTGCTCAGGAAGCTCCGCACGGGCGCCGCGAGGTTCCGCGCCCAGGCCGTGCGTCCGCCGAACGAGATGACCTGAGACCCGGTGCTCATCCACTCGATTATGGACGGCCGCAACGCGAGCGATGGTTCGGCGCGGGCCGAAGCATTCCTGGCCTATGGTCAAAGGGGTGACCAGGCAGGGCACATCGATCCTGACGGTCGTCGCGATGAGCCTCGGCTATGGCGTCGTCCAACTTGACGTCAGCGTCGTGAACGTCGCGATCAGGCCGATCGGCGACGCACTCGGCGGTGGCGTCACTGCCCTGCAATGGATCGTCAGCGCGTACACGATCATGTTCGCCGCCTTCATCCTCTCGGCCGGAGCGCTCGGTGATCGCATCGGTGCGCGGCGCGTGTTCGTCGCCGGGTTCGTGCTGTTCACCGGCGCGTCGGCGCTATGCGGGCTGGCGCCGTCGTTCGGCGTGCTGATCGGCGCGCGCGCGCTCCAGGGACTCGGTGCCGCCGTGCTGGTCCCCTGCTCGCTGATCCTGCTCAATCACACCTACCAGGAGCCCGAGGATCGGGCTCGCGCGATCGGGATGTGGGCTGCGGGAGCATCGATCGGACTCTCGGGCGGACCAGTCGTCGGCGGCGTCCTGATCGCAACCCTCGGCTGGCGGGCGATCTTCTTCATCAACGTGCCACTCGGCGCGATCGCGATCTGGCTCACGCTGCGCTATGCGACCGAGACCCCAAGGGCTCGCGATCGCAGCGTCGATCTGCCGGGTCAGCTGACCGCCGTCATCGCACTCGCGTCGCTGGCAGCGGCGACGATCGAAGGCGGCACGGTTGGTTGGACCCAACCGGGCATCCTCGCCGGCTACGCGATCTCGATCGCGGCGTTGCTCTCATTCCTGCGGATCGAATCGCGCCGGCGCAGCCCACTGCTGCCGCTGGTCCTGTTCCGCCGGCCGACGTTCAGCGCGTCGGCTGCGATGGGCCTGGTGCTCAACATCGCCTTCTACGGCTTCATCTTCGTGCTCAGCCTCTACTTTCAGCGCGAGCAGGGACGATCGCCACTCGAGACCGGCTTGGCGTTCGCGCCGATGACTGGAATCGTGCTGGCTACGAACCTCACCGCCGGCCGCTTCGCGCGGCTGTTCGGCACGCGGCGCGTGATCATCGTGTCCGCGATGGTTGCGGCCGGGGCGTTTGCGGCGCTACTCGGCGTCGGGCGCACGACGCCCTACCTCGCGGTCGTGGTCCAGATGGTCCTGCTCGGCGCCAGCCTCGGGATGATCGTTCCGCTGATGACCTCAGAGATCCTCGGCAGCGTTGACCGCTCCTACTCCGGGGTCGCCTCGGGCACGCTCAACACCGCCCGCCAGACCGGCAGCGTGATCGGTGTGGCGCTGTTCGGCTCACTAATCGGGACCGCGGCGTCGAGGATCTCCGGCGGCATCCACACAACGCTCGTGATCTCTGTCGGGCTGATGCTCTGCACGGTCGCGCTCGCGATGCGACTGGCGCCGGAGCCAGCTCCAGCCTCAGCGCCCCAGCCCGATCCGAGCTCCTCATAGAATGGACTGAGTCCCGCCCCCATGGTCTAGCGGTTAGGACGCCTGCCTTTCACGCAGGAGAACGCCGGTTCGAATCCGGCTGGGGGTATTCACAAACATCCTGTAAATGCATGGATTCACGGCTGTATTCGTCAAGTCACTGGCAGCATCGAGTGAGGAATGGGTACCGGCGATGGGTACCAAACGATCCTTTCGATCGAGTGCTAGTCCGGGTACGTCGGCGAGGTGAGTTGCTCGTGGGACTGCCGCTTGTAGCCACGCGACACTCTCGGCGCTGATGGTGGCACTCGGTTGCAGCGTGGATCTGCGGCGACGTACTGTGCTGGCATGGCTGTGCTGGAGGAACTGACGAGTCGGCAGTTGGAGCAGCTGGTCCGACGCGGCGCGAGGACGGTGGTCATTCCATTCGGATCAGTCGAGCATCAGGGGCGCCATCTGCCCCTGGGGTCTGACGCGCTGCTGGCCGACGTGGTCGGAGCGGCGGTCGCTGACCGTCTGGATGCGGTGCTGGCGCCCACGGTTCGTGTTGGGTCGGCCAATGAGCACATGCGAGGTACAGGAACGGTCACGATGCCCCTCGAGACGCTGCGTGACGTGGCATCGCACATGGCTCGAAGCTTGATCGTCCAGGGCTTCCGGGCAATCGCGCTGGTCTCAACCCATGGCGGCAACCACGCGGCCCTTGAGCAGGCTGCACAGGAACTCAAACGGCAGCATCTCGATGTCGCTGTATGCGTACCTCGGGGGGACGTCGGTACCGACCCGGGAGCACACTCGGGGAGGTGGCTCACCTCGGTGATGCTCGCGCTGCGTCCGGAGCTGGTCGACGTCGAGTCGGCTGACGGCGACCTGCGCGACGAGGTGATCGCCGCGACTCCGGACGCAGGACGGGACAACCTGGAGCGCTTCGTCTCCAGCATCGTCAAGGCCGTGCGAGACGCTTCACAAGAGGAACCCAGGGGAACACCCGGGACACTCAGTTCGCTGCCTGAATGATCGACCTCTAACACTCAGTCAGGCGAAAGCGATCATCGGACCGTGCACGGGCCGCAGTGTGCGGCGCGTACGAATCGTCGCCAATACGATCGTGCGCCTACGCGGCCGTCGTATGACGAGAGCACTCGTGCGCTTGTAGGGCTGCTGGCGGGTGGGTCGCGCGGGTAGCAGCGTGAAACGAGCGCTGCGTACTGGTTGACCGACCGGACGAGTCACTTCGGCGTGGGTCGCTGCGAGCCGTCTGCGAGCCGGTCTTCATCACGGACCGCAGACGTTGGGCAGCGGGGCCAACTGTGGCGCAAAGTTGTCGTGAGTGGTGAGGTCCTGAACGAGAGCGGAAGCATCCAAGGGCACCCTCACCGAAGCGAGGATGTCCAGCGATGGATGTTTCGTGAGCGACCCGAAGGTGCCGACGTTGGGACTCCCCCGAAGGTGCTCGCCATAGTTCCCGAGTTCAGCCCGAACCTGAGGGGTTTGCTGCCACGGGCCGTTGACCGCCTCGTCGCGTCCCGTGTACAGGATGGTGCACACGTCGGCATCGGGATCAACGGTACCCACAGGGCCGCCTGGGTCGCCTTGGGTTAGCCCGGAGAGATCGTGTTCAAAGGAGGAAAGCTCACCGCTGAAGCGTCCGTCGTGCACGGACACATGGGCTTCGGTAGGTCCGTTCTGCCCGAGGAAATCGATTCGTTCATCCCCATGCGTCTGCTTGAAGGCTCGCTCGGCATTGATGGTCAGAGCCGTGCTTTCAGGAAGGTTGGTCGTGCCCGTCACCAAGATATGACCTCGCGCCACTGACCCGTGCGCGTCGATGTAGAAGGACGCAGGGCGCTGGTACGGCTTTACCGGCTTCGGCTTCCGGGGCGCGGGAGGGGCAATCGTGGTGTTAGCAGTCGTGGCATCCGCGGTGGTGGTCGCCGCGGTCGTCGCGGAAGCGGTGGTGCCGGCCGTTTGCGAGGTCACAGCCTGAGCGCGCTTGTTGCTCGATCCGCATCCTGCGATCCCTCCGATAACGAACAGGACCACCAGTCCGTACAGACCGAATGCCGTCCATTGACGGCCCTTCCCCCTGTGGCCCGTCGCCCAATCAGCTAGGTAGAGCCTTTTCGGCATCTCGCGCATTGCGGGTGACCCTACTCTCCGTTGCAGGCGCACAAATATGGCCTGAGGTCGTTCATCGATGAGATCATCCGGAGCGGGCGGCGCGCCGATTCATCCGGCGCGGAGCCTGTTGGCCGGGATGCGGCTGATCACTGGTCGCCATTGCGCTCGCCAGCTCCGAGGCTCCCTCAGAGACGCAAGCGATCGCCAGCGAGACGCGAGTTCCGGGGACGTCGGCGCCGACTCCAAGCCGCCCTGTGACTAAGGATGCAAGGCTCGGGCTGATTGCCTGCGCGATCCGTCGAAATCGAGCGCCAGCCTGTGATGGAGCCAACGCCGGATCCTCAACGAAAGCAGGCGTGACGATTGCTCCTCCGTCCGACTCGAATCAATGTCCCGGCGCGCTGTTCGAGCCAATCCCGGCGATCCTTCTGCGACGCATGGCCGGCGTCGCCCGAGTGTTGCTGCTTGGGCATCGGTGCGGCCTAACAGCCCCATTAGCGGATCATTCAGGTCGGCCAGCCTGCTTTCGTCTGACCCCAGCCCCGCCGCTTTGGTTGTAGCGGCGTCACGCAGTGTCACGGTTAGCGGAACGCAGGTTCGCGGAGTTCCGGCACGGATGCGCGATCGCACGAGGTTGGGGTTTGCTCGAGGGATTAGGGTCGGTCCCATGGACATACCGAGCAAGTCATCAAGCGCCGCCGAGGCCGACAGGTTGCTGGCGGAATGGGAGCAACGCTCCCTGCTCGCGTCGCTTGCGCACGCCCGCTCCGCGAACCGCAGTGCAGCCTGGGATCTTCGCCTGGGTCTCGTGAGCGCTTCAGTCACCGCCATAGTCGGCACCGCCATCTTCGCGTCGATCGCGCACGACGTCAGCACTCTCGCCCGGATCATTGCTGGGGCCGTGTCGGTGCTCGCGGCGGTGCTTACTGCCGTACGCACGTTCGCGGCGCCCGGGCAGCGGAAGGAAGCCTATGAACGCGCTTCTCGACGCCATTCCGCCGTTCGCCGCCAAATCGAGGTCGTCCGGACCCAGCTTGCGGCCGGCGAGGCCTTCGATGTGTGGGCACGCATCGAGGAGGTCCGGATCGCGGGCGATGAGGCGGCCGCGGACTCGCCGAACGCATCACCCAGGCTGTTCGACCGTACCCGGCGCGAGATGAAGAACGAGCTGACGTGGTGGGACAAGCTGCGACGGTTAGCT
>DASXDD010000047.1:0-44878 GCA_036490775.1 Solirubrobacteraceae bacterium | reverse complement strand
CCGAGAACCACTTGGCACATCGCGCGCAGCCAGGACGTCGGACGCGGATGGGACGGCGGCGAGGTCGACTTCGTGTTCATCGACGGCGATCACAGCCCGGAGGCGTGCCGGGAGGATTGGGATGTGTGGCATCCGCACGTTCGCGCCGGCGGCGTGGTCGCGTTTCACGACGCGCGCCTGGGCCGGCCCGGCGGTGACGGCGGCCCTGGCCCGACCGTCGTCGTCGACGCGCTGTTTCGGGGGTCCGGAGCGGTCGACGGCTGGACGATCTCAGACGAGGTCGACACGCTGGTCGTCGTCACGCGCGACGAGCCGGGCCAGCGTCCCGAGTCGCGACGCTAGTCAGCGACCCCCGCGTAGATCTCTGAGAGCTTGCCGGCGACGACGTCGGGGTCGGCGATCGCGCGAACGCGCTCGATCGCGCGGTTGCCGGCCTGCGGATCACTGCGCAACTGGTCGATCGCACCCGCGAGCGCTTGCGGATCGTCGGCCGGCACGAGCCATTCGCCGGGGACGAGTTCGGGCAGCGCGCCGATCCGCGACGCCGCGACCGGCACGCCGTTCGCCATCGCCTCGGCGGCCGCAAGGCCGAACGTCTCGCCCGAGCGTGACGGCGCGAGCGCCACCGCGGCGCCGTCACGCAGCACCCGCAGCTCGGACTCGTCGACGTGTCCCGCGAACGTCACACCCGGATCGGCGCGGGCGACCAGGCGCGAGCGCTCCGGGCCGTCTCCCGCCACGATTAGCGGGATCCCGGCGATCCGGCAGGCTTCGATCGCCACGTCGACACCCTTCTCGGGCGCCAGCCGGGAGACGACCAGCGCATGGTGCCCGGCCGGTGCGCGCGACTCGCTCGCGAACGAGCGGATCACGTGCGGCAGCACGTGCGCTGCGCCGACCGGCGCCTCCAGCGTCCGCAGCCGTTGCAGCGCGAACGCACTCGGCACCACGAACGCATCGACGAGCGACGCGAGCTTGGGCTGCCACAGCGCCAACGCGGCGCCGTAGGTGACCGCCTCGCCGAGCGAGCCGCGACAGTTGCGGATCACGCCGGGCAGCGTGTTGCGCCCACGGCAGCGCGTGCATTCCTCGCCGTGCGTGAAGCACACGCCGACGGCGCACACGAGCCGGTACTGGTGCAGGTGCATCACCACGCGCGCACCGGAGTCGCGGGCGGCGGCCAGCGACCGCCACCCGAGCGTCGGGTGCAGGTTATGGACGTGGACGATCCGCGCTCTGGTGCGGCGCACGGCGCGCGCGACCTCCTGGGGGCGCAATCCGCCGCCCAGTAGCCCTGCGGCGGCCTGGGTGCGCCCGACCAAGGCGGAGTCACGCTCGAGCAACGCCGCGTCCTCGCCGAGGCGCTCGCGCACAACCCAGAGCAGATCCTCGACCGCCCGCTCCTCCCCACCGGTGGTCCGGTAGCGGTTGTGAAGGACGAGGATCAACCGGTCTGGATCAGCACGGCCGGACCCGCCGGCGCCGGCCCGAGCAGCGACGGCGCCTGCGCGGCGATCGCGGCCGGCGTCAGCTGCCGTGCCGGTGAGACCGTGAAGCGGTCGACCCGGAAGCCGCCCTTCACGGTGCTGGTCGACAGCAGCTTGAAGCCGGCGGGGAGCGCACCGGGCGACTGCTGATAGACGCTGCCGACGACGTCGACCTCGCCGACGCGAACCGGCGTCGCTTGCGGCGCCGGGTTCCATGGGATCCCGCGCAGGTAGATCGCCAGCGGCTGAGAGGCGAAGCCGGAGTCGTAGGCGACGATCGCGCGCGGCCCGGTCGGCTGGCCGAGCGCGGCGGCGACGCCACGCCAATCGGGCCGCTGGTACTGCGGGTCGTTGCCGATCCGGACGTTCGCGTAGACGAACGAGATCAGCAGCACGGCCGCGAGCGCGCCACCGGCCGCCCTCGCGCGCGGAACGGTGCAGGCCGCGCCGAGCAGCACCGCCAGCGGAATCCACGCCGGCGCGAAGTTGCGCGGGACCACGTAGTCGCTGCCGAATGCGGTCAGCACCACCGGGGCCACGAGCACCACCGCGGCAAGCGCAGCCGCGATCGCGGCGCCACGCTGCTGCTCGCGCTCGCCGCCGAAGTACAGGAGCGCAGCGACGATCACCGCCAGCACGCCCGCGCCGAGCAGGCCGTTGGTCACGAGCGAGCTCTGATACAGGGTCCCGAGGCCGAGGTCGACGGGGACCTGCTTGATCCGGATCGAGAGCGGAAATGCCTTGATCCACTGAAGCGGGTGCGAAGTGTCCCCGACCGCCAGCGGCAGGATCGCGAGCTGCACGGCCGCCACGACCGCCGCGGCAACGACGGTCGCGCGGCTGCGGAAGCGCAGGATCAGCCACAGCCCCTCGGGGGCGACGAGGAAGCCGGCGAAGAAGTGCGTCAGCACCGCGGCCGAAGAGGCGATCCCCCACCACACCAGATTCCGGCGCGTAGGCTCGCGCAGCGACTTGGCGAAGAACAGGAACGACAGTCCGCAGAGGACCGTGAACAGCATGTAGGACCGCGCCTCCTGCGAGTACCAGATCATGAACGGGCTGACGGTCGCCAGCGCGGCCGCCACGAGCCCTGCGGCGCGCGAGACGAGCTCGCGCCCGCACAGATA
The DNA here is from genome assembly GCA_036490775.1 of Solirubrobacteraceae bacterium. Taxonomy (GTDB): domain Bacteria; phylum Actinomycetota; class Thermoleophilia; order Solirubrobacterales; family Solirubrobacteraceae; genus Palsa-465. Next base: position 42,264 of record DASXDD010000047.1, on the reverse strand, counting down.
CGCGATCGGGATCGCCAGGGTTCCCAGGAGCGCTGACAGCGACCGCAGGCCCACCTCGCCGGCGCCGAACACCTTGGTCCAGAGCCAGGCGACGATGAAGTACAGCGGCGGGGTTGTCTCGTTGACGTGGATCTGATGCAGCAGCGCGCCGAAGGACAGCCCCATTTCGTGGGCGGTCGTGGCCTCGTCGAGCCAGAAGCTCTGGCTGGCGAGTGTGCCGAAGCGGAGAGTGGCGCCAATCGCGATCAGAGCTGCCAGGATCCACAGCTCGGACGCGATCATCTCCGCCCGCCAGATCGACTCAGTCCGGGTCGCCGCGTCGCGGCCCGTGCGGGTCGGGATGAGCATGCGCGCCCAAGTTTACGCAGCGAAACCCCTATCCTGCCCCGCTTGCCCAGGCTCACTTACCGCTTTCTGCTGCCCGTCGCGACGGCGCTCCTGCTCGTCGCAGCGCTGGCGCTGACTGGCTGCGGCGGCGGTTCGAGCTCCAGTTCGAGCGCCTCGGCATCGTCATCGTCGGTCAAGGCCGCGATCCAGCGCAAGGGCCCGACCTCGATCTTCGAGGCCGAGGCCCAGGTGCGGGGCACCCCAGCGCAGACGGCTCACTACCTCGACATCCTGCACAAGCTGGGCGCCGACGTGATCAGGCTCTACATGCCCTGGAACCAGCTCGCGCCCGATCCGACATCGCACACGCGGCCGAGCTTCGACGCGACCAATCCGGCGTCGTACTCGGCGACGACCTGGGCGATCTACGACACGGTGATCCGCGACGCCAAGGCGCGCGGGATGGGGATCGATCTGACAATCGGCGAGCCGGTGCCGCTGTGGGCCACAGGTCGCGGCGCCCCTCCGGGAGCCCCGCACTTCCAGTGGCAGCCGTCGGCGAGCCAGTTCGGGCAATTCATGCGCGCGGTCGGCAAGCGCTACAGCGGCACCTACAAGCCGCCGGGTGCCTCCAAGCCGCTGCCGGCAGTGAACTTCTGGGCGATCTGGAACGAGCCCAACTACGGCGTCGACCTGGCGCCGCAGGCGATCGACCACTCGACCGTCGAGGTCGCGCCGCGGCTATATCGTGGGCTCGTCGACGCGGCCTGGAGCTCGCTGCAGGCAACCGGTCACGGCCACGACACGATCCTCATCGGCGAGACAGCGCCGCGCGGGATCACGACCGGCGACAACCCCGGCAACTTCTCCGGGATGGTCCCGCTGCGCTTCATCCGGGCGCTGTACTGCGTCAACCAGTCGTTCAAGCCGCTGCAGGGACAGGCAGCCGCTGTCCGCGGGTGCCCGACGACCTCGTCGGCTTCCAAGCAGTTCGCAAGCCAGCACCCGGGCCTGTTCCACGCGACCGGGTTCTCGGACCACCCCTACCCGCAGGGACGGATCGCGCCGAATGTGGCGACGACCGACGAGCCCGACTACGCCGACCTCGCCGCGCTCGGACACCTCGAGCAGACGCTCGACAAGGTCCACAACGTGTACGGCTCGAACATCACGTTCCCGATCTACAACACCGAGTTCGGCCTCCAGACCAACCCGCCGGAGAAGATCGCCCGTGCGATCGACTCCAAGACCGCTGCCTACTACCTCAACTGGTCGGAGTACCTGCTGTGGCTGAACCCCCGCGTCGTCTCATACGACCAGTATCTGCTCAGCGACCCCCCGGGTGGCAACTTCGCCACCGGGCTCGAGTACGCGGATCAGACCCCGAAGCCGTTCCTGTTCGACGCCTACCGGATGCCGCTCTACCTGCCGGTCGCGACCCAGCAGTCGGGCAACCAGCTCGAGGTCTGGGGCAGCGTCCGGCCCGCGCACACGACCCCCGGCTCGCAGAAGGTGCTGATCCAGTTCCAGAAGGGCTCGAGCGGTCCGTTCAAGACGCTGCAGACGGTCACGGTCACCAACCCGCAGGGATACTTCGATGTCAATGTCAAGTTCCCGTCCAGCGGCACCGTGCAGACGACCTGGAGCTATCCGCACGGGCCGACGATCCACAGCCGACCGGTGTCGGTGACCGTCAAGTAGTGAGGCCGGCCGCCGGCCGCCGCCGCAACTTCGAGGCCCGACCGGCGTTGTGGTGTCCGTGCGAGCTGTTCACTGTGCGGCGATCGTTCCCCCGCGCAGTCCCGCATCACCATCGTTGAACTGATGTCCCGCTCGATCCCACGCCCCGCAATCCTCCTGCGCGTCATGCTGCTCGCGATCGCCCTGATCGCGCTGCCCGCGGCCCGGGCCGTAGCGGCTTCGACGCAGGAGTCATGGCTCGAGGATGACGTCAGCCTCTACAACGACCCGGCGACGACGTTGGCGAAGCTGAGGCTGCTCGGCGTCACTCGCGTCCGGGTCGCGGTGCGCTGGCAGTTGATCGCGCCCGACCCGCTGTCGCGCAAGCGCCCGAAGAACTTCAACGCGGCCAACCCCGCCGCCTACCCTGCCGGCACCTGGCGGATCTGGGACGAGATCGTCTCTGACGCCACTGCGGCCGGGATCTCGCTCGACTTCGACCTGCTCGGCGGAGCGCCGGTGTGGGCGACCGGCCCCGGGGCGCCGCGCGACGGCAAACCCCACATCAACTGGGACCCGTCGCCGACCGAGTTCGGCAACTTCGCCCGCGCGGTCGCTACGCGCTACGGCGGCAACTACGACCCCGATACCGACTCACTCGCGCCCGGCAACGCCAGCGACTTGCCAAAGGTCAGCTTCTGGTCGGTCTGGAACGAGCCCGACTACGGGCCGAGCCTCGCGCCCCAGGGCGTACTCGGCCATCTCAAGATCGAGAACAGCCCGCGCATGTACCGAAACCTGGTCGGCGCCGCGTGGAACGCGCTCCAGGCCACCGGCCACACCCACGACCAGCTCGTGATCGGCGAGCTGGCGCCGCGGGGCGCCGAGTTCTGGGGCGTGTTCTCGGGGATGAAGCCGCTGGTCTTCCTGCGCGCTATGTACTGCGTCGATGCCAACTACAAGGTGCTGCGCGGCAGCGCCGCGCGGATCCGCGGCTGCCCGACGAACGCTGCCGGCTCACGCAGGTTCCGAGCGCAGAACCCCGGTCTGTTCAGGGCGGCTGGCGTTGCCGACCACCCGTACATGCGCTGGTATCAGCCCAACAAGGAGCAGTTCCCCGACCCCGACTCCACGTCGCTGGGCGAGATCGGCAACCTGACGCGCGCGCTTGACCGGCTGCAGCGCGTGTACGGGTCCCACAAGCGCTATCCGATCTACAACAGCGAGTTCGGCTACATCACCAGCCCGCCCAAGCACCCCAGCAAGAAGACCCCATGGGTCAACCAGAACAAGGCCGCGCTGTATCTCAACTGGGCGGAGTACATCTCCTGGCGCAATCCGCGGATCCGCTCGTTCTCGCAGTACCTGCTCTACGACCCGCTGCCCGCCAACTCGACTGACGACTTCGGCGGCTTCGCCAGCGGCCTTGAGACATTCGGCAAGCACGCGCGCAAAGCCACCTACACCGCCTGGCGCCTGCCCGTGTTCATGCCCGTCACCTCGGCCCGCCGCGGTCGCAACCTCGAGGTCTGGGGCTGCGTGCGCCCCGCGCCCTACGCGCAGGACGACACCGGTGGTGACCTGCAGACCGTGAAGATCCAGTTCCAGCGCGGCTCGCGGGGCGCGTTCAGGACGCTGCGCACGGTTACGGTCAGCGATCCGCGCGGCTACTTCGACGTGCACCTGCGGTTCCCGGGCAGCGGCACCGTCCGCCTCGCATGGGACTACCCGACGTTCGACCAGGCGCTGGGCTACTTCGACCCGCTGCTGCCGCACACCGCTTACAGCCGCGTCGTGCGTCTGACGCTGCACTGACGGACCGTCATACTCCAGAGGTGATGTCCAGCGGCGCCCCGGAGCTCGCATCCCGGCTGGAGCTGGTCTCCCAGCTGCAGTCGATCTGCGGCCACGAGCACGTACTGACACACCCGCACGAGCTCGCGACCTACCGCTCGGACGGCCTCGCGCACTACCGCGAGGTGCCCGTTGCGGCGGTGCTTCCCGGCAGCGCCGAGGAGGTCCAGCGCGTAGTCCGCGCCTGCTACGAGGCCGAGGTCCCGTGGGTCGCTCGCGGCTCGGGCACCGGCCTGTCGGGCGGCGCGCTGCCGATCGCCGAAGGCGTGCTGATCGTGCTCGCGCGCCTGCGTCGCGTGCTGTCGGTGACGCTCGAGGACTCGCGCGTGGTCGTCGAGCCTGGCGTCACGAACCTGGCGGTATCGCGGGCGGTCGCGCCGACGCACTTCTACCCGCCCGACCCGTCGAGCCAGATCGTCTGCTCGATCGGCGGCAACGTGGCCGAGAACTCCGGCGGAGCGCACTGCTTCAAGTACGGCTTCACGACCAACTACGTGACCGGGCTCGAGGTCGTGCTCTCAAACGGCGAGCTGCTCCAGCTCGATCGCGACGCGGCCGGCTACGACCTGCTCGGCGCGTTCGTGGGCTCGGAGGGGACGCTCGGCGTCGCCACGAAGATCACCCTGCGCGTGATCCCGCTGCCCGAGAGCGTGCGTACGCTGGTCGCGTTCTTCGAGGACACTGGCTCGGCCGGCGAGGCCGTCACCGAGATCGTCAGCGCCGGGATCGTCCCCGGCGCGATCGAGATGATGGACCGCCTGTCGATCAAGGCGGCCGAGCAGGCGACCGGCGCCGGCTATCGCCTCGACGCCGGCGCGGCGCTGCTGGTCGAGCTCGACGGCCCCGACGAGGAATGCACCTCGCGGCTCGAGCACGTGATGGAGCTGTGCGCACGGACCGGGGCGATGGACGTCAGGGTCGCGCTCTCAGAGCAGGAGCGCGCGCTGATCTGGCGCACGCGCAAGGCCGCGTTCGCCGCGATGGGCCGGCTCGCCCCCGCTTACTACGTCCAGGACGGCGTGATCCCCCGTACCCGCCTGGCGGAGGTGCTGCGCCAGATCGACGCGATGGCCAGCGAGTACAAGCTTCAGGTCGCCAACGTGTTCCACGCCGGCGACGGCAACCTACACCCGTTGATCTGCTACGACGCCGGCCGCGAGGGAGAGGCCGAGCGCGCCGAGGAGCTGTCTGGGCTGATCATCAAGGCGTGCGTCGACGCTGGCGGCTCGATCACCGGCGAGCACGGAGTCGGCGTCGACAAGAAGGCGTACATGCCCTCGATGTTCTCCGAGGCCGATCTCGAGACGTTCCAGCGGCTGCGATGCGCGTTTGACCCCCATGGGCTCGCCAACCCCGGCAAGGTGATGCCGACGCCGCGACTGTGCGGCGAGGTTCCGGGGCCCTATCGCGAGCATCCGCTCGAGCGCGCCGGCATCGCTGAGCGGTTCTGATGGCCCGCGAGCTCCATCCGGGGACATTCGAGGACGCCGCCGCGGGACTCGCGGCCGCCTCCGCAGCCGGCGAGCGGGTGCGGATCTGCGGCGCTCAGACCAAGCTCGGCTGGGGCGCCGTCGGCGAGTCGCCCGACGTCGAACTGCACACGACCGCGCTGAACCGGATCCTCGAGCACAACGTCGGCGACCTGACGGCGATCCTCGAGGCCGGGGTGCCGCTGTCGGAGGCGCAGCGGACGTTTGCGGCCGAGGGGCAGATGCTGTCGCTCGACCCGCCGCTGGGCCGCGGCTCGAACGCCGACGCGACGGTCGGCGGAGTCGTCGCGACCGCCGACTCGGGGCCGCTGCGTCACCGCTACGGCGCCGCGCGCGATCTCGTCGTCGGGATGACCGTCGCGCTGTCTGACGGAACGATCGCCCGCTCGGGCGGCAAGGTGATCAAGAACGTCGCCGGCTACGACATCGCGAAGCTGTTCTCTGGCGCGTTCGGGACGCTCGGCGCGATCCTGTCGGTCAGCATCCGCCTGCACCCGGTGGCGCCGGCGGCGACGAGCGCGCTCGGCGGCAGCGGCGACCCCGAGGTGCTCGCGACGGCCGCGCGGATGCTGACGATGGCGCCGCTCGAGCTCGACGCGCTCGATGTCGCCTGGCAGTCGGGCTGGGGCCAGGTGCTCACACGATTGGCCGGCGCTGAGGCGGCGCGGCGGATCGTGCGCGTCACGAAGCTGATGCGCGAGGCCGGCCTCGAGGACGTCGATGTGATCGACGACGACGAGGACCTCTGGGCGCGTCAGCGCGCCGGCCAGCGCTCGCAAGACGCCGTGCTCGCCCGCGTCGCCGCCCGCCCGACGAGGCTCGCCGACGTGTTGCGCGCGGTGCGGTCATCCGAGGCGCGGCTGGTCGGGCGCGCATCGCTGGGCCTGAGCTGGATCGAGGTCGAGCCGGATGCGCTGGCCGGCTTTCGCCAGCAGCTGCCACCGGACGCGATCGTCGTGCTGCTCGACGTGCCCGACCGTGCGCGCGACTCGCTCGATCCGTGGGGCGCGCAGGACGGCCCGGCATTCGAGCTGATGCGACGGATCAAGATGCGATTTGATCCGGCCGGGGCCTGCAACCCCGGCGTATTCGTCGGCGGGATCTGATCAGCCAAGGAGGGAGCGCGATGGCATTCGACACGTTCAGAGCACCCGAGATCGAAGTCCTCGAGGACTGCGTGCACTGCGGCTTCTGTCTGGACACCTGCCCGACGTACGTGTTGTGGGGCAACGAGGCCGACTCGCCGCGCGGCCGAATCGTGCTGATCGGCGAGGGGCTGAAGTCAGACGAGCCGCTGTCTGACGAGATGGTCACCCATTTCGACCGCTGCCTTGGGTGCATGGCGTGCGTGACCGCGTGCCCGTCGGGCGTCCGCTACGACCGCCTGATCGAGCGCGTCCGACCGCAGGTTGAGCGCCATCACCGCCGCCCGGCGCTCGAGCGGGTGCTGCGCCGTGTGCTGTTCGGGACCCTCCCCCACCCGCAGCGCATGCGGACGCTCGCGCCACTGATGATCGCCGGGCGCAAGCTCGGCTCAGGCAGGATCCCGGGTCGGCTCGGGACGCTCGCAAAGGTCGCGCCGCAGACGACGATGAACAAGCTACGCAGCTCCAGCTTCCCGGCGCACACGCCCGCCGTCGGCGAGCAGCGCGGGCGCGTCGGCCTACTGCTCGGCTGCGTGCAGCGCGTGTTCTACGGCGATGTCCACCGCGCGACGATCGCGACGCTCGCGGCCGAGGGCTACGAAGTGTTCGCGCCGGCGATGCCGGAGTGCTGCGGCGCGCTGGAGATGCATTCTGGTGAGGAGGCGGCGGCGGTGACCAGAGCCGAGGCGACGATCGCCGCGTTCAACGCGATCGGCGAACTCGACCACGTGCTGACCAGCGCCGCGGGCTGCGGATCGGCGATGAAGGAGTACGGAGAGCTCGTCGGCACGCCGGACGCCAAGGCGTTCGCCGAGCGGGTGCTCGACGTCACCGAGCTGCTGGGGTCGATCGAGCCGCGAGCGCCGCGCGGACCGGTGCCGCTGAAGGTCGTCTACCACGACGCCTGTCACCTTGCGCACGCACAGCAGGTTCGCGAGCAGCCGCGCGCGATGCTGCGCTCGATCCCCGAGCTCGAGCTGATCGAGAACCCGGTCGAACCAGAGGTCTGCTGCGGCTCGGCCGGCGTCTACAACCTGCTGCAGCCAGAGGCCGGTGCGGAGCTTGGCGTGCGCAAGGCACGTAACCTCTCAGACACCGGCGCGCAGGCGATCGCCGCCGCCAACCCGGGCTGTGCGGCCCAGCTCGACCGCCATTTCCGAGACCTCGGCGGCCCGCTGCCGATCTATCACCCGGTCGAGCTCGTGTGGCGCTCGATCGTCGCCGGACGCCGCAACGACGCGTCGCGCGCCTAGTCGGCGTACATCGCCTCGATCTCGTGCTCGTACTTGGCCGCGATCGGGCGTCGCTTGAGCTTCATCGTCGGCGTCAGCTCGTCGCCTCCGGGGAGCCAGTCGCCGCGCACGATCGTGAACCTCTTGATCTGCTCGACGCGCGCGAGCTGCTCGTTGGCGGCGTCGACGGCCTGCTGGACCGCGGCGACCACCTGCTCGTCGTCTGCGAGCTCGTCGAGCGACGTCGCCGTGATCCCGTGCTGACCGGCCCATTGCGGCGCGAAGTCGGCATCGAGCACGATCAGCGCCGTGTTGTAGCGGCGGCCGTCGCCGATGCAGCACGCCTGCGCGATCATCGGGCTCGAGGACTTGATCGCCGCTTCGATGTTGGCCGGCGACATGTTCTTGCCGGCCGCGTTGATGATCAGCTCCTTCTTGCGGTCGACGATCTTCAGGTAGCCGTCGTCGTCGATCGCACCGATGTCGCCGGTGTGCAGCCAGCCGTCGCCGTCGAGCGCCTCCGATGTCTTGTCGGGCTCGTTGCGGTAGCCGACCATCACGAACTCGCCGCGCACCAGCAGCTCGCCGTCGTCGGCGATCTTCATCTCGACGCCCGGCGACGGTTGGCCGACTGTTCCGAGCCTGACCGCTCCCGGGCGGTTGACGGCGCCGACTCCGCAGGTCTCGGACATCCCCCACAGCTCCGCCAGCTCGATCCCCAGTGAATGGAAGAACTCGAGCACCTCGAGCGGTGTCGGCGCGGCGCCGACGTTGACCCCCTGGGCCTGATCAAGCCCGAGCATCTCGCGAAGCTTCGAGAAGAACCGCTCGTCGGCGTCGGCGACCTGGCGCTCGAGCTCCTCGGGGACGGGCTCGCTGCGCTGGCGCAGCCGCACCCGCTGAAGTGATGCGGCCATCGCCTGCTCGATCGGCTTGCGCTGCTCCTCGGGTTGCGCGGCCTGCATTGTCTCCAGCCCGGCCTTGAGCTTCTCCCAGATGCGCGGCACCGCGAAGAACCAGGTCGGGCGCACCTGCGGCAGGTAGCTGAGGATCGAGCGGGGGTCGGGGCAGGTCGTGATCGTGCCCGCGTAGATCACCGGGATGTAGTGGTGGGCCATCCGTTCGGCGATATGGGCGGCCGGCAACCACGAGATCACGCGTCCGCCGACGTCGATCGGGATTACCTCCTGGACGCCGCGCGCGGAGAACATGATCGCGTGGTGCGAGAGCTGCACGCCCTTCGGGTGCCCGGTCGTGCCCGACGTGTAGATCAGCGTCACGAGGTCTTCTGGGCCCGCCTGGGCCGAGGCAGCGACGGCGTCGAAGTCCGGGTCTGAGCCCTCGACGTCTGACAGCGGGATCGTGCCTTCAGGCGCCTCGCCGTCGATGACGATCACGTGCTCGAGCTCGGGCAGCTGCTCGCGCGCCTTGAGCACGGACGGCAGGAATGCCTGCTCGGTGATCAGCACGTTCACGCCCGCGTCGGTGCAGAGATACTCGATCTCGGCCGACGGATAGGTCGTATAGATCGAGAACGGAGTCGCCCCGAGCGTCACCGCGGCGAGGTCGACGATGTGGAACTCCGGGCGGTTTCCGAGCATGATCGCGACGGTGTCGCCCCGGCTGACGCCGAGCTGCGCGATGCCTCCGGCGACGGCGTCGACGCGCGCCAGCAGCTCCGACCAGGTCAGCGAGACGCTGTCGTCGGCGGTCCGCACCGCGACCACGTCGGGATGATTGGCGGCCGTTCGGCGCAGCGCCTCGGTAACCGTCTGCGCGTCGACCGCTCGCTCCCCCGCCGGGGCTATCGTGCTGCTCTCCATGCTCTCCTCCGGGTGTTTTGTGCCTGCAATCGGCGCCCGGGACGCTATCGCAGGAGGCTCAGCGGACGTTGAAGCCCGCCCCGTTGAGTGTCGAGATGTCGTTGCTGAGTCCGATCACGAACAGCATCACGATCAGCACGAACCCGATGACACCCGCGCGCTCCATCACCTCAAACGGGATCCGCCGGCCACGAATCTTCTCGGCGATCGCCCAGAACACGTGGCCGCCGTCAAGCGGCAGGAACGGGAACAGGTTGATGATCCCCAGCGACAGCGAGATCAGTGCCAGGACTTGCAGCGCACGCGTGGCGCTGCTGGCGAACGACTCCTGGGTGACGGTGTAGCCGCCGACGATCCCGTTGAGCTGCTTGCGCTCCTGGGGCTCGAAGATCCGCGCGACCACCGACACCGTCGAGGTCGTCACGGTCCACAGTCCCGAGGCGGTCAGCGAGGCCGCGTGCGCGGCGCCGATTGGCGCCTGGCCGGAGCCGAACGAGAACCCGACGAGCGGCCGCTTGTCGGTCGCGCTGTACCGGGGGCGTAGTTTGAAGGTCAGAAGCGTGCCGTTGCGGTTGACGACGATCCGCGCGGGCGTAGCAGCGAGGCACCCGTTGACTTCGGCGCCGGCACAGCTGTGCGTCGCCAGCTGTCCACGCAGCCGATCGGGGCTGCCGGTCACGCCGTCGACCGACACCAGGTGATCTCCCGGATGCAGCGCCGCGGCGGCGGGCGACGACTTTTGGATTGTGGCGATCTGCTTGGTCGGGACCGACTCGCCGTTGGCCAGAAACAGGGCCCATACCAGCAGAAAAGCGATCACGATGTTGACGAACGGGCCAGCGAGGATCACGACGATCCGCTTCCAGACGGGCTGGTTGTAGTAGGCGCGCGGGACAACGTGTTCGGGCAGTTCCTCGCGCGGGTTCATGCCGCTGATCTTCACGTAGCCGCCGAGCGGGATCGGGGCGATCCCGTATTCGGTCTCGCCGCGTCTGACCTTCAGGATCAGCGGGCCGAAGAACAGCGAGAACCGCTCGACGCGCATCCCCACCGCCTTGGCGGCCGCGAAGTGGCCGGCCTCGTGCAGGAGAATCAGCGCCGAGAACCCCAGGAAGGCCAGGACGTATGACACGCCTCCAGTGTGGCAGGCGTTAGATAAGAGCTGGTTAGGGCTTGCGGTCCGGCGGCGGCGCCGCCGCAACGAGCTCGGCGGCGACTCGGCGCGCCTGTCCGTCGGCGTCGCCGAGCGACTCGAACGAATGCACGGGCTGCGCCGGCAGCTGCTCGAGCGTCTGCTCGATCACCGACGCGATCTCGAGGAACCTCAGGCGCCCGGCGAGAAATGCGTTGACGGCGACCTCGTTGGCCGCGTTCAAAGTGCATGGGGCGGTGCCGGCGGCGAGCGCGGCCTCGCGCGCGAGCCGCAGGCAGCTGAACGTCTCAACATCGACCTGCTCGAACGTCAGCGCGCCGACCTCGACGAGGTCGAGCGGGCGTACTGGGACGTCGACGCGATCGGGGTAGTGCAGCGCGTAGGAGATCGGCACGCGCATGTCGGGATAGCCGAGGTGCGCCATCGTGGCGCCGTCGCAGAGCTGGATCAGGCTGTGGATGATCGACTGCGGATGCACGACGACGTCGATCTGCTCATACGGAGTGCCGAACAGGTGATGCGCCTCGATCAGCTCCAGCCCCTTGTTCATCAGCGTCGCCGAGTCGATCGTGATCTTGCCCCCCATCGCCCAGGTCGGATGCGCCAGCGCCTGCTCGATCGTCACCTCGCGGAGGTCGGAGGCGCCGCGTCCGCGAAACGGGCCGCCTGACGCGGTCAGCACGATCCGGTCGACGGTTCCGACCTGCTCGGACGCGAGCAGCTGGTGGATCGCGGAATGCTCGGAGTCGACGGGGATGATCGCAGCGCCCGTCGCCTCGGCCAGTTGCGTGACGAGCTCTCCCCCGACGACCAGCGACTCCTTGTTGGCTAGCGCCAGGTCGATCCCCTCGCCGAGCGTCGCGACGGTCGGGACCAGGCCGGCGGAGCCGACGATCGCGTTGAGCACGAGCTCGCACTCGCATTCGGTGATCAGCCGCACCAGACCCTCCGGACCGGCCAGCACCTCGCCGTCGGTCCAGGCCTCGCTCGCGCGCGCGGCGGCGTCGGGATCGCTCAGCGCGATCCGTCTGACGCCGTGCGCTCGGGCCTGCTCGAGCAGCTGCTCCCAGGCACTTGCGGCGCTCAGTGCCACGACTTGCAGCTCGCCGGCCGGCGACCGCGAGACGACGTCCAGCGCTTGGACGCCGATCGAGCCCGTGGAACCGAGGATGGCCAAGCGGCGTGGCACGCGCGAGATTGTAGGCAGGGCGTCGCGGCGGGCCGGAACGCTACCCGGCGGGCGCCTGGCGCATGATCGCCTGGGCGCTGACCTGGACCGTGCCCCGCTCGACGAACCGCAGCGTCGCGATCAGCGCCTTGACCCACACCGCTTCGGTGCCGGAGGTGATCGTGAAGCCCATCTCGGCGCGACCCGGCTGGTAGTCGGCCGCATCGCCGAACGTCGCGCTCTCGCCGGTCAGCGTCCCGAGACTGGTGTTCGTGTCGAGCACGCCGGTCGAGAGGTTGCGAAGCACCGTTCGCAGCGTGTCCTCGGTGACGATCACGTCCAGTCGGAACAAGTCCTCGGCAATCAGCAGCATCGCCCTCGCGCCGGGCTCGAGCTCCTTGCCGGCCGAGAGCACGACTCCGGGGTGCCCGCCGGGAAGCGCCAGTCCGTTGGTCAGTTGGCCGTGCACGCCGATCACACCGCCCCGGCGAACGCCTGGCCGACGATCGAGCTCCCGTCAGAGGTGACGATCACAGTGATCACCCGCGCCGGCTCCTCGCGGCTCGGAAGTACCTGGAGGTGCAGACGATGCGTGCCGGCGCCCGGCAGCACGATCATGGTCTGCGCGTCTGGCTCCAGCGGCGCGGTCGTCACGGCTCCGTCGAGGTTGTGGACCGATTCCAGCGCGATCGTCGTGCCGTTGTGCACGCTCAGGGCGAGCGTGTCGTCTGCTTGGAGGACGGCGGTGACCGCGATCCGGTCGGCCGCAAGCTCTAGCAGCGTCCGCGGCGCGGCACCGGCGGTGACGGTGATCGCGCCGTTGACGACGTCGCCGTTTCCGGCGAAGAAGCTCGCCTTGGCATCCTCGAGCTCGCCCACGCCGGCGATCACCCCCGCCCTAGCTCGGCCACGACCCAGCCGTGTCGTTCGACGCGCCGGCGCTCATGCAGCCCGCAGCGGCGATAGCCGTCGATCACCGAGTCCGCATCGCTCTCGCCAAAGCCGCTCAACAGGCCCCGCTCGGGCGCCGTCTGCAGCCACCCCTCGACGATGCGCGGGTGCACGGCTGCCGGCACGTTGGCCGCAAACCCGTCGGCGAGCGGCGCCCGCACCTGCAGCAGGTCGACGACGTCAATCTCGATCGTCGCGCCGTTGCGGACGGCGTTCTCCCGCGCCGTCTCGACGCTCAGGGGCTGGTTGTCGACGGCGACCAGCGGATCCCAGCCGAGCGCCGCCGCTGCGATCGCGAGCACGCCGCTGCCGCAGCCGAGATCGACGAACGATCCCGACGGCTCGAGCTCGAGCAGCAGCTCGAGGCAGGCCCGCGTGGTCGGGTGCATGCCGCTCCCGAATGCCGAGCTTTCGACGAGCACGAGGTCGATCAGCCCCGGATCCGGGGCTGGCGCCCACGGCGGGCGTACGACGATCCGACCGCCGATCACGTCGCTGGAGTAGTCGGCCAGCCGCCGTTCGCGCCAGTCGTCTGAGATCTCCCGCTCGGCGGCGGTGTGCGGAAGCTGTCCGAGCAGGCCGCGCACCTGCGGGACAGTCGGAACGGCCGAGCCGCGGATCCGCAGCTCGACGTTGTGCGCGCCGACCGGGTACTCGCGCACACCGCCCGGGACGATCGGCAGCAACCTGTCCAGCACGTCCTCGACGGCCCCGGCCGGCACGCGTAGCACGACCTCGCGCATCAGTGCATCACGGCGACCCAGACGTAGTAGCCCGCCACAAGCGTGAACAGTGCAGCGTCGGTGCGATCGAGCGCGCCGCCGTGGGGCCCGAACAGGCTGCCGGCGTCCTTGATCCCCGCGTCGCGCTTGATCATCGACTCGAATAGGTCTCCGATCGGCGCCAGCACGGCAACCACCACGCCCAGCAGCAGCGCGTCGCCCTGGGTGAGCCAGGTCTGGTACAGGCCGGCCAGGAACACCGCGAGAATCCCCACCAGCATCCCGCAGAACAGGCCCTCGACGGTCTTGTTGGGCGAGATCTTCGGGGCGAGCGGACGCCGACCGAACAGCCGGCCCCCGGCATACGCTCCGGTGTCGCCGACAAATGTCCCGATCAGCACGTCGATGATCACCGCGTTCCCGTGCGGCAGCTCGCGCAGTAGCGCTGCGTGCGCGAACGCAAATCCGATCCAGTAGACGCCCAGCAGCGTGCCTGCGATCGAGACCGTCGAGTGGGTCTGGCCGCGAGCAACCACGAACAGAAACAGGACCGGAACGGTGATCACGGCGACCTCGAGGACCTGCCGCGGGCCGCCGTAGAGGCCCGCGAAAGCCAGCCCGATGATCGCCGCAAACCCGACCAGCGGGAGCGGGCGCCAGCGGTGCAGCATCCGGTAGAGCTCATATGCGCAGATGCAGCCGATCGCGCTGATGAACAGCACGAATGGGAGGCCGCCGGCGTTGACGAACACGATCACGACAATCGCCCCCGGGATCGCAACGAGCACCCTCAGCAGCAGCTCCGAGCCTCGCCCCCGCTCGCGCCGCGCGCGCGGCTCGCGCGGCGGCTCGCTGCGTCTTGCGCGCCGTGGGGCCTCGCGCTGGGCCGGACGCTGACGCGGCGCGCGTGCCGCGCCCGAAGCGGTCCGCCGACCGGCGGGCGGCCGTCGCTCCTGCGGCATCGTTACCGGCCCCCAAAGCGCCGGCTGCGCGCGGTGAACTCCTCGAGGCTCTGCTCGAACGCGTCGCGCGAGAAGTCGGGCCACAGCTCGTCGCGGAACACAAGCTCGGAGTAGGAGCCCTGCCATACCAGGAAGTTCGAGCTGCGCTGCTCGCCGCTGGTGCGGATGATCAGATCGGGGTCGTGCATGTCCGGTGCATACAGATGCTTGCGAAAGGCTTCTTCATCGCCACCGCTAAAGGTTCGCGCCGCGTCGACGATCTCCGCCCGGCCACCGTAATTGAAGGCCACGTACAGCGTGATCCGCGTGTTGTGGCGGGTCAGCTCCTCTGCCCACTCCATGCGCTCGACCAGCGCTAGCGGGACCGGGTCGGCACGGCGGCCGATGAACCGCATCCGCACGCCTTCCTCGTCGAGCTCGGGCGTCTCGAGCTCGATCCGCCGGACGAACATCTCCATCAGCGCCGCGACCTCGTCCGCTGGCCGCCGCCAGTTCTCGGTCGAGAACGAGAACACCGTCAGCTCCTGCACGCCGAGGTCTACGGCGTCGCGCAGGCGCGCCTTGACGGTGTCGGCGCCCGCCTCGTGGCCGGCGACGACGGGCAGCCCGCGGCTCCGAGCCCAGCGGCCGTTGCCGTCGGTGATGATCGCGACGTAGCGGGCCTTGGCTTCGGCCACGCTCAAACCTCGAGGATCTCTGCTTCCTTGTGCTTGAGCAGCTCGTCGAGCTCGCCGATCCGGGTGTCCGTCACCTTCTGGAGCTCCTGCTCGGCCCGGTGCTCATCGTCGGACCCGGCCTCTCCCGCTTCCTTGAGCTCGCGCAGGTCGTGCATCACGTCGCGGCGGATGTTGCGGATCGCGACGCGCCCCTCCTCGGCGATGTGCCGGACGACCTTGACGAGCTGCTTGCGCCGCTCCTCGGTCAGCTCGGGAATTGCGAGGCGGATCAGGTTGCCGTCGTTTGACGGGGTCAGGCCGACGTCGGACTCGAGGATCGACCGCTCGATCGCCTTGATCGAGCTCTTGTCGTAGGGCTGAATCGTGAGCAGCCTCGCCTCGGGTGCATTGATCGTCGCGAGCTGCTTGAGCGGGGTCGAGGCCCCGTAGTAGTCGACCATGATCCTGTCCAACAGCGCCGGGCTGCCACGGCCGGTGCGCACCGAGCTGAACTCGTGCCGCATCGCCTCGACCGACTTGGCCGTCCGCTCGCGTGCTTCGGCGAGCAGGCCATCGATCATCTCGCTGTCGGTCATGTTCTCACCAGCGTTCCCACGCGTTCGCCGGACACTATCTTGTCGATGTTGCGGCCATCGGCCATGTTGAAGACGACGATCGGCAGATTGTTGTCCATGCAAAGTGCAAACGCGGTCGAGTCCATCACCCGAAGTCCCTGCGTGAGCGCGTCCTTGTGGGTGATCTCCGGGATGAACTTCGCGTTGGCGTCGATCGCCGGGTCGGCGGTGTAGACGCCCTCGACGTGGTTCTTGGCCATCAGCACGACCTCGGCGTGGAGCTCGGCCGCGCGCAGCGCGGCGGCTGTGTCCGTCGTGAAGAACGGGTTGCCCGTGCCGGCCGCGAAGATCACGACCCGGCGCTTCTCGAGGTGGCGCATCGCCCGGCGGCGGATGTAGGGCTCCGCGACCTCGGAGATCGTGATCGCCGACTGCACGCGTACGTCGACCCCGAGCTTCTCGAGCGCGTCCTGGAGCGCAAGCGCGTTCAGCACGGTCGCGAGCATCCCCATGTAGTCGCCCGTCGCCCGGTCCATGCCGCGCGCCGCGGCCGCTAGGCCGCGGTAGATGTTGCCGCCGCCGACGACGATCGCGACCTCGACGCCGCGGTCGTGGACCGCCGCTACCTCGCTTGCAATCGCCTGCACGCATGCGGGGTCGGTCCCGTACTCGAGGTCGCCCATCAGCGCCTCACCGGAGAGCTTGAGCAGCACTCTCCGGTACGCGGGCTCCCGGTCGTCGGTGTCGCTCACGCGATCGCTTCCCTCCGGCCGCCGATCAGCCACCGACGGCGAAGCGGGCGAACCGCCGGACGACGATGTTCTCGCGCGTCTCGGCAGACAGCTCGGCGCGCAACTCCTCGATCGTCTTGCCGCCGTGCTTCTCCTCGTTGACGTGGCGCTGGCGCAGCAGCACGACCTCGTCGAGCCACTTGTCGAGCTTGCCCGAGACGATCTTCTCGCGCACGTTCTCCGGTCGGTCGGCGGCCTGCTCAACCGCGATCCGCTCCTCGCGCTCGCGATCCTCGGACGGCACCTCGTCCTCGGTGATCGCCAGTGGCGCCGCGGCGGCGACGTGGAGGGCGACGTCGCGGGCGAACTCGATGAACTTCTCGTTGCGCGCGACGAAGTCGGTCTGGCAGTCGACCTCGACGAGCACGCCGATCTTATTGCCGGCGTGGACATAGGTCTGGACCGCGCCCTCGCGCGCCTCCTCGCCGCCTCGTTTGGCCGCCTGGGCCTGACCGCGGGTTCTCAGGACCTCGACCGCACGCTCGATATCGCCGCTGGTCTCGTTTAGCGCCTCGCGGCAGGCGAGCACGCCCGCACCGGTGCGGTCGCGCAGCGCCTTGACGTCCTTGGCGGTGATCTCGGTCATGCCTTCTCCTCGGCGTCCGGGGTCTGCGCTTCCGGTGCTGCGGCCTCGGACTCTGCGACCTCGGGAGGCGCGGGCGTCGGCTCACCAGTCGGCGGCGCGATCGGCGCCTCCGGCAACGCCGGCGACACGGGCGCGGCCGGCGGCTCGGGAGCTGTCGCCGCCTCTGGCTCGGCCGGCGCGGCCGGCGGCTCGGGAGCTGCCGGGGCAGCCGTAGCCTCGGGAGCCGGCGTCTGGGGCTCGGCTGGGGCAGCCGGCGCGGGCGCCTCGGCCTGCGCAGGCGGCGCGGGGGCCTCGGCTTGCGCAGGCGGCGCGGGGGCCGCCTCGGGCTTCGCAGCCGGCGGGGGCGCCTCGGGCTGCGCAGCCTGCTGTGCCTGGGCCTCGGCGGCAGCCGCCTGTGCAGCAGCGGCCTCAGCCTCCTGACGGGCCTTCTCCTCGGCCTCCTGGCGAGCTCGCTCCTCGGCCTCGCGTCGCTCGCGCTCCTGGCGGGCGCGCTCCTCCTCGGCGCGGAAGACGTTGTGCCCCTGGGCGACGACGTCGCCCACAGCCTGGGTCACGGCAGCGCACGAACGGATCGCATCATCGTTGCCTGGGATCACGTAGTCGATCCCGTCGGGGTCGCAGTTGGTGTCTACGAGGCCGATGATCGGGATCCGCAGGCGCTGAGCCTCTCGCACTGCAATCGCCTCGGTCTTGAGGTCGATCACGAACATGGCATCGGGCACACGCTGCATGTTCTTGACGCCGCCGAGGTTCGCCCGCAGCTTCGCGAGGTCGGCCTGGGCCGCCATCCGCTCGCGGGTCGGCAGCAGCTGCAGCTGGCCTTCGGTCTCGTAGCGCTCGAGGTCGTGCAGCCGCCGGATCCGCTGCGAGATCGTCTGGTAGTTGGTCAACAGGCCGCCGAGCCAGCGGTTGTTGACGTAGGGCATGTCGGCCGACTCGGCCGTGTCCTTGATCGTGTCGCGGGCCTGCTTCTTGGTGCCGACGAACAGCACGGTGCCGCCGCGTCGCGACACCTCGGCCGCGAACTCCTGCGCATTGTCCAGCAGCTTCTGCGTCTGCAGGAGATCGATGATGTAGATGCCGTCGCGCTCACCGAAGATGAAGCGGCGCATCTTGGGGTTCCAACGGCGCGTCTGGTGGCCGAAATGAACACCGGCCTCCAGCAGCTCCTTGATTCCGATTTGAGCCACTAGTACTGCTCCCTTTGTATGTGTGTTGTATGCGGCCCATCTGCCGCTTGCTCGCAAACCTCGAGCGTTTCGAGGCAGGGTGCGGCGCGCTCAGATGGGGTTGGGGAAATGGACCTAACTAAAAAGTTTACGCAAGTCTCTCCAAGCGGCTACGTTTCTCTGTCGAGCGGGGATATCGCCCTTCCCTACCTTCGGCGATGTACCCGCCCGCGGACCGAACCTCCCTTCCCCTACCTCCGGTGGCTCGGTTCGCAACCTCGGCGGGGCGGCTGTGGACGGGCCGCCCCGTCGACTCTTCTTGCCGATCAGGCTGCCGGAGCCGCCTCGGCGAGTGCGAGAGCCGCCTCAAGGTCGTCGGGCAGCGGCGAGCTCACGTCGATCGGGACATGGGTTACGGGGTGCTCGAACGACAGCCGCCGGGCGTGTAAGAACTGCCGCGTGAGGCCGTAGCGGTCGGCGACGCCGTACTGGCGGTCGCCGCACACCGGGTGGCCGATCGCGGCCATGTGGACGCGGATCTGGTGCGTGCGACCGGTCTCGAGCAATACCCGCACGAGCGCCGAGGCGGGCAGCAGGCGCTCGATCTCGAAGTGCGTCCGCGCCTCGCGGGGATCGTCAGTGTCGATCGACATCAGCACGCGCTCGCGGCGATGGCGGCCGATCGGCGCATCGATCGTGCCCGTGCGCGCCGGCGGATGTCCGTCGACGAGCGTGAGGTACTCGCGGCGCAGCAGCCTGTGTGACAGCAGCGACTTGAGCGACCGATGCACCTCGTCGCTCTTGGCGACGACGAGCAGGCCCGAGGTGTCGCGGTCCAGTCGGTGCACGATTCCCGCGCGCCAGGGCTCCTCGCCGCCGGCGCCGACACCCGCGAGTGCCTGCGCAAGCGTGCCGGTCCTGTGTCCTCGAGCGGGGTGCACGACGACGCCGGCAGGCTTGTCGACGATCAGCAGGTACTCGTCGTCGTATGCGATCGCAAAGTCGGCCTGCGGACCGTCCACGGCTGCGGGCTGCTCGTGCTGCTCAACGACGATCAGCTCGCCGGCGCGGACCGCGTGGCTCTTGGGGCGTAAGCGACCGTCAACTCGCACATGCTGGGCGTCGATCAGCCCCTGCGCCTGGGCTCGGGAGCCGAGCGGCTCGGCGAGGAAGCGGTCCAACCGCGTGCCGTCGGCCTGTTCGGGGACGCGGATCTCGAGCGGCCCGTCGTCAGCCCGCATCCGTGCGCGGACCTTCGAGCACGATCAGCAGCGCGATCACACCGATCGTGATCGCCATGTCGGCGACGTTGAACGCCGGCCACAGCGGCAGCTTGACGAAGTCAGTGACCGCTCCGTGGACGATCCGGTCGATCAGGTTGCCCAGCGCGCCTCCGATCAGCAGGCCGGTCGGCAGCCACAGCCACGGCCGCGACGGGCGCACCGTGAAGTACCCGAGCAGCACGGCGAGCGCGACGAGTGTGAACACGAGCACGAGCGTCCCGCCCCCGGAGAACAGGCTGAACGCCACACCGGTGTTGCGCACGTGGACGAGTTGGATGCCCGGGAGGAACTTGTGGGCCTCGCCCGGCTCGATCCCGGTCCTGACCAGGTGCTTGGTCAACTGGTCGAGCGCAACCACCGCAGCGGCCACCCCGACCACGCGAGCGAACGCGGCCGCGCGGACGTTCGGCGATGTACTCGCTTCGGTCACCATCTACAGGTCAACCTGAGATCAGGTTGACCACGATCGACCGCACGATGTACAGCAGGAAGATCGCGATGATCGGGCTGAAGTCGAACATCCCAAGCGGCGGGATGAACCTCCTGAACAGGCG
Source organism: Solirubrobacteraceae bacterium (assembly GCA_036490775.1). Classification (GTDB taxonomy): domain Bacteria; phylum Actinomycetota; class Thermoleophilia; order Solirubrobacterales; family Solirubrobacteraceae; genus Palsa-465. The sequence continues at coordinate 22,143 of DASXDD010000047.1, read as the reverse complement.
CAGATACGGCTCGCAGACGTCGCGGAGGAACGTCAGCAGCGCGTCTGACCAGCGCGCGTACGGCGGCCGCATCCCGAACGAGAACACCAGGTTCAGAAGGATGTAGAGGAAGATCAGGACGATGTAGACCGTGAACAGCGCCTGGACGTAGTTGGCGATGTCGCCGCGGGTGAGCGCCTCGACCAGCATCAGCTCTTGCCCCCGAGGATCACGGCGTCGATCGCCGACTGAAACGCGGTTCGCACGCCGGCGGCTTCGAGCGCCGCGAGTCCGCGTGCCGTCGTCCCTCCCGGCGAGGTGACGCCGCGGCGAACGGCGAGCGTGTCGTAATCGTTGGCCGCCAGTAGCGCCGCACTGCCGGACATTGTCTCGGCGACAAGCCGACCTGCGAGTTCGGGGCGCAGCCCGTAGCGCACGGCCGCGTCGACCTGAGCCTCGGCGAGCAGCGCCTGGTAGGCCGGACCGACGCCCATGATCGCGCTCGCGGGCTCCATCAGGCGCTCCTCCAGCGTGACCACCGAGCCGAGGCGCTCGAACAGCGCGATCACGTCGCGTTCGAGCTCGGCCGGCACGTTTGGCGCCGGCGAGTAGCAGACGACTCCCTGTCGGACCTCGACGGCCGTGTTCGGCATCAGCTTGAACACGGGCGTGCCCTGGTACATGCCTTGGAGGTTCGCGCGGGTCGTGCCGCCGAGCACCGACGCGACCGCCTTGGCCTCGGCGCGGATCTCCTGCGCGACCTCGTCGAGCTGGTAGGGCTTGTGACACAGGACCACGAGGTCAGCGCGCTTGGCCAGCTCGAGGTTCGACACCGCCTCGCCGCCGAGCTCGTCGGCGAGCTCGCGCGCACGCCCGGAACCGTGATCGGAGCACAGCACCGGATCGCCCCAGCCTCGTGCAAGCGCACGCGCCATGTTCCCGGCACCGATCAGACCGACGAGCATGCGATGAAATCTACCGCTGTATGCACCTGCGGCCCGGTCGCCCGACCGGCCAAACTTGCGGGCGCCGGTTAGCTCTGGTTAAAGAAGCCCTTCTCGACGAGCCGCGCCTGCTCCTCAGCGGAGACCTCGACGTTCTGCGGAGTGAGCAGAAACACCTTGTCGGCGATCCGCTGCATCCCACCGTCGAGCGCGTAAGTGAGCCCGCTGGAGAAGTCGATCAGACGCTTGGAAAGGTCGGTGTCGGTGCCCTGGAGGTTCAGGATCACCGGGATCGCGTCCTTGAAGTGGTCGGCCACGTCCTGGACATCGTTGAAGTTCTTGGGAGCGACGAAGTGGACGCGGACGTCGCCGCCGCCGCCGCCGGCAGTGCCGCGGCCGTTGCCGCGGCCGCTGGTTCCGCCGCCGACCGGGCGCAGCGACGCGGTGCGCCGCTCAGGGCCGGGATCGTCGGCGAAGATGTCGTCGATCTCGTCGCGACGCCGTCGCGCGCTCAGGCGCCGGACGTTCGGGCGGTCACGGTAGGTGTCCTGAAGCTCGACCTCAGGCTCGCTGTAGGGCTCGAGCTCCTCGTCGTAAGCATCGTCCTCGGCGAGGCCGAAGTAGACGAGTGTGCGGTGCCAGGTGTCTCGTAGGGCCATTTGCGTGGGGTGTTCGCCGGAATGACGGACTTTCCCTGCCGCTGATTATGACGGCCGGTGTGGCGGACTAAGCGTAAAGGCTAGTGCCAAGCCGCACAATGGTCGCGCCCTCCTGCACCGCGACCAGGTAGTCCTGGCTTGTGCCCATCGACAGCTCGGGCAAGCCATGGCGCTCGGCGAGCTCGCGCAATGCGGCGAAGTACGGCCGGTTCTCCTCGGGATCGCCCGTGAGCGGCGGCATCGTCATCAGCCCCGCGACCGTCGCCGGGCAGCGATCGATGAACTCCGGCAGCGCTGAGGCGGCGATCCCGCTTTTGCCCGACTCGCCGGCGACGTTGACCTCGATCAGAACCTCGGTCTCGGGCGTGGCATGGCGCTCGAGCTGGGCGAGCACCGAGTCGCTCGCGACCGTCTGGATGTATCGCACCTGCCCAAGCAGCTGGCGGACCTTGCGGCTCTGGAGGTGGCCGATGAAGTCCCACGTGAACTGGTCGGGGTACGCCTGCGCTTTGGCAATCAGGTCCTGCGCTCGGTTCTCGCCGACGAGCTCGATCCCGGCCTGCGCGAGCGCGCCGAGCTCCTCGAGCGGGACGTACTTGACTGCCGCAAGGATCTGCACCTCGCCAGGATCGCGCCCGGTTGCCGCGATCTGCTCGCGGACGCGCTCGAAGTTGGAGCGAAGGCGCTCGGGCCGCAGCCCGGTTACCGGCTCAACCATGCGATCCCCGCTTGGCGTCCGGTGATCCCCTGGTCGCGCCGGTGGGAGAACAGCAGCGACGGATCGGCGCAGATCGTGCAGAGCCCGAGGTCGTGGACGGCGTCGACGCCGGCGCGCTCGAGCTGCGCGCGGGCGATTTCCTTGAGGTCGAGGTTGCGTCCGTCGCGGACGTCAAGGCCTTGCTCGGCGAACACGGAGTGAACGTCCTCGCCGACCTCGTAGCAGCATGGGCCGGCGCCGGGGCCGATCGCGGCCCGCAGCGGCCCGGTAGCGCCGAGCTCGCGGACCGCCGCGACGCCCTCGGCGAGGATCCCGCCTGCAAGCCCGCGCCACCCCGCGTGGAGCATCGCCACCGCCCCGTCGCCGGCGACCGCGACCGGGAGGCAGTCGGCGACCAGCACCATCGGTCCGACGCCGGCGAGCGCCGTCGCGTGGCCGTCGACCCGCGGCAGCTGATCAGGGTCGGCGGGCTCGACGGGCTGCTCGGTCACCAGTCGCACATCGGTCCCGTGCACTTGGCGGATATGCGCGAGCGTGACGCCGAGCTCGGACTCAAGCGCGGCGCGGTTATGGCGAACCGCTTCGGGCCGGTCGTCTGTCAACCGTCCGAGGTTCATCGACTCATACGGGCCGGTCGAGGCGCCGCCGCGGCGGGTCGTGAACACGACGTGGGCGCCGGCGAGGTCGATCCCGAAGTGATCTCCGCGGGCATAGAACGGGTCGGGCGCCATCAATTGACCTGGAGCTCGATCTCGGGCACCGGCGTGCGCTGTCCGTACTCGAAGTGCGCGCTGCCGTGCGCGACGAACGTCTCGCGCAACCGCCAGCCGCCGACCTGCCGGGCGCGCTCGTAAACGTGCAGGCGCATCGTCGAGGTCTCGCTGTTGTAACAGTAGGCGAGCTCCCCGTCGGGATCGTGGTAGGTGACGCCGACAAGCTGGTCGCGGCGCGCGTCGACTTCGCCGACGAGCTTGCGCGGACCGTCGTACGCCTCAAACCGCCAGCCCGTCAGCGCGAACGTGCTGCGGTTGGCGATTACGCGTGTGGGCGACGTCGAGATGAAATCGCTCCCGTGGAGCCGGCCGACGATCGGTGTGTTCGGTCCGAGCTCGCGGCCGAATCGCGGCACGACCACCGAGACGCCGTCGATGAACGTGTCCGGCACCGGTTCGCCGTCGACGGTGCGCAGGTCGTTGCAGTGCGCCCACACCCACGAGCCGGCGTGCTTGGAACCCCACAGGTGCGCCTGTCCGCCGGGCGTGCCCGACAGCTCGAGCCGCCTGCCGGCGATCGTCACCCAGCCGTCGATCGCAACGTCGGCGTGCGGGAGCACGAGCACGGTTTTTGCGACGCCGAGCCGCTGGAGCGCCGGATGGACGTGCTCGTAGGCCCGCTCGGCGGGCCGCCAGCGAAGATCCCACTCGATGTCGTCCAGCGCGCCGAACATCCGCTCGTCGGTGAGCAGCGCATCGTCGATTCGCAGCTCGAACGGGTCCACCGAGGCCCGCATCCGGTCGATCGTGAACGTCGCCTTGCGGGCGAGCGTTGCGTGCACGTCGGCCCGCGGGTCCATCGCCGAGAACCACAGCGCGCACGTCGGCGGTTCGTCGCTGCGCGCCGCCGGCGCGACCATCGTGTAGCGGATCCAGATTCCGAGGCCCGTCTCGCGCTCGGTCGCGGTCAGGTAATAGACCTCGTAGTGGCCCGGCTCGCCCTGCCATCGCAATGCGTTTGACCCTTGCGGCATGCGCTGAGGCTATCCACTGTCATTGGCCGCACGCAGCGCCTCAGCCAGCTCGGCTGCCCGGTCTCGCGCCAGGCCGTCGAGCTTCGCGGCGAGCGCCGCCGCGAGGCCGCGGCCGACCGCCGGGCCCTGCGACAGGCCGGCGGCGATCAGGTCGCTGCCGTCGATCTCGAGCTTGATCTCGCGCAGCCGCGTCAGCCACTCGCTCGCCTCGCGCTCGGCGCCAAGCGCGCCAGCCAGCGCCACCAGTTCCGGTCTGGCGCCCGGCCCGATCGCCGCGGCGATCTGCGACGGCCGCTGCGCGGCGCGCAGCCTGCGGGCGAGCTCGGGCGCACGCGTTGCCGCCGCGACGATCGCATCGCGGTCCGGTGCCTCGAACGCGAGCGACTCGAGCAGCGCCGCGAGCTCGTGCTCGGGGATCTCGCGGGCGGCGAGCGCGAGCGCGAGGCGGTCGCGGCGGCCGTCGGCGGGCAGCAGGCTCAGCGCGCGCCCAGCGAGCTCCGGATCGTCGAGGTGCAGCCGGGGGTGGATCGCACGGTCAATTCCCAGCTCGCCCGCACTGACAAGCGCCGCGATCGGGTCGAGCTCGGAGGCGAGCAGCCTCAGCTCGGCACCGGCGCGGGAGCCACTGACGGTCGTCAGCGCTCCGGCGGCCAGCGCGTCATCGAGCAGCTCGCGCGTGTGCGGCTCGACCGCGAACCCGAGCCGGCCCGCGTAGCGCGCGAGCCGGAGCATCCGCGTCGGGTCGTCGCGGAAGCTGCCGTCGTGCAGCACACGCAGGCGGCCTAGTGCGAGATCGTCGAGTGCACCGGACGGGAAACGGATCACGCCCGCCTCGGGGCCCGCGAGCGCGGCCGCCAGCGAGTTGACGGTGAAGTCCCGGCGCAGCAGGTCAACGTCGAGCGGCGCCGGCGTCACGTCGGGTAGCGCGCCCGGATGGGCGTAGGTCTCGCGTCGCGAGCGGGCGATGTCGTAGGTGAAATCGCCGAGCCTGACGGTCGACGTGCCGAACCGGTCGTAGAGGCGCAGCTCGCCGCCCAGCGCCGCTGCGATCTCGGCGACGTCGCCGTCGACGACGAGATCGAGTTCATGCGGCGTTCTGTGCAGCAGCAGGTCCCGCACGGCGCCGCCCACGAGGTACACATCGCTCGCGTCTGGGAGCCCGGCTAGCAGCGGGCCGGCGGCGCGCAGCGAACGCACGCGCTCGAGCAGCTCGGCCGGGGGCGGGACGTCCATCGGGCCCAAGGATCTCCGATCGGGCGGCTGGTGGGCGTCCCGGGACGGTTCCGGGCCACCCACTAGGATCACGCGGATGCCGAGTCCCGGTCCGCGGCGTTGGCTGCGTCGGGTGCTTATCGCTGCGGGAGTCGTGCTGCTGCTGGCAGCCGGCGCCGTCGTCGCGGTGATCCTGCACTCGCCCGGCAACGTCTCACATCCGAACGTCGAGTTCACCGCTCCGACGACGAGCACGACCGCGCCGACGCGCCCGAAGCCCACGCGTGTGGTCAACAACTTCCAATGGCCCCGCTACGGCTACGACCTCGGGCGGACGCGCGACTTCCCGAACTCGAGCCGCCTAAATCCGCCGCTGCACCGCGGCTGGAAGTACAACGACGGCGCGCTGCTCGAGTTCCCGCCGGTGATCTACCAGAACACGATGTATCTGATCGACGATGACGGCTCGGCGCGGGCGATCAACAAGCTAAACGGCCACGAGCTGTGGAAGCGCAAGGTCGGAACGCTCGCCGCCGCGTCGCCGGCGGTTGACACGCGTCATCACCTGATTCTCGTGCCGCTGATGTCGGTCAACCCGGGAGCCAGGCTGCCGAGCAACGGCCGCATGCTGGCGCTCTCGATGAAGACCGGGCGGACCGTATGGACGCATGTCGTCGGCGCCGGGACCGAGACCTCGCCGACCGTGTTCGGGCAGAGCGTCTATTACGGAGATGAGGCCGGCAACGTCGCGTCGCTGCAGACCCGCACGGGCCACGTCAACTGGGTCTACCACGCTAGCGGCGCGGTTAAGGGAGGCCCCGCGATCGCCAACGGGACCCTGTACTTCGGCGACTACGGCGGCCACGTGTACGCGGTCAACGCGTTCACCGGCCATCAGGTGTGGCGCGTCGGGACCAGCGGGACGCACTTCGGCTTTGGCTCGGGGAACTTCTACTCGACCGCTGCGGTCGCGTTCGGCCGCGTCTACCTCGGCAACACCGACGGGCGCGTGTACTCGTTCGCTCAGCGCACCGGCCAGCTCGCGTGGGCGACCAGTACCGGCTCCTACGTGTACGGATCGCCGGCCGTCGCTGAGATCCCCGGGCTCGGGCCGACCGTGTACGTGGGCTCCTATGACGACAACTTCTATGCATTCGACGCGCGCTCGGGCGCTGTGCGATGGAAGCACCCCGCCGGCGGCAAGATCTCCGGCTCGGCGACAATCGTCGGCAACGTTGTCTACTACTCCAACCTCGGGACCAAATCGACCGCCGGGCTCGACGTGCGCACCGGCCAGAAGGTGTTCGCGTTCTCCGACGGCGCCTTCAACCCGGTGATCGCCGACCCGACCGCGATCTACATGGTCGGCTACGGCGCGATCTACCAGTTCCTTCCCGAGCGAGCCTCCAAGACGAGCACCAGCGCACAGCACAAAAGCGCCCACAAGGCGCGAACGAAGACGAAGGGGTAGCGTTACCCTCACCGGTTAGCGTCGCATTACGAGTTTGCAAGAACGCCGCCAAGCAAGGGGCCGGTGGAACGTGCGTTCGGGCGCTTTTGGTATGATCATCGGTCTATGCGTTGTCGTAGTGGAAGTCACTGTCAGCGGTCGGCCACGCCCGGCCGTCGTTTCTGCGCGGACCACGCGGCCGAGCTCGATCGCATGCGCGAAGAGCTCAAGGATGCCGCGGCGGCCCGCATCGGTCGGGGCCGTCCCAAGCGGTCGTCTACGTGTTGTCGCCCCGGCTGCTATGAGCCTCGTGTCCCGCCTGCCGCGTACTGCGATGCATGCGCAGCGGCTGGATACGTAGAAGAGGCCGCTTAGCCGCGGCTGTCTGACAGCTAGACCTAAATAAGAACTGCAGTCGTTGCCGAGTAGGGCGGGGTTTCCGCGCCATGCGGGTCTGTGCGCGCTCACAGCGACGATGATTAATCTCCTCCGTGCCGGTCTAGGCATCGGAGCGATCGCGCTTTGCCAAAACCGTTGCGGAGGAGATGATCATGGGCAAGATCCTGGTACACGAGTTCATCAGTCTCGACGGGGTCATCGAGTCCCCGAGCTGGACGATGGAGTTCGGCTTTGACCCGAAGATGGGCGCCGCGATCGGCGAGCGGATCATGGGCACCTCGAAGGCGCTGCTGCTCGGCCGTCGCACGTTCGAGATGTTCGCGCCGGCGTGGTCTGGGCGGACCGCTGAGGAGGACCCGGGGGCTCCGTTCATGAACGACTCGCCCAAGTACGTCGTCTCAAGCAACGAGCTGGGCGTGCAGTGGAGCAACTCAACGCTGCTCGGTCGGTATGACGCGGGCGGGATCCAGGCGCTCAAGGATCAGGTCGAGGGCGACATCTACGTCAGCGGCAGCGCGATGCTGGTCCGAGCGATGCTGGCCGACGGCCTCGTCGACGAGCTGCACCTGTTCCTGTACCCGGTGGCGCTCGGCGCGGGCGAGAGGCTGTTCGCCGACGACGACTCGAAGACGACGTTCGCGCTCACCGAGACCGAGGCATACGACAACGGCGTCGTGCACCTCAGCTACGCGCCGGCGGCCTAGCCCGGGCGCTAGCCGGCCGGCCGAACCGCGACGCCCGCGGCGCTGAGGTGGTCCTTGACCTCGGCGACCGTGTGATCGCCGTAGTGGAAGATCGAAGCGCAGAGGACGGCGTCGGCGCCCGCCTGCACCGCCGCCGACAGGTGCTCGAGCTTGCCGGCGCCGCCCGAGGCGATCACCGGCACGCTCACGGCTTGCGCGACGGCCGTGGTCAGCGCGAGGTCGTAACCGGCGTTGGTGCCGTCGCGGTCCATGCTCGTCAGCAGGATCTCACCGGCCCCACGCTCTGATCCTTCGCGCGCCCAGGCGACTGCGTCGCGGCCGGTTGCCGTGCGCCCACCCGCCACGTACGCCTCCCAGCTGTCGCCGTCGCGGGCCTTGGCGTCGATCGCGAGCACGACGCATTGAGCGCCGAACGTGCTCGCGAGCTCGTCGATCAGCTCCGGGCGGGCGAGCGCCGCCGAGTTGATCGAGACCTTGTCGGCACCGGCGTCGAGCACCGCCTGCGCGTCGGCGACCGAGCGAATGCCGCCGCCGATCGTGAACGGCACGAACACGTCGTCGGCGGTGCGCCGCGCCAGTGCAACTGCCGTGCTGCGCTTGTCAGACGTCGCGGTGATGTCGAGGAACACGAGCTCATCCGCGCCCGCCGCGTCATATCGACACGCGAGTTCGACCGGATCGCCGGCGTCGCGCAGATCGACGAACCCGACACCCTTGACGACGCGCCCCGCATCGACGTCGAGGCACGGGATCACGCGCTTGTAGTGCATCAGTCCGCGTCCTTGCGCACGGGCGCGAGCGCCTGCTGGCCCTCCCCCACCGTGAACCGGCTCTCGTACAGCGCCTTGCCGACGATCACGCCCCCGAGGTTGACCTGGCGCAGTGCCGCGAGCGCCTGGAGGTCCTCGACCGACGAGACGCCGCCCGAGTAGATGAATGTCCCGCGCACGACCTCGGCGATCCGCCCAGCGCCCTCCAGGTCTGGACCCCCGAGCATTCCGTCGCGCTCGATGCTCGAGTACACGAACCGCCGCACGCCACGAGCCCCGAGGCGCTCGATCACGGGCTCGACCGGAATGTCGGTCTGCTCGGTCCACCCCGAGGCTGCCAGCTTGCCGTTGCGCGAGTCGACCGAGACGACGACGTGGTCGCCGTGCTCGGTGAGGATCGCGTCGAGAAAGTCGACGTCGCGGAATGCCGCGGTTCCGACGACGACGCGGGTGGCGCCCGCGTCGATCGTCCGCTGCACGGCGTCGGTTGTGCGCAGACCACCGCCGACCTGGACAGGGATCGTGACCTCTGAGCAGATCCGTCGCACGTGCTCGAGATTCGCGGGCTCGCCGCTGCGGGCGCCGTCGAGATCGACGACGTGTAGGGCACGCGCGCCGGCCGCGACCCAGCGGCGGGCGGCGTCGAGCGGATCGGCGTCATAGACCGTCTCTGAGTCGAACTCCCCCATCTGCAGGCGCACGGCGTGTCCGCCGCGGATGTCGATCGCGGGATACAGGATCATGCGCGTGCCGTCGTCGCAGGCGAGCCTGCCGCTGATGCGTCGGCGCACACGGCGGCGAAGTTCTCGAGCATCCGCAGGCCGTGCGCGGAGGACTTCTCGGGGTGAAACTGCACGCCGTAGACGGAGCCGTGGGCGATGATCGTCGCAAAGCGCTCGCCGTACTCGGTCGTGGCGACGACGTCGTCGGGATCCTGCGCTCGCACCGCCAGCGAGTGCACGTGGTAGAAGGGGCAGCCCCGCGGCGGAAGTCCGGCGGTCAGCGGCGATGGCCGCGCGAATGACACCTCGTTCCAGCCGATGTGCGGGATCCGCAGTCCACCGGAGTCAAGTGACGTGACCTCGCCTCGGATCAAGCCAAGCCCGTCGGTCGCCTCGAGCTCCTCGGAGTGATCGAGCAGCAGCTGCATGCCGAGGCAGATCCCGAGCACCGGCGTGCCCTCGGCGGCGCGCGAGCGGATCAGCTCGACCAGCCCGAGGCGCCCGAGCTCGCGCATCGCGCGCGGGAACGCTCCGACTCCCGGGACGACGAGCCCGTCGCAACCGGCGAGCTCGTCGGGCTCGTGGGTCAGCGACACCCGCGCGCCGACATGCTCGAGCGCCTTCTGCACCGAGCGGCGGTTGCCCATCCCGTAGTCGACTACGCCGATTCGAGCCGGCGGGCTCACACCAGCGTTCCCTTCGTGCTCGGTACGCCGCGCTCGTCGGGGTCGAGCGCCACGGCAGTGCGCAGCGCCCGCGCGAACGCCTTGAACAGCGCCTCGATCACGTGGTGAATGTTGCTGCCCGTCTCGACCGTCAGGTGCAGCGTCAGCTTCGCGTTGGCCGCGACCGCGCGAAAGAACTCCTCCGTCAGCTCGTGGTCGAAGTTGCCGATCGCGCCGGGCGGCAGCGGTGCCTCGAACACGCACAGCCCGCGGCCCGATACGTCGATCGCGCACGATGCCCGTGACTCGTCCATCGGCACGGTCGCGGCCCCGTACCGGGTGATCCCGACCCGGTCGCCGAGCGCCTGATCGATCGCTTGGCCGATGCAGATCCCGACGTCCTCGACGGTGTGGTGCGCGCCCGTCTGCAGATCGCCGGTGGCGCTGACGGTCAGGTCGAGATGCCCATGGCGAGCGAGCAGGTCAAGCATGTGATCGAGGAAGCCGACCCCTGTCTGGCGCGATCCGGCGCCGCCGCCCTCGAGTGCGAGACCGACGTGAACGTCGGTCTCCTTGGTCTGACGATCGATCTGCGCAGCTCGGCTCATGCCGAGCCATTGTCGCGAATGCGTGCTTCCATCGAGCGTGCGTGGAGCTCAAAGCCTTCGGCGCGGGCGACCGGAGCAGCGAGCCGCGCGAGCTCCGAGGCCGCGTCCTCGATCCGGACCTCGCTCATCCGCCGGCGGAAGTGAGCCGTTGAGAGCCCCGACGCAAATCGGGCCGCGCCGCCGGTCGGGAGGATGTGGTTGGACCCCGCGATGTAGTCGCCGAACGCCGTGGCCGACCCGGGCCCGACCAGCAGGCAGCCGGCCCGCGTGACGCGCGGCGCCAGCGCCTCGGCGTCCTCGCCGACGAGCTCGAGGTGCTCAGGAGCGAACGCCTGCGCGAGTTCGAGCGCCTGCGCCACGTCGTCGGTGTCGACGAGCCGCGCGACCGCGCCGGTCTCGGCGCCCTTGGCGAGGCGCGACTGGATCGCGTCGAGGAGCCCGCGCGCCGGCGACGCGGCGACGACGAGCGTCCCGGGGCCGTGCTCGGCCTGGGCGAGCAGGTCCAGCGCGAGCGGCGCGGGGTGTGCGTCGCCCGCGGCGACGATGAACAGGTCGCTGGGCCCCGCAAAGCCGTCGATCGCGACGTCTCCGGAGACCTGGTGCTTGGCCTCCTGGACGTACAGGTTCCCGGGGCCGGCGATCACGTCGACGGGGGTCACCGTCTCGGTCCCGTAAGCCAGCGCCGCAACGGCCTGCGCGCCGCCGATCGCGTACGCGGTGCTCGCGCCGGCCAGTCGGCATGCGGCGAGGACCGTCGAGTCGATGTGGCCGTCGCCGCCGGGCGGCGCACAGACCGCGACCTCCTCCACGCCCGCAACGCGCGCCGTCACGACGCCCATTACGACCGTGCTCGGATACGGCGCGCGTCCACCCGGAACGTAGATCCCGGCGCGGCCGACCGGCGGCTCGCGCAGGATCACACGGTGTCCGCCGAGGTCGACGGTGCGGTCCTCGCGCAGGCCTGCGCGTGCCACCACGCCCACGTTCTCGATCGCGCGCTCGAGTCCGGCGCGCACAGCGGGATCGAGCGACGCCGCAGCGGCGTCGAGCTCGTCGTCTGACACCGCGATCGACACCGGCGCCAGGCCGCCGGTGTCAAAGCGCCGCGTGTACTCGATCAATGCTGCGTCACCTCGTTCGCGGACCGAAGCGACGATCTCTGCCACGGCCGCGCCGACCGATGCTGCTCCCGGGGCGAGTGCACGTAGCTGCGCCGCGAGCGTGGACGGATCGCCGTTGAGCGCGGTCCGCTCAGACCGCATTGAGGCGCTCCAGCAGGCGGTCGATCGCTTCGGCCTTGAGCTTGTGAGCGACCGGATTTGCGATCAGTCGCGCCGTGCAGTGAGCGATCTCCTCGCGTACGACCAGCCCGTTCTCGCGCAGCGTCGTGCCGGTGGCGGTGAGGTCGACGATCCCCTCGACCAGGCCGGTCAGAGGGGCCAGCTCAACCGAGCCCTTGACCTCGACGATCTCCGCCTGGCGGCCGGTGTCGAGGAAGTGCCGTGCCGCGATCTTCGGGTACTTGGTCGCGATCCGCATGACGCCGAGCCGTCGCAGCGCTTCGGCCGCCAGGTCCTCGCCGGCGACTGTCGCGAGCACCATCGTGCAGTGTCCGTAGCCGAGGTCGACGAGCTCGTAGACCTCGCGCTCTGACTGTTCCATCAGTACGTCCTTGCCGGTGATCCCGAGATCAGCGGCCCCCGCCTCGACGTAGGTCGGGACGTCGGAAGGGCGCATCGTGATGATCCCGGCCTGCTCGAACAGCAGCTTGCGATCGTTTTCCCGGACCTCGCGCGTGTCCAGCCCGAGTCGGTCGAGCAGATCGAGCGTGTCGTGCAGCAGCGCGCCGCGCGGGACTGCGATGTGGAGATCGCTCACCGCCGGCCCCTAGGAACGCGTACTCGCTCCTCGCCGGTCAACGCGATGTGCAGCCGTTCGATGTTGAGCGCGAACCCGACCGCCGGCAGTGGCCGGCCGAACTGTCCGAGCAGCTCGTCGTAGCGTCCGCCGCTGCCGATCGGCACGCCGTGAGCCGGGTCGTACACCTGGAAGACCGCGCCCGTGTAGTAGCCCAGGCTTCGAACCAGGCCCAGATCGAAGATCACCCGTGCCGCCACCCGTGGCTCGAGCAGCGCGTGCGTCGCGCGCATCCCCGTCGCCGCCTCCTCGAGCGCTCCCGAGAGGTTCGCGAGCACGTCTGGGCCGCCGCGGAGTGTCGGAACGCGGAGGAGCAGCTCGGCCTCCGCGTCCGAGACACCGGTTGTCCGCACCTCGCGCTCGACGCCGACGAAGTCCCCGTCGACGAGCGCTTGCAGGATCCGCTCGCGTGCCTCAGCGGCGACGCCCATCGTCTCGAGCAGACCCGGATACAGCGATGCGTCGCCGACGCCGACGCGGTAGTTCTCCAGGCCCGCAGCGTCGAGTGCTGCGCACATCACGTTCAGCGCCTCGGCGGTGCCCTCGGGCGCGGGCGAACCGACCAGCTCGACGCCGGCCTGCAACAGCTCGCGCGACTGACCGCGCTGCGGGCGCACGCCCCGGTAGGCGTGGGCGAAGTAGCAGAAGCGAAGCGGCGGGTCGACCTGCGGGTAGCGCGTGGACACGAGCCGCGCGATCGGGATCGTCATGTCGGTGCGCAGCACGAGCACGTTGCCCTGCTCGTCGAACACCCGGTAGGCCGGGGCCGTTAGACCGGTCCACGCACCGCCGAGCGCGCTCTCGTACTCGAGCGCGGGGGTGTAGACCTCGCCGTAGCCGAAGCGCTCGAACACGGCTCTGATCCGATCGGTCATCGCCCGCAGCTCGCGCATCTCATCGGGCAGGACGTCGCGCGTTCCGCTGGGGATGCGATCGACCATCGGTCCCGGGCGCTACTCAGCTAAGGGTCAGACGACGGCTGGTACGTCGTCAACCCGCGTGATCCGCGCGCCGAGCTCGCGCAGGCGTTCGTCGATCCGCTCATAGCCGCGGTCGATGTGGCGCACGTTGCCGATCTCGGTCGTGCCGTCGGCGCACAGCGCGGCGATCAACATCGCCATGCCGGCGCGGATGTCAGGCGAGTCGACGCGCTGGCCGCGAAGCCGCCGCGGCCCGACGACGATCGCCCTGTGCGGATCGCAGATCGTGATCGCCGCACCCATCAGCTGGAGCTTGTCGCAGAAGAACAAGCGGTTCTCGAACATCTTCTCGTGGATGATCACCGAACCCTCGGCCTGGCTCGCCAGCGCCAGCGCGATGCTGGTCAGGTCGGCGGGGAACGCCGGCCAGGGACCGTCCTCGACCTTGGGCATGTAGTCACCCTGGTCGTTTCGGATCACGAGCTCCTGATTGCCCGGGACGATCACGTCTGCGCCGCGAACCTCGCTTCGCAGGCCGAGCCGGTCGAACACGAGCCGCACCATCCGCAGATCCTCGGGGACCGTGTCGCGGACGATCAGCTCGCCGCCGGTGACGCCCGCGAGCGCCATGAACGAACCGATCTCGATGTGGTCGGGCGCGATCGTGTGGGTGCAGCCACGCAGGCTGCCGACTCCGTGCACCGTCATCACGTTTGAGCCGATCCCGTCGATCGGCGCGCCCATCGACACGAGCATCCGCGCAAGGTCCTGGACATGGGGCTCGGACGCAGCGTTGCGGATCACGGTCGGGCCGCGCGTCAGCGCGGCGGCCATCAGCGCGTTCTCGGTCGCCATCACGGACGGCTCGTCCATCAGGAAGTCACAGGGGCGCAGACCGGTGGGCGCCTGGACCTTGATGTGGTCGTGGGCGTTCTCGACGCGCGCGCCGAGCGCCCGGAACGCGTCCAGGTGCGGATCGAGGCGGCGGCGACCGATCACGTCACCGCCCGGGGGCGGCATTACCGCCTGGCCAAAACGGGCCAGCAGCGGCCCCGCGAGCAGGAACGAGGCGCGGATCCGCTCGGCCAGCTCGCGGTCGGGCTCGTGTCGATCGACACTTGAGGCGTCGATTGACACCTCGCCGGGGCCGAGCCACTGGACGCGCGCACCGAGGCCCTCGAGCAGCAGGGCCATCGCCTCGACGTCGGAGATCCGCGGCACGTTGCGCAGAATCACCTCGTCGTCGGTGAGCAGACATGCGGCCAAGATCGGCAGCGCGCCGTTCTTGTTTCCGGCCGGGACGATTGTGCCCGACAGCGGCACCCCGCCTTGAATGACGAATTTTTCCATAGGGATAGGTGGCGCCAGCGTAGCTCGTGGCCGCGACACGGGCACCGTGGTCGGTGGTTCGATGGCTCGGGGGGCGGCATTCCCGGAGCGCTTAGCTAGGGTAACGGCCATGGCGCAACTTTCGCGCGACGAGGCCTGGACCCTGCTTACTGAATGGACTTCGTCTGAATCCTTACGCCGGCACATGCTGGCAGTTGAGGCTGCGATGCGGGCCTACGCGCCCCGGTTTGACGGAGACGTCGAACTATGGGGCCTGACCGGCCTGCTCCATGACCTCGACTACGAGCGCTATCCGAACCTCGACGATGGCCATCCGCGCTATGCGATGCGCGAGCTCGAGGAGCGCGGCTATCCGCCTGAGCTCGTCAGGGCGGTCGCCTCACATGCCGATTTCCTCGGCGTCTCACGCGACTCGCCGATGGAGAAGACGCTGTTCGCCGTCGACGAGCTGTCGGGATTTATCCTCGCGGTCGCCTACGTCCGCCCGGAAGGGCTCGTCGGGATGACGCCCAAGTCGGTCAAAAAGAAGCTGAAGCAGCCCAGCTTTGCGGCTGCCGTCAACCGCGAGGAGCTGCGCGAGGGCGCCGAGGCGCTCGGAGTCGACTTCGACGAGCACCTCGAGATCGTGATCGGTGCGCTCGCCGATCGGCGCGACGAGCTGATGGCCGCCGGCGCGGCTTAGCCGCTTAGCGGCCTAGTGGGTTAGTACCAGTCGTCGACCTTGATCGACCACTGGGCTGTGTCTGAGCCCGGTGAAACCGAGATCTGATAGGTGCCCGGGCCGGTCTCGAACGTGTGCGTCTTGCCTGAACCCTCGCCGAGGTCGAACTGGTCGACGGTCGCCCCCGTGGTCACGTTGGTCACCGTCGCAGTCGGGCCCGAGCAGATGAACAGCAGCTCGCACGTGCCCTTGTAGCCCATGCTGTAGACGACTTGCCAGTGGGCACCGCGGATCTTGAACGGGACCGAGCGGGCGCTTCCGAGCCCTTGGAAGCTCGTCAGCGGCCTCCACTGCGGGCTCTCGGCGACCGACAGGGTGACGGTCGAGCCACGGGCCCGGCTGGCGCCGGCGGGCGGCGACTGGGCAGCGACCGTACCTGGGGCAAACCCGGGCGGTGCCGTCACGAGCATCACCGAGGCGCGAAGCTTGTCCTGTCCAAGCGTCGCCTGCGCGGCCGCGGATGACGCGCCGACGAGCTTCGGGACCGAGACCGGCGGCGGGCCGTCGCTGAGCGTTACCGTCAGCGCGGAGCCGTCACTGACGCGCACGCCCGGGTGCGGCGCCTGTCCGACCACGGTGCCCGGCGCAAGCTCGCTGTGGCGGTGGCTGAACTTCACGCGAAGGTGGAGCTTGCGCGCCGCGGCGCTCGCGCGTGAGCCGCTGAGCCCGTGCAGGTTTGGCACTCGGACGTGGCCCGGGGCGATTGCGAGCGCCGCCGCGACCATCCCGCCGACGAGCGCGAGCACGCATGCGAACAGCGCCAGTCGCTGCCGGCGCTCGGCGGGGTTGACGTTTCGCCGCGGCGAGGCCGGGCTCGCGACTCGCGTCCCGGTCGGTCCCTTGGGCGGCGGTGGCTTGCGGCGAGCGTGCACCAGCGGCGCGGTCGTCGAGGCTCCGAGCTCGCGCTCGAGCAGCCCGACCGCCCCGCTGCTCACCCCGGGGGCGACGTACTCGTCCTCGTCGGGCAGCTCGTCGCGAGCCTCGCTCAAGGCCCGTGCCATCGCCCGTCCGTCGCCATAGCGCTCGGCGGGATCCTTGCGCAGTGAACGCTCGACGACCTCGACGAGCGCCTGCGGCGTGTGGTCGGGCAGCGGCGGCGGCTCGTCCTGGACGTGGCGCAGGGCCAGTTCGACGACGGTCGTGGCGTCAAACGGTGGGTGACCGGCGAGCATCTCGTAGAGCACGATGCCCGCGCAATAGACGTCGGTCGCGGGGCTGCCGAGCTTGCCGTGAGCCTGCTCGGGCGCCATGTACCTGGGCGTGCCGACGATCGTCGCGGCGCCGTCGCCGTTGCCGTCGAACAGGCGCGCGATCCCGAAGTCGCCGACCTTGACCTGGCCGTCGGCCGTGATCAAGACGTTGGCTGGCTTGATGTCGCGGTGCACAACCCGCCGGGCGTGGGCCGCGGCGAGCGCCCCGGCGAGCTGCTCGGCGATCTCGCACGCCTCGACGGGGCCGACGGCCCCGCGTCGCAGGCGGGTGGAGAGACTGACGCCGTCGACCAGCTCGGCAACGTAGTAGAGACCCTCGGGCGCCGATCCGACGTCGAAGATCTGGACGATGCCCGGGTCGTTGACCGACGCGAGCAGCTGCACCTCGCGCTCGAAGCTGTCGACCCATTCCGGGTCCTCGGCCCACCACGGCTTGATCACCTTGACGGCGACGCTTCGCTTCAGCCGGCGGTCGCGGCCGCGGTAGACGCGGCCGAACGTGCCCTCGCCGATCAGGGCATGCAGCTCGTATCGCCCATCGAGGGCGGTACCGGTCAGATCGGGAGCACGCAACGTAGACATAGATTTGCCAAGGGTATACACCGCGTTGGTGGCGCCGGTTGCGGCTGTGTTTGCCCTTGAAGGGATCAGTCGGGTACGAACAGGCGACCGCGCATCTGCTCGTCGCTCTGCGCGTTGAACTCCCAGAGCCCCCTCAACTGCGCACGTAGATCGTCTGGGAGCCGATCGACGCCGTGGTGGTCGATCTCGACGAGATTGCCGGCCGGGTCACGGACGTAGAGCTGCACCACGTCTCCCGGGAGCTCCACGAGATGGTTCCCAAACGCGGTCCGTTCCAGCGCCCCGCGACGCTCGGCGACTCGGTAGGCCGGCTCGAGGTCGTCGACGGTGATCCCGAAGTGATGGTGGCTGGTCGGCTGCAAATCGCGTTGAAACAGGTGCAGTTGCGTGCGCCCGAGCGCGAGCCACTGCACCGGCAGGCCGAAGTTCGGCGTTGGGATCGGCTCGGCCCCGAGGAGCTCGACGTAGAAGTCGACTGACTCGCTCAGGTCTTTCGCGTTGACGCTGACGTGGTTGATCCGGGTGCTCACTCGTCCTCCACCCCTCCCGCAAACGGACGATACCGCTCGCCATAGCCCGCGGCTAACGTCAGTCGGATGCCCGCGGCGATCGAGCTACCAGCGCTGCTCTCACAGAGCCTGGTCGCCTACACGATCGAGCTCGACAACGAGTTCGAGCACCTGATGCCGCACCGGACGACGCACAGTATGCCTGGCAGTGCCGCAGGCGATCCATGGCTGGTGTCGATGGTGATGTGGTGCAATTGCATGCGATTCCTTCGTCCCGAGGGCCTGAGCGTGGGCGAGCTTGAGGGACTCGCACGCACGTCGACGAATCTGGCGGGCATGCAACGCTGGGGCTACCTCGTGGTCGAACGCCCACGGTCGGAGGAGGGCGTGCGCACGGCCGCATCGGAGCTGCGTGTCCGCCCGACCGCCATGGGCCGCCAGGCCCAGTTCACGTGGCGGCCGCTGCAGGAGATGATCGAGCACCGGTGGCGCGAGCGCTTCGGCGGTGAGACCGTCGACCGGCTGCGCAGCTGCCTGGCGGCCGTGGCGGCAAAGATCGAGCTAGAGCTGCCCGACTGCCTTCCGATCCTCCGCCACGGGTGGGTCACGACGATCGCCGATCGCAACGGCCGGGCGTCGCGCTCCAGGTCCGAGCTGGGTCTGTCGGCCCTGTTGTCACGCGCTCTGCTCGCGTTTGCGCTGCCGTTCGACCGGCGCGCCGGCCTTTCGATCGCGATCAGCGCAAATCTCGTGCGCGTGCTCGGCTCAGATTTCATACGCGTACGCGACGTCCACCGGCTCGCGGGCTTGGCCACCGAGGCGACGCGCAACGCGCTCGGCTATCTCGACAAGCTGGCCTGCGTCGAGTTCAAGACCGATGTCAGCGCCGGTCGGGGGCATCTCGTACGTCTGAGTGAAAAGGGACTCAAGGCGCAAAACACGTATCAACGCCTGTCGGCTGGGATCGAGATGCGCTGGCGCGAGGGCTTCGGGACCGAGGTTGTCGACGAGCTGCGCGAGACGCTCGAGCGGCTGGTAATTCCGGTCGGTTCCTCGCGTCCGCCGCTGTTCGGAGGACTCGAGCCCTACCCCGACGGCTGGCGGGCCGCGGCCAGGATCGAGCGCCTGCCCCACTATCCGGTCGTCCTGCATCGCGGCGGGTTTCCCGACGGCAGCTGACGGCGGCGCCGAACTCGCTCAACAGGCCCAGCGAGCCGAGATCGCGTCGCGGTCTGCAGGTCGCGCGGCAACCGATTAGGGCCATGTCCGCCGGGTAGCCCCATCCTTGCCCCGTTCACGGCGCAGGAGGATCTGATGGACGACCAAGAGCAGCGCAACATCGTCGACCCGAGCGAGCAGCGCGGCGGCACCACGCCGAGCGAGCACGAGGCGAGCGAGAAGGGCGAGTGGGCTGCGAAGGCGGCCGAAGGCGTCGTCCCGGCCGAGCTCGGCGGATCGGACGCGCCGCGCGAGTTGCTCGACGACGACCCCGAGCTCGGCAGCTCCGTGCTCGGCGCGACGACCGGCTCCGACGAGCCGGCGACCGACGCTGGCATCGATCTCCACGCCGGTGACGATTCCGACGCGACGACCGATGGCGGCCCTGACCGCCCCGCGGGCGTCGAGCCCGACCTCAAGGACGTCGCCAGCGGCGGTCGTCAGGTCGACCGGGACTCCGCCGAATAGCAGGGAGGCAGGCCGCCCGGGGGCGCGGCGCATCTAGGCCCCGGCCTCACGGGTATCGTGCTGGACGATGCCCGAGACGCTCACGATTGTGGTCCTCCAGGGCGACGAGACCGGCCAGGAGCTGCTCGAGCAGGCCGAGCGGGTGCTCGACCCCGCGCTACTCGGAATCGACCTCGAGCTGCGCCAGTACGACCTGTCGCTCGAGAACAGGCGAGCGACGGCCAACGGCGTCGTGACCGACGCGGCTGCCGCGATGCGCGAGGCCGGGCTCGGCCTGAAGGCGGCGACGATCACGCCGGAGGGCAAGGACGACGTCGGCTCTCCCAACCGGATCCTCCGCGAGGAGGTCGACGGCAAGGTGATCATCAGGACCGGGCGGCGCCTCCCCGGGGTCTCCCCGATCGCGGGCGTGCACTATCCGATCTCGATCGTGCGGATGGCCGTCGACGATGCCTATGGTGCAAAGGAGACGCGCGAGGGCGAACCGGGCTCGCCCTCGGAGGTTGCCTATCGAACCGAGCACATCAGCCGCTCGACCTGCCGGGCCGTCGCCGAGTACGCGTTCCGCACCGCCGCCGACATCGACGCGCGCGTGTATGGAGGTCCGAAGTGGACCGTGTCGCCCGTGTACGAGGGAATGCTCAAAGAGGAGATGGACAACGCCGCGGACCGCCACCCCGAGATCGCCTACCAGCCGGTCCTGATCGACGCCACGTACGCCGGCCTGCTGTCAGGCGCGACCGACACGCCGCTCGTGATCCCGGCGCTCAACCGCGACGGAGACTGCCTGTCTGACCTCGTGATGCCGATGTTCGGCTCGATCGCCGCGGCCGAGTCGGTGCTGCTTGCGTTCGACGAGGACTACCGGACGACGGTCGCGATGGCCGAGGCGCCGCACGGCACGGCCCCCGCCCTGCTCGGCAAGGACATCGCCAACCCGCTGGCGATGATCCTCGCGTGCGGCGCCGTGCTCCGGCATGCCGTCGACCGCTACGGCCCCGGCGCCGAGCGCGCGTCCAACGCGATCTACGAGGGTGCGCTCGAGACGGTTGCGTCGGGGATCCGAACGCCGGATCTGGGTGGCGAGGCCGGCACGACCGAGTTCACCGATCGGGTCGTCGAGCGGGTCCGGGCAGCGGTTGGCGCCTGAGGCGATTCCGTCCGAGCCTGCCCCTACTCTCCCGAACATATGTTCCAGTCTTCAAACAAGCGTCTGCGCGCCTGGTTGAGCCGTTTCGAGGACGTTCTCGGCGACCCACCGGCCGACGCGCGACCTGACCACAACCGCTCCACCTGGAGCGTGCATCCGCACCGAAAGCCGCTGCGCTGGGACCGCCGGCGCCGGCCCGGGAGCGTTGCGCTCAAGCCCGCTGTCTGCATCTCCCCCGTTCGCGCTGCGCGCGAGCACGGTGGGCGCGAGCGGTCCGTGCGCTAGATCAGCAGGCCGCGTGCGCGGTGACCGACGCTGAGCAGCCGGTGACCGTGGGGCTCTCGCTGACCACGACTGCGTGGGCAACAGCGACGTTGTCGCGCAGCCGGGCCTCGGTGGCTCCCGAGCCGACCACGGCTAGGTTCCGTACGGTTCCGACGTGCGTGACCTCGAGGCGGACAGTCACGGTCGCGGCGTGTCCCGCCTTGATCGTGCCGAGCTGACAGGCGAGCGGCAGCCGATCGCCGCAGGTTCCCTGGCTTGGGTGTGACGAGCTCAGCTCAGGCTTGCCGGCGGCCGCGTCGACGACCATCACGTTCTGCGCGTCAACCTTGCCGGTGTTGCGCACGGTGATCTCGTAGGTGATCACGTCGCCGACCTTCGCGGTCGTGCGGTCGGCGTGCTTGGTCACGGTCAGGTTCGCCGTCGGACCGCCCGGCACCCAGCTGTCTATTCTCCACATACTGCGGGGAAGCTACGCGGACGCGAGCATCGCAACCTGCACCGCGACGTGAGCTGCGAGATGCGCAGCCGGCACCGCTCCGCTGGGCTCGCCGGCGTTCGTGCCCGGGCTTGCGGATATCAGCCCGAACAGGACAGCGAGAAACGTGCCCAGTCCGAGCACGACGCAGATCACCAACAGGACGAACGCCTGCGGGTTAGCGCGGAAGAACTTCACTACGTCGCGCATCGACCGCTAAGCATTCGTCGTTGTTGGAATTAGAGAAAAACCGGCGGCGACCTACTCTCCCAGGCCCTTTCAGGCCAAGTACCATCGGCGCGGAGGGGCTTAACTGCTCTGTTCGGAATGGGAAGAGGTGTTTCCCCCTCGCCATAGCCACCGGAAACCGGTAGAGACCGCCTCTCGCGGACCCTCAAAACTACACAGCGCCAATGCACGGATATCAAATATCCGTCAAGCCCTCGACCCATTAGTACCGGTCTCCTACGAGTGTCACCACTCTTCCAGATCCGGCCTATCAACCTGGTGATCTTCCAGGGGTCTTACTCCCTCAAGGGGATGGGAGAGCTCATCTCGAGGCCGGCTTCCCGCTTAGATGCTTTCAGCGGTTATCCGATCCGCACGTAGCTAACCTGCGGTGCCCTTGGCAGGACAACAGATACACCAGAGGTGCGTTCATCCCGGTCCTCTCGTACTAGGGACGAATCCTCTCAACTCTCCAACGCCCACGGCAGATAGGGACCGAACTGTCTCACGACGTTCTGAACCCAGCTCGCGT
>DASXDD010000046.1:0-20015 GCA_036490775.1 Solirubrobacteraceae bacterium | reverse complement strand
ATCGCGAACGTGTGGTACGGCGACTTGCCCTCCTCGGGCTTCTCGCGCCCGCCGTGCTGGACCTTCTCCTCCAGCGACGTCGCCATGTTGTCGCGCAGGTAGTCAAAACCGAACTCGGAGTTGGTCCCGTAGGTGACGTCGGCCGCGTACGCGTCGCGCTTCTCCTCGTAGGGCTGCATGTTCTGCAGCACGCCGATCGACACGCCGAGCAGGTCGTAGATCGGCTTCATCCACATCGCGTCGCGGCGCGCCAGGTAGTCGTTGACGGTGACGAGGTGGACGCCGCGCCCGGAGAGCGAGTTGAGCACCACCGCCAGCGTCGCGGTCAGGGTCTTGCCCTCGCCGGTCTTCATCTCGGCGATCGCGCCGTCATGGAGGACCATGCCGCCGATCAGCTGGACGTCGAAGTGACGCATTCCCATGGTGCGGCGGGATGCCTCGCGGACCAGCGCAAAGCATTCGAACTGCAGGCTGTCGAGGTCCTCGCCGTTGCGCGCGCGCTCGCGCAGCTCGTCGGCTGCTTCCCGCAGCTCTGCGTCGGAGTAATGCTCTAGTTCGGGCTCGAAGCCGTTGATGCGTCCGACACGCTGCTCATAGGCCTTGAACTTCTTGGCCTCGCCCATGCGCAGCGCGCGGTCCAAGATGGACATGGGCTTAGCGTAGCAGTGGTCCGGGCCGCCCCGAGGGGGTGCGCGGGGCCAACATCACTGTGGCGAAAGCATGCGCCGGTCCAGCGGATCCGAGCTCGCGCGAGCGCGCAGCGCGCGGCCGATGACCAGCCGCTGAATCTCGCTCGTGCCCTCGAAGATCGTGTACAGCTTGGCGTCGCGGTACCACTTCTCGACTGGGAAGTCCTTGATGTAGCCCCATCCGCCCATCGTCTGAATCGCCTGTTCGCACGCGTGCACGGCGATCTCGGACGCCCGTAGCTTGGACATCGAACCCTCTGCGTTCTCAAACGGCTTGCGCTGCGCGGCCATCCACGCCGCGCGCCAGGTCAGCAGCCTCGCCGCGTCGATATCGGCGGCGATGTCCGCCAGCGGGAACGCAACCCCCTGGTTCTCGATGATCGGCTGCCCGAACGCCTCGCGGTGAGATGCGTAGTCGCGGGCGAACTCGAGCGCCGCCCTCGCGATCCCGATCGCCTGCGCGGCGACCATCGGCCGGGTGCGCTCGAACGCTCCGAGCGCCGCCGAGCTGCGCCGCCGGACGGCCGCCGCCGCACCCGCCTCTTCCTCGGGCGTGAGCGACTTGCGGCCCTGCTCGGACTCACGCCCCTTGGCGATCCGCTCCTGCAGGCGCTCCCAGCCGCCCAGCAGGTGCTCGCCCGGGACGCGACAGCTCTCGAACATGACCTCGCCGGTGTGCGACGCGCGACAGCCGAGCTTGTCGAGCTTTCGCAACATCGAGAGGCCCGGCGTGCCCTTGGGGACGATGAACACGCCCTGCCCCCGATGACCTGCCTCCGGGTCCACCGTCGCGACGACCACGTGTACATCGGCGATGCCGCCGTTGCCGATGAACACCTTGTGACCGTCGATCACCCAGTCCTCGCCGTCCTTGCGGGCCCGGGTCTGGATCGAGCGGATGTCCGAGCCGCCGCTCGGCTCTGTCACCGCCAGCGCCGCGAGCTTGATGTCGCCCGGGGTGCCGAAGCACTCCGGCGCCCAGCGGGCGAGCTGCTCGTCGGTGGCCGCCTGTCGGATCGCTGCCAGCGCGAGCGCCGGCATCACGATCGACAGGCCGATCCCGGCACACCCCCAGAACAGCTCCTCCATCAGGATCGGCAACGACAAGCCGGTCGGGTCGACCGACAGCTGCGCATACAGCTCCCAGCCGTACAGACCACGGGTCGCGGCCTCCTCGAGGACTGGCCATGGGAACTCCTGCGCCCGGTCGTACTCGGCGGCGACCGGGCGGATCACGTCGCGCGCGAACTCGTGGGTCCTGGTCTGAAGCTGCGACTGCTCGTCGGTCAGCTCGAGCGAGAAGCTCATGATTGCGCCTGCCCTTCTGATTGGTTCGTTGTGGAGTCACCAAGCGCGGCCTTCATCGTCGCCAGCGCGTTCCAGGCGGTCGGAAAGCCCGCGTAGACCGCGACCTGGCGCAGGACCTCGCGGATCTCCTCCTCGGTCGCGCCCTGGCGCCGGGCGCTGCGGACATAGACACCGAGCTGCAGTTGCTGGCCCAGCGAGGCCAGCATCGCGACGGTGCACAGTGCCCGCGTCTTGGGATCGAGCGTGTCGCCGGCGTACACCTCGCCGTAGACGAATTCGATGATGTAGCGATGCAGCTCCGGATCGAGCTGTTCCAGGTACTCGCGTCCACTCTGCACGTTCTCGGGCCCGACGAACCGGGCCATCACCTCGGCGCCGTTTTCACTCATCCGTCGACCCCCGTTCGGCGATGTACGCCGCCGGGTCGAATGCCACGCGGATGCCGGTCGACGCGAACTTCCCGACTACCTCGCCATCGGCCAGCACGTCGGCCTCGGCCCATACAAGTCTTCCGCCGGCGCGTACGACCGTGGCCTGCGCTCGCAGCCGCTGCACTTTCTTGGCGTTCACCGGACGGATGAAGCGAGCGAAGATGTCGATCGTGGTGATCGCGCTGTTCTGGATCTCGTCGTCGTCGAGCATCGTCGTCGTGGCGGCCGCCATCGCCGCGTCGGCGAGCGCCGTCGCGACTCCGCCCTGGATCACCCCGAGCGGATTGCCTAACTGCTCGCTGGCGTCCATCTCATAGACCGCCTCGCCGCGGCCGTAGCTCACCAGGTGCATGCCAAGCGTCTCGGACACCGGCGAGCGCAGCTCCCCCGCCTTGCTCCTGTCCATCATCTGATCTACGAAGTCGTGGCTCATCGGCTCCATCCAGTCCGGTCGCGGCGGTCGTCCAGTTTGTTACTGTTGAGTAACGTTACCCTGGAGTAAGCTATTCGTAACGATGGCCGCCGACTCCACCACCCGTCGCCGCCGACTCCCACGCGCAGAGCGAGAGGAGCGGATGCTCGATGCCGCTGGTGCGGCGTTCGCCGGCAGCGGCTTTCACGACGCGTCGATGGATGCGATCGCCGACGCGGCCGGGATCTCCAAACCGATGCTCTACAACTACTTCGGCTCTAAGCAGGGGCTGTACGTCGCCTATCTGCGCCGCTCAGGCCAGGGGCTGCTGGAGAGCATGCGCACCGCCGCGGCGCCGGATGCTCCCGCAGGCGAGCGCCTGCACGCCGGGATCCTGGCGTTCCTGACCTACGTCGCGGAGCACGGGTCGGGTTGGACGGTGCTGCACCGCGAGACGACCGCACAGGGCGGGTCGATCGCCGCCGAAGTCGCCGAGCTCCGCGAGCGAATCGCGACGATGCTCGGCCGCCTGTTCGAGGGGCGCGACGCATTCGCGCATGCGTTCGTCGGTGCCGGCGAATCGGTCGCCAGCTGGTGGCTGGCCCACCCCGAGGAGCCCAAGGAGCAGATCGCCGAGGTGCTGATGAACATCGCCGGGCTCGAGACCCGCTAAGTCGCGCCGCGCCTGAAGACGAGCGTCGCGGTGCTCAGCGCCAGCAGCGCGGTGATCGTCAGCAGCACCGGATATGCCGCCGCATGGGCCGCGATCGCGAGTAAGTACGGAGCCGCAAATCCCAGGTACGTGAGCACGTAGTAGGCCGCCGTGAGCCCCGCGACGGCGCCGTCGACGGCCAGCCGCTGGACCTCGATCAGCCCCGACACGAGGATCATCCCGTACGACGAGCCGAGCACCAGCGCGCACGGCACGAGCAGCCAGATCTCCTGCGCGTCCGCGGCCACGGCGCTGAGCAGCAAGCCGACGGTCGCCACCACCAAGCCGACGGTCCCGGCACTACGGCCCTCCCCGCGCGCCTCGATGCGCCGGGCGACCGGCTGGATCAGTACGCCCGCGAGCGCGACCAGCGATGCGATCGCGGCCGTGAGCGCGATCCCGTCGGTCGCGCGATTGGCGCCGACGATGCTTGGAAGCAGCGCGAACGCAACCGCCGGCACCGCGAACACCCACGGCGCCATCGGCGCGATTACACGCCGGAAGCGCGGGTCGCGTGCAGCCGGGATCGACAGCCGCACGGCGCCGCGCCGATCGCCGAGCACCGTCTCGGGAGCGCTGCGAGCGCCGATCAGCACGATCACCATCAGCGCGATGTGCGGCAGATACGCGGTGACGCGCGGATCCGGCGCCCACTGGGCCAGTAGCCCCGCCACCAGCGGGCCCAGCGCGAAGCCGGTGGTCATCGCGATCGCCGCGCGGCGCGCCGCGGTGGTCTGGTCGGAGTCACCGATCGGAGCCAGCGAGGCCTCGCGCAGCCAGGCCGTGCCGGCGCCGAACACGGCGCCCGCGGAGATCCCTGCCAGCAGCCGGCCGACGAACAGCACTGCGACGTCGTTGGCCCCTGCGACGAGCGTCACGCTAGCCAGCAGCGACAGCCCGGCCGCGGGAATCACAACGGCGCGACGCCCGCGCGCGTCAGACAGGGGCCCGGCCAACAGCAGGGCCGGGATCAGGCCGAGCGCGTAGGCGCCGAACAGCGCCTCGAGCGTGCCCGTGCCGAGCCCGAGCGTGTGGCTGTAGACGAGCAGCATCGGCGTGAACTGATTAGAGCCCCAACCGGTCCCGAGCAGGATCGCGGCAATCGGCAACCACACCGGCGGTGCGGCTGTGCGGAGCCCTCTCTTTCCCGCCCGCAAGCTGATCGTCGTCATCTTGTCCTCCCGTGATGAGTTCAATGACCGGACTCACGGCACCGTAGCACACTGAGTTCGATCATTGAACCGCTATGCGCTAGACTGACACCCATGCTCGGCAAGGAATACGACAAGCAGGACTGCGCGATGGCGCGTGCGCTCGAGGTGGTGGGCGAGCGCTGGACGCTGCTGATAGTCCGCGACGCGTTCTACGGGGTCAGGCGCTTCAACGAGTTCCAGGCCCACCTCGATGTCCCCAAGGCGGTCCTCTCAGACCGGCTCTCGGGGCTCGTCGACGACGAGATCCTCGAGCGCCGCCCCGATCCGCAGCACGCCGGGCGCTTTCTCTACGAACTGACGCCGGCCGGGCGCGACCTGTGGCCGGTGCTAAACGCGCTGCTTGCCTGGGGCGGTCGCCACCGCCACTCGGGCAGCCGCGAGTTCAGGCATGCCGCCTGCGACTCCAGACTCGACGACGCCGGCTACTGCGAGCGGTGCGAGCTCACGCCGGCGCCCGAGGACATCGTGACCGTGCCCCGACGCGGGCGGCGGCGCACGCGCCGCAAGGATCCGGTCGCTGTCGCGCTCGGCGAGCGCCACCGGCTGCTGGAGCCGCTGGAGACCTGACCGCTAGGCCGCCGACGACACGTCGTCGGTGACCTCCGGCGGCGTCGCCTCGAGCTGCTCGGCGGCCGCCGCACGCGACTCGCGGCGCTTGCGGCGCTTGTCGCGGTGGCGCTTGACCTGGACCGCCAGCGAATCTGCACACAGGTTGACGGAGTGCACGAGGTCCGGCGAGGCGTCGCGTGCACGGAGCGTGACTCCCTTGAGGTGCAACGTCGCTTCGGCGACCTGCGAGTCGGCGATCGCGGGGTTGCGCTCCTCAAACACCTCGACCTCGAGCTCAGCCAGCTCCGACACCTGCCGGGCGACCTTGCGAAAGCGCTTTGCGACGTGCTCCCTCAGGTCCTCGGTAACGGGCAGGTTGCGGCCCTTGACCTCGATGCGCATCGGCCGACCTCCTTGATGGAAGTGTGGGTGTGCGGTGAACACATCAGATTAGTCCCCGGCCGGACATTTGTCGATGCGCGACCACCCGGCGGATCGGGGAGAATCCACGGTCGTGAGCCCTCAGACTTCCTGGTCGCTGGATCCTGCGGTTCTGGTCGGGGTACTCGCGCTGGCGGTCCTGTATGCGATCGGCTGGCGGCGCGCGCGAGCGTCGGGCAGCTCGCACCGGCCCAGCATCGGCCGGCTCAGCCTGTTCGCCGGCGGGCTGCTCGTGATCCTCGCGGCGCTCGTGTCGCCGCTTGACTCGCTGGGCGATCAGCTGATGGTGATGCACATGGTCCAGCACATCCTGCTGCTCGACTTCGCGCCGATCCTGCTGATCCTCGGCCTGACCAAGGTGCTGTTGCGCCCCGTCACCCGGCGTCTGCAGACGATCGAGCGGCGCGCCGGCTTCATCGCGCATCCGGCGTTCGCGGTGATCGCGTATGCCGGGCTGCTGTGGCTGTGGCACATCCCGTCGATCTACGACCGAGCCCAGGGCAACGGGATCGTCCACGTGCTCGAGCACGCGTGCTTCTTCGCGGTCGGGACGCTGTACTGGTGGCACGTGCTGTCGCCGATCCGCAGCCGCTACCGGCTGGCGGGCCTCGGCTCGGTCGCATACATGACCGGCGGCAAGCTGCTGGTCGGACTGCTCGGGATCGTGCTCGCGTTCGCGCCCCACGTGATCTATCCGTTCTACGCGCACAAGCCGCACTTCTGGGGGTTGACTCCGCTCGAGGATCAGTCGCTCGCGGGCGTCGCGATGGCGCTCGAGCAGTCGATCGTGATGGGGATCGCGCTCGTCGTGCTGTTCGTCAAGATGCTCAGCGAGTCAGAGCGCGAAGCGCAGCGAGCTGAACGTCTAGAGGCCGCCTGAGCACAGAACGACAGCGGCCCGCTCGAAGGCGGGCCGCTGTGACTACGAACTGGATCGGTTAGGCGATCAGCACTTCGACGAGCCGTTAACCGTCTGGGTCTCCTTCGAGGTGCCGTTGGTCGTCGCGGTGTACGTGACCGACCACGGGCGCTTGCCGCTCTTGCAGCCAACCGAGACGTTGTTGAACACGGTCTTGCCCTTGACCTTCGTCGAGATCTTGGACCAGTTCAGCGTCTCCTTGATCAGCGAACCGTAGAAGTTCGGCTGGTTGGCGACGCGCGTCGAGATGTCAGCAGGCAGCGGGATGTCGACGATCTGGAACTTGCCCTGCTGCTTGACGGTGCCGGGGTACGGCGCGGTCTGGCCGGTGGTCAGGCCGGCGCACTGCGTCGCGGTCTTCGTGGTGAAGAAGAACCACAGCTTGCCCTTGCCCGCGTTGAACACGTCGAGGTTCGGGTTGCACTTGATCCGGTTGCTCAGCGCCAGCGTCGGGTCGCCGAGCAGCGAGTTCACCAGCCCGGTCGCGAACTTCGACTTCTTCGGGCAGAACGAGTCGGACTTCTTCGCTTCCATCTCGGTCGCGCTGCACGTCGGGAAGTTCTTGGCGTTTGACACCAGGCCGTAGATCTTCACCGTGATGTGGGTGAGCACCGCCGCCGCCTTCGACGGGTCGGTGTTGTTGGCCTGCAGCGTCTGCTTGAAGCTCATTCCGAGCGGCTTCTTCTGTGACCCGGAGCCTTTAGAGAACGTCTGGTTGGTGCCGGCGTAGGTGTTTAGCGCTCCGTACGCCGCTGTTGCCCCGACTAGCGTCAACAACGCCGTCAGGATGATGATTTTCCGCCTCAAGAGTGACTCTCCTTTAGGTTTGGGACGGTTGTCTTTTTCTGCGAGCGGCGCCGGCCACAGCGCTCATGGCAGTGGTTGAAGTTGTGGGAAGGCTTGTTGCTGTCCCGTGGTCGCCTCGCCGAGCGGTGCCTGGCCCTTGCACGGCGGTCCGCCGGGTGTCTTTGTGTAGTAGACGCCTTCGAGGATCGCGACGAGGTTAGCGGGAACCGTCGGACCAATGCTCGGCTGCGGGTTGGTGGTGCACAGGTTGTTCGCGAAAACCGAGAGCCCATTCAGCAACTGCGCAGACGCGCCCGGCGCGATATACGGGTTGCCGCGGTTGCTGTCGAGCCGCCGCGAATAATTCGTCAACGTCTCGGGGTTGACCGGGTTGGAGATCCGCAGATAGTGAAGGAGCTTGGTCTGGGTGATGTTCTGAGCGGTGGCCTGGGTGGTCGCCGTGCTGTTGGCGAAGAACGCGGCGATCTCGCGCCGGTAGTCGTTGATGTAGTTGAAGATCGGAACGAAGTTGCCGAGGTAGGGCTTCAGCCGTGTGAGCCACGGGACGCTGGCGTCGAGGAACTGCTCGAACGCGGGAACCCCTGCCTTCGAAGCCTGCGTCAGCGGCCCGAGGTTCTGCAGCAGCGACCGAAGCTCCGGCGCCAGCGTGACCGTTTGCTCGAGCGTCGGGCTCAGCTGCCTCGCCGCCGGCCTCAGCTCGTCGATCAGCGGCTTGGCCTCGATCGCGAACTGGTTGACACGGTCGACCGTCAGGCGGGTGGCGACCGTGAATGCGGGGAACGCCCTGATCGCCGCCGCCAGCGCCTGGTTGCGCGCCGCGGTCGATGCGAACACGGCGTTGGAGTTGCGGACCAGGCCGCGCAGCTGCGCAGGCGAGCGCGCGAGCGCGCCGAACACCTGACCGCCGTCGCTGAGCAGCGCGGTGGTCGCGGCACTGTCGCGCCGCAGCACGTTGAGCACCGAATCGACGTTGGTCGCGAACGGATACAACGTCGCGATCGCCGCGTTGAACTGCTGCCCGCGGTTGGTCAACGCGATCCCGTCCTGCTGCACCCAGGTCTGAAATGCGCGGCGCGTGGTGGCGTCGAACGTCGACAGGATCTGGTCGAGCTCGACCGTCGGGGCAATCTGGCCACGCGGCAGCGTGCCCCCGTCGGGCAGCTTGGGCCCGTTCTTGGAGCCCGGGGTCAGCTCGACGTAGGTCTCGCCGAGCAGCGACTTCTGACGAAGGATCGCGTGCGTGTTCGCCGGCCGCGGGGCGTACTTGCTCTCGATCTGGATCACGGCCTTGGTCAGGCCGGTGTGCCTGTCGAGCGAGACCGCGACCACCTTGCCGACGCTGACGCCCGAGATCCGCACGTCTGACTGCTGCGCGAGCTGGACCGCGTCGGCGAACTCGGCGTTGATCCGGTAGCCCTCCGGCGCGAACGGCGTCGCGCCGCCGAACGACAGCCACAGGAACAGCAGCAAGCCGACGCACGAGCCGGCGAACGCGACCATCACCATGATCCGTGAACCGCCGGGCGCTCGGGTGTTCACGGGATCACCGCCGTCGGGCAGAACTTGCCGCCGATCTTGCTCCAATCGGGGGCGTTGAGCAGCGCGAGCAACGGCTTGAGCGCCGGGTTGGCGTTCGCGAGGCCGACTTCGAACAGCTGCAGCTCCGAGCACGTGCCCATGAACAGCCCGCGCACGATCGGTCCCTGTGCGTCCTGGATGTCGGTGAGCGAGTTGGCGATGTGGCTCAGCCACGAGCCCCAGAACAGGTAGCCCTGCTCGGAGCCGTGTGGCTGATAGGCGAGCGTGTTGAACAGCGCGTTGAGCACTGCCACCGAGCTCGTGAGGTGCGGCGTCGCGACGCTCAGCTTCTGCGACGCGGGTGCCAGCGCCTGGGCGACCGGCTGCACCGCCACCGAGAACGGCCGCAGCTGGTTCTTGATCACGGGCGTGGTCTGGCGGAACAGGGGTCGTGCGGCCTCCAGCGCCGGGCCGAATGCGTGCGCGAACGGCACAAGTCCGCGCAGCGCCGGCGTGCTGGCGTTGGCGAACGACTGCACCTTGCCGAGCGTGGTGGTCGTCACCTGAAGCGTCCCCGGCAGCAGCGTCAGGGCCTGCTTGAGGTTCGCATCCTGGGAGGAGATCGCGGCGAAGTTCCGGTTGGAGGAGTTGATCAGCGATGTCAGCGTTCCGTCGACCGATCCGAGCGCCTGGGTCACTCGCTGCAGGTTGTGGATCGAGCGCCGGATCGCGGTCGTGCGCTGCTTCAGAAGCGCCGTGAAAGTGCCCGTGTCCCGGTTGAGCGGCGCGAAGCGCTTGAACGTGCCCTGCAGGTCCGCCACCGCCCGCACGCTGGGCGCGGCCCCGGTGGCGTTGCCGTCGTGGAACAGCTGCGCGCCGCCGCCGAGTAGCAGCAGGATGTAATTGCGCGTGTCGGCGTCGAGTGACGTGAGAATCTGCTCGACGTTGATGTCCGGCTCGGTGTTGGCGACCGGCAGCATGCCTCCGCTCGGGACTGCACCCGAGTCGGGGGTTCCGGGGTCGAGCGACAGGTACATGTCCTTCAGCGGCGTCCGCGGGCGCAGCAGCACGGTCGCGTTGCGGTAGATCGGTCGGTACTTCTTGTAGATGTTCATCGTCACGACCGCGCGACCGCCCTGCAGATCGACGCCGCCGACCTGTCCGATCTGCACGCCCGCGACGTCGACTGACTGCCCCTGCCCGGCCGTCACCGCGGCGCCCGTGGCGAACTGGGCCTTGACCGAGTAGTAGCTCTTGGCGAGCGTGAACGACGGCTGGTGCTCGAGGATGTAGATCACCACGGTGAGCGCAAGCGCGACCAGCGCGAGGACCGCGATGAAGTCGTTGCGGTGGATGGCGATCGCGCGCTTCACGACCCGGGCCCCGTCGCGACGCGGTTGAGCTGGGGAGGCGCATTGGTGTAGCACGCGACGTCGCGGCGCAACGGCGGCGCCGTGCCCGCGAACGCCGGCCGGGTCCCGAGCGCGGGCACAACCGCGTTGCCGTACGCCGGGCCGCCACCGAGCTGCGGGGTCGTCACCCGCTGGTCGCCGCCGCCCGCGTTGGCACGGATGTAGCGCCCGTTGCCGTCGAAGTTCTGCGCCGCACCGGCGAGTCCGACCGCACTCTGGAATAGCTCGCGGTAGACCGGCTGCCCAGTGCCAATCGGGGGGTCTGCGATCACCTGGTTGCCGGTCGGGACGATGTTGTGGTCAAAGCAGCGGGTCAGCAGGTCGGCCTGCTTGATCAGCGCCGTCGTGGCTGACAGCGACGAGGCCGTGTTCTGGACCGCCGGCGTCAGGAACTTGACCAGCCCGCCAAGCTCCTGCGGGGACATCAGCGCGCTCGCCTGCGCAAGCCACGGCAGGCCCGCATTGATCGTCGGGCCCAGCTGGCGGATGCCCGGCGTCAGCGCGCGTGCGAACTGCTTGGTCGGGCCAAACGACGCGTCGAGCGCCGTGTCAGACGATTCAGTGGCCGACAGGAACGGCGGCAGCAGCGAGATCGTCTGGCTGAGATCCTGCTGCCGCGCGGCGAGCGCGGCCATCGTCCTGTTGAACGTAGTGACGAAACCCGCCAGCTGATTGCCACTCGCGGCAAGCGCCCGGAACACCTCAGCGTTGCCCTTGACCGCGCCCGAGAGGTCGTGCGGCGCGACCCCCAGCAGTGCCTGGTTGACCATCGCGGACGCCTCGAACGCGTCGGGTGAGTACTTCAGCGATTCGTTGAGCGCCTCGCCTCCGGTGAGCCCGCGAACGATCGGGTCCTGGTTTGCGTCCTGGGCCGCGGTCGGACGTCTGTCGAGCGACGCGCCAAGGCCGCGCAACAGCGTTTCGAGGTTGGTCCGGGCGTCGGAGTTGAGGACCGCGAGCACGCGGTCGAGCTGGACCGGCCCAGTGGCCTGCCCGACCGGCAGTGTCGCGCCTGACTTCAGGATCGGCGCCGAGGGCGTTCCCGGCTGCAGATCGACGTAGAAGTTGCCCTCCAGGAAGATCCGCGAGCGGATCTTGACGGTCGCGTCGGCATGGATCGGCAGCCCGTTCTTGTTGATCGTCATCGTCACCACGCCGACGGGCGACGAGCCCGCGATGTGCGTGACCCCGGTCACCTCACCGACGTCTACGCCGGCGATCCGCACCGGCGAGGGGATGTGCAGCTCGGTCTGAGTGGTGAACATCGCCTTCAGCTGATACGACGAGTTCGAGAGCGACGCCGAGCCGCCGAACACGAAGTAGCACGCGACCGCGATCACGAGAATGGCGATCACGCCGGCGGCGAAGGCGGAAACACGCGGCGTGTGTCGCCTCATCCCTTGGGCCTCGTCGTCTTCTCGGTTGTGGCGCTGAGCTTCCCTGGCGGGTTGCCGATCAACGAGCCTGAGACGTAAGGCTCGTTGCCGGCGGCGCACTCATGTGGCTGGCCCGGGCTCGCCGTGTTCGGATACGGGTTGACGTGCAGCGGTCCGCTCTCACCGTTGTTTCCGGAGGCGCTGCCGCTGGTGACCTCGTTCGTGTACGGGCGGCTCGACGGCACGGCTTCGCCTCCGGGCACGTCGTCGATCACGACCACGTTGAACCGCAGCGCGGTGCCGTTGCCAAAGCGCTCGCCGAGGACGCTGCTGGTGTTGCGCAAAAACAGCGTTACGTAGTTGCACGTTGACTGCGCGGGGGTCAGGAACGCCAGCGGGGAGCGCAGGCTCTGGAGCGTCTGCGTCACGCGATCGAGCCCGGCGCTCACGGCCTGGGTCTCCGCGTAGGTTTGGAGTCGCTGCGCCAGGCTCAGCAGCCGCGCGTCGAGCGCGATCGTGCCGGGCAGGTTGCGGGTTCCGGCGGCGAATGCGTCGGCGAGCACGGGCGCGCTCTCGTGCAGCGTGGCGAAGCCGGGGCGCAGCTCGGAGAAGAGGCCCGCCGTATCGAGCAGGAACGACTGCACCCTGGGGCTGTCGTTGATCACTGCGGAGAACGTCGGCGGTGTCTGGCTGATCCACTCCTGCAGGAACGGGACCGCGACCGGAGCGATCGCGCGGAAAGTCGAGTCGAGGTTGACGTACAGATCCGCCTGGGCCTGGGCCACCGGCGCCAGCGCGCCGGAGAACGCCTCCAGCCCACGGAAGAACCCGCCTAGGTTCGTGCGCTTGGAGGCGAGGTTGCGCGCAACCGGCCCGAGATCGGTCAGCAGCGGCCGGAACGCTCCGATCGCGTCGTTGATGTCGCTGCCGCGACCGGCCAACGTATCGCTGAAGCCAATCGTGGATTGCTGGACGCCGACTCGGGTCTTGGGATCGAAGATCCCCAGCACCTGGTCGAGATCCACCTCGGTGCTCGACTGGCTGAACGGCACGGTCGCGCCCTCGGCATAGGTCCGCGTGGAATGGCCCTTGGTCACATCGATGTACTTCAGGCCGATCGCACCCTTCAGCCTGACGTCGAACCTGGAGTCGACCGGTAGCGGCTCGATGTCCTTGTTGAGCTTCAGCGTCATCAGCGCGACCGGGGCTCCCGACGCGTCGCGAGCCGGCTCGACGTTGGTGACTTCGCCGACCAGGGCGCCGCCCATGTGGACCTCGACGTTGCGCGTCACCTCGCTCGCGTCGCTGATCTGCAGGTGCAGTGTGTATCTCGGCACGAACGGCAGGCCGTTGTTGGCCTGGTAGGCGAGCGTGACCGCGACGATCGCCACGAGCACGGTCAGCGCCCCGATCAGGATCGGGTTGGAGAAAACCCCGGGGGTACGTGAAGGAGTTCGCCTCACCGGTCGCTTCCGATCAGGTAGCCGAGCAGGCCCTGCAGCGCCTGGTTTGACTGACCGCTGGACTGCGACGAGACGTCCTTGGCCTGCGCCACCGCCTGGCGCACGACCCGGCCCGCCGTGCCGCTGGCCGTCGCTGCGGCGGCCGCCGCGCCGAAGTTCGCCGTGCACCCCGGAACCGCGCGCTTGACGTACGACGCGCAGCTTCCGACGATCGGCTCGTTTCGGGCGAAGTGACCGAAGCTGTCGAACGCGTTCGTCGCGCTGACGCCATTGAACAGCAGCGACATCAGGGACTCGATCGCGCCGGTCTG
This sequence comes from Solirubrobacteraceae bacterium, assembly GCA_036490775.1. Lineage (GTDB taxonomy): Bacteria > Actinomycetota > Thermoleophilia > Solirubrobacterales > Solirubrobacteraceae > Palsa-465. The sequence continues at coordinate 6,453 of DASXDD010000046.1, read as the reverse complement.
GTTGAGGCTCGAGGTCAGCTGGTCCAAGGACTCGGCGGTCGGCACCGCCTGAGTGCCGAGCCGATTGAGACGGTGAGCCAGCGGCAGCGTCGCCAGCAGCGCCGGCTGCGATTGCTGGGACTCGTTCCCGAGCGCGATCAGCGCCGGCCGGGCGGCCTTCGCGAACGGCGCCAGGTTCTCGAACTGACGCGAGACCGAGGCCGCGCTCTGCGCCAGCGACGTCATCAGCGGAGTCCCCTGATCGGCGAGCGCGCCGAGATCGGTGACGAGCGGGCGCAGCTGGCGCAGGAACGTCGGGAACAGCTGGAACGAGCGAGAGATATCGGCGGCGCGCGCTGCGCTGGCCTGCGACGTGGTATTCGCCTGGACGACGAAGTCCGCGAGCTGCCGCTTGGCGCGCGCCAGCGGCCCCAGCACCGCGTCTGACTCGGTCGCGAGGCGCGCGAGCACCCGGTTCTGGCGCGCGAGGATCTTCAGGACCTGGTCGGTCTGCCCCAGCGCCGGGTTGGCTCGGTGAATCACTGCGTTCAGATCCGAGCCACGCGCTGCGAGGCCAGTCCCGAGCTCATCGAGGATCAGCGCGAATCGCTCACGGATCGACTGCTGGGAGATGTCCTGGACGATGTCGGAGTCGACCGGCGAGGTCGTCTGCGCCACCGGAAGCAGGTACGAGCCCTTCCCGGGCCCACTGGTGATCTGCTTGAGCTTGGGGGCCGACGATGAGCCCGGCTCGCAGTCGACGTACTTCTCGCCGATCACCGACTGCGGACGGATCGCGCAATGTGCGTTGGCGTAGAACGGCGTGAAGTGGGGATTGTCGATCGTGATCGTGACCGCGGCTTTGTTGAGCGGCTCCCCCTCGGGGCACGGCGAGTTGGTGCACACATCGAGGGATTGGATCGAGCCCACGGGCGCGCCCGCGACACGCACGTCCTCGCCCGGCACCGCGAACGCGGCGTCGTCGAAGATCGCGCGGACCTGGTAGACGGGCGCCTTGCCCGTCGACGAGCTGGCGACCCCGACCGTGGCACCGATGGCCAGGAGCAGCGCGACCGCGATCATCGTCAGTCGTCTCATGGGCCGGGCGGTACCGTGAGGTTGCTGCAGCCCGGGACCAGCCACGGCGAGGAGCCGTCGGCCGCCGGCTGTGCAGCAGAGCCGGGACAGCGCGATCTCGCCACCTGGAGGCCGTCGAAGCGCTCCGACGGCGGCCGGTCGGTCAGCTGATTGGAACCGTCGACGCCGAACGCCCCGAAGAACGGCTGGGTGCGCGCATAGTGGCCGTTGGCGTCAAAGTAGCCGCCGATCTGCCCGATGTTCGTCAGCGCTGCGACCACGTCCGGCGTGTATTGACGGAACGTGTCGACCTGCGCCTGGGAGTCGTTGAACAGCTTGATCTGTCTCGGGAACGACGATTTCGCCAGACGCGCGAGGCTCGGCGTCGCCTGCAGCAGTGAGATCAGGTCGCCGCCCCCGGTGGGATTGCGGATCAGCGAGCTGAGGCTCCCGACGGTCGGGATCGAGAGCCGCGTCAGCCGCCCGAGCGACGAGGCGAACTCCGCGAGCCGGCGCGACGCGGGGATCGACTGGGCGACCAGCGGATCGAGCGTGTCCAGCGTCGACCGAAGACCGGCGAACGTCGCGGTTGAATGCCGCAGCGTCGGTGCAAGCTGGGTGAGCGTCTGCTCGAGATTCTGGCTCTGGCTGGCGATCGCGCCGGTCGTCGCGTTCGTGTTGGACACCAGCTGCGAGAGCTGCGTGGTGCGCGACGCCAGCGTCTGAAGCGCCTTCGCCCCTTGAACCAGGAGGGCGTCGAACTCCGGCTCGCTGCGCGCGAGCTCGTGGGTGACGTTGCTCGTGCTCGCAAGCGCCGGCGCGAAGTATTCGATCGTCTTGTGAGCCTCCGGCGCGCGTCCGTCGATGCTCGCGGCCTCGCCGCGGATGAAGCCGCGCAGACCGTTCCGGGTCGCGGGACCGAGCGTGTTGAACAGCTGGTCGAGGCTGACGAACGAGGCTGTGTGGCTCTCGCCGATCACGCCGCCGTTGCGGATCTGGGGCGCCTGCGGCGAGCCGGGCTCGAGCACTACGTAGTGCCCGGCGATCCCCGACAGCGAGTTCTCGTAAACCCGCGCGATCGTGCCTTGGTGCAGCGGCGAGGCTCCCGAGTCGACCGCGAGCTTGATCTCGGCCTGGCCACTGGGTCCCAATCCCACCGACTGAACCGACCCGACCGTCGCCGGACCGATCATCACGAGATTGCCGGGGACCAGGCCGCCGGCGTCCTGAAACTCCGCGGTCAGCGTATAGCTCGGGCCGCCTCCGAAGAGGATCAGCACGACGAGAACGACCGCGCCCGCGAGCGCGGCGACCGCAGCGACGCGCGCGATCATGCCTTGATCGAGACCCTGTCTGTTGGCGGAGGCCCGAGGCTTTTGCGCCCGGTGTCCTTCCATGGCATTCGTGCCGTACTCCCCGGAGGCCTAATTTGAAACCCTCTCCCCTCTACGTCTCGTATTCGGCGCCCGGCGCAATCCTGCCAGAGAGTGGGGCCGTTAGCCAGAGAGCCGTGTTTAGGCGACGTTAACGCGGTGAGCGGGTCGGTTTGGCGAGCAGCGCCGCGCCGATCGCGCCGCCGAGGTCGCCGAGCGCGGCGAGGTGCATGTCCGGCGGCTCGGAGTCGTTGAACAGGTGCGGTCGCATCGCCGCCCCGATCCGCTCGACGAACGGCTCACCGAGCCGCACTCCGAGCCCGCCACCGATGATCACGGCCTCGACGTCGAGGATGTTGACGGTCGATGCGACGCCGGCGCCGAGCGCGGTGACCGCATCGTCGATCAGCCGCACCGTGAGCTTGTCGCCGCGGTGCAGCGCGTGCTCCCAGACGGCGCTCGTCAGCCGCGTGCGGCCGTGCTGCTTCATCAGCTTGAGCAGGTCGCTCTTGGTGCCCTTCTTGATCCGCTTGCGTGCACGCCGCTCCAGCGCGGCGCGGCCGGCGTAGGCCTCCATGCATCCGCGCCGCCCGCACGGGCAGCGGCGGCCGCCGACCTTGACGACCACGTGCCCGATCTCTCCGGCGCCGCCGCGTCCGGTCCACGGCCTGCCGTTGAGGATCAGGCCGCCACCGACGCCGGTTCCCCAGAACACGCCGAGGATCGATTTGTACGGCTTGCCGGCGCCGAGCTTGAACTCGGCGTCGGTCGCGACCTGGACGTCGTTGCCGACGACCACCGGTGTGCCGAGCTCCCTCGAGAGCGCGCTGGCGAGCGCGTAGTGGCCCTCCCACCCAGGGAGGTTGCGCGCGCCCGAGACCGAGCCGGTCGCGGAGTCGACGACTCCGGGCGAGCCGACGCCGATCCCCTGCAGCTCATGCGTGTCGAGGTGTGCGGCGCCGGCCGCCTCGCGGACGGCTCCGACGAGCTGCTTGACGACGTCCTGAGGTCCGCCTTCGGTCGGCGTCGGACGCCGCGCCTGACCGAGCACGTTGTTGCGCGCGTCGACGATCACGGCCTCGATCTTCGTGCCGCCGAGGTCGATTCCGCCGCGTACCGCGCGGGGTTTGGTTGCCGTGGGCATCCGCGGATCCTACGGCCGATCGCCAAGGCTGGACGGGAGACGACGACTATTTCGTTGTTTTGCATCCGACCCTGCGGAAGAGGCCGTCGCAAAGCCTCTAAGTCCAGCTCTCCCGATAGTGCGCCTGCTCCGGGGTCGGCTCGTCGATCTCGACCCCGAGCGCGTCGAGCTTGAGCCGCGCGACCTCCTGGTCGATCGACGCCGGCACCGCGTGGACGCCGGGGCCGAGCTCGCCGCGGCGCCGCACGAGCTCCTCGATGCACAGCGCCTGGAGTGCGAACGACACATCCATCACTGCCGCCGGATGGCCTTCGGCCGCCGCCAGGTTGACGACGCGCCCCTGTGCCAGCAGGTTCAGGCGGCGCCCATCGGCGAGCTCAAACTGCGCCACCAACGGCCGCACCGCCCGCTCTTCGGACACCGCCAGCCCGCGCAGCTCCGCGAGGTCGAGCTCGACGTCGAAGTGGCCGGCGTTGGCGAGCAGCGCGCCGTCCTTCATCCGCTCGAAGTGCTCACCGTGCAGCACTCGGCGCGAGCCGGTGACGGTGATGAAGATGTCGCCGAGCTGCGCCGCGGCCAGGGCTGGCATCACCTGATACCCGGCCATCCGCGCCTCGAGCGCGCGCAGCGGGTCGACCTCGCAGACGATCACGGCCGAGCCGGCGCCGCGGGCGCGCTCGGCGATCCCCTGGCCCGCCCAGCCGTAGCCGATGACCACCACCGTCTGGCCCGCGAGCAGCACGTGGCTCGCCCGCAAGATCCCGTCGAGCGCCGACTGCCCGGTCCCGTGGCGATCGTTGAGCGCGCGTTCGGCGCGCGCCTCGTTGACGGCAAGCACCGGACATGCGAGCTTGCCCTGCTCCTCGATCCTGCGCAGGCGCACGAGCCCGGTCGTCGTCTCCTCGGTACCGCCGATCAGCCCGTTCAGCGCATCGCCGCCGAGTTCGTGCGCGGTCACGAGCAGATCGGCGCCGTCGTCGAGCGTGATCTGTGGCTTGCCCGCCAGCAGCGCGTGGATGTGCTGGGCGTAGGTGTCGATCCCCTCGCCGTAGAGCGCGCGCACCTCGACCCCGTGATCAGAGACCAGCGATGAGGCGACGTCGTCCTGGGTCGACAGCGGGTTGGCCGAGCACAGCGCCGCCGTCGCGCCGCCGGCGACCAGCGTCAGCACGAGGTTCGCGGTCTCGGCGGTGACGTGCAGGCAGGCAGCAATCCGTACGCCCTCGAGCGGGCGCTGGCGCTCAAAACGCTCGCGGATCCGCCGCAGCACCGGCATCTGCTCGCTCGCCCAGCCGATCTGAGCCGCGCCCTCAGGCGCGAGGCTCAGGTCGGCGACGTCATGAGGCGGGATCGCGGCCGAAGCCATCGTCTCGCCGCGCAGGCCGGCCGGCGCGGGTGGGGCCGGTCTAGTAGCGGTAGTGGTCTGACTTGTACGGGCCCTGCACCGGGATGCCGAGGTAAGCGGACTGCGAGTCGGTCAGCTCGGTCAGCTTGACCCCGAGCGCGTCGAGGTGCAGCCGCGCGACCTTCTCGTCGAGCTGCTTGGACAGCGTGTAGACGCGGTTCTCGTAGTCGTCGCGGTTGCCGAACAACTCGATCTGCGCAATCACCTGGTTGGTGAACGAGTTCGACATCACGAAGCTCGGGTGGCCGGTCGCGTTGCCGAGATTCAGCAACCGTCCCTCGGACAGCACGAGGATCGCGTGCCCGTCCTCGAACTTCCACTCGTCGACCTGCGGCTTGATGTTGATCCGCTCTACGCCGGGCGTCTTCGCCAGTCCGGCCATGTCGATCTCGTTGTCGAAGTGGCCGATGTTGCCGACGATCGCCTGGTGCTTCATCTGCGCCATGTCGGCGGCGGTGATCACGTCCTTGTTGCCGGTCGAGGTGATGAAGATGTCGGCGCTCTGAACGACGTCCTCCAGACGCGCGACCTGGTAGCCGTCCATCGCCGCCTGCAACGCGCAGATCGGGTCGATCTCGGTGACGATCACGCGCGCGCCCTGTCCGCGCAGCGACTCCGCACAGCCCTTGCCGACGTCGCCGTAGCCACAGACGACCGCGACCTTGCCGCCGATCAGCACATCGGTGGCGCGGTTGATGCCGTCGATCAGCGAGTGGCGGCAGCCGTACTTGTTGTCGAACTTCGACTTCGTGACCGAGTCGTTGACGTTGATCGCGGGGAACAGCAGCTGGCCCTGCTCGGCGAACTGGTAGAGCCGGTGCACGCCGGTCGTCGTCTCCTCGGTGACGCCCTGGATCCCCTCGGCGATCTTGGTCCAGCGCTGGTTGTCCTGCTCCAGCGACCGCTGCAGGACGGTGAGGATCAGCGCGAACTCCTCCGAGTCGGCCGTCGACGGGTCGGGGACCGCGCCCGCGCGCTCGTACTCGGCGCCCTTGTGGACGAGCAGCGTCGCGTCACCACCGTCGTCGAGGATCATGTTCGGGCCCTCGTCATCGGGCCAGGCCAGGGCCTGCTCGGTGCACCACCAGTACTCCTCGAGAGTCTCGCCTTTCCAGGCGAAGACCGGGATGCCGGCGGCGGCGATCGCGGCCGCGGCGTGGTCCTGCGTGGAGAAGATGTTGCAGCTCGCCCAGCGGACCTCGGCGCCGAGGGCGGTCAGGGTCTCGATCAGCACGGCGGTCTGCACCGTCATGTGGAGCGACCCGGTGATCCGCGCCCCCTTCAGCGGCTGGCGCGTCGCGAACTCCTCGCGGGTCTGCATCAGGCCGGGCATCTCCACCTCGGCGAGGGCGATCTCCTTACGCCCGAACTCTGCGAGGTCGATGTCGGCGACCTTGTAATTGGTGGCGGCGGTTGCCATCTATTCCTTTCTTCGCGGGGGTCGAAGGATAGGGTTCTTCACCGAAGAGAGGGGT